>CAYWNB010000096.1:0-11024 GCA_964459195.1 uncultured Desulfobacula sp.
CCCCCCCCTTGGCTTTGGGAAATCCCATGGGATTGTCATCAATAAAATGATGATATAAATATATTTCACCATAATCACGATTATTCGCAATCTACTCTTTTTTTTTATATGAAAATATATCTATAATGATTTTAAAAATTCAATCCGGGTTTTATGGATGGATTTGTTAAATGGATGTATCAACATCTATAACTTATATTCGCTGCAGGTTGTTTAAATGATGACAATACCCACTTATGAAGATTTAGAAATCAGAATACAAACGTTGGAAGAACAATTA
Source organism: uncultured Desulfobacula sp. (assembly GCA_964459195.1). Classification (GTDB taxonomy): domain Bacteria; phylum Desulfobacterota; class Desulfobacteria; order Desulfobacterales; family Desulfobacteraceae; genus NBML01. The sequence continues at coordinate 281 of CAYWNB010000096.1, forward strand.
GTGATACAAGAAAGGGACAAGGACACAATGGTCCGCCAGCTGTCAGAAGATTTTAAACTTCTTGCAGATCGATCACTGGAAGCCATCTACCAGTTTGATATTGAATCGCGTACCTTTTCTTTTTTCAACAATCAATTTTTGTCGTTATATTCAATAGTCGAGGAAAATACGGAAAAAGTTCTGTCCATGAAAAGTGTTTTTTTACACATCCATCCCGATGATCTGGAAAAAGTAAGAGCTGCCAGAAACTTATCCTATCAGGCCGGGAAAAAAAATGGAGAAATCGAATATCGGTATATAGGATCTGACGGGGCCATAAGGTTGATGCACGATCGCTGGGCCGTTGTGCGTGATGCTTCCCGACGGCCCATTGCCATTGAAGGATTCGTCCGGGACATGACCCGGCTTAAACGGGCTGAAAAAGAATTTGAACATAGTATCCGCAATTCCCCGATTGGCTGCTACATTATACAGGACGCCAAATTTGAGTATGTCAATCCGGAATTTATGAGGATAACGGGCTACAGTGAAGATGAACTTATTGGCACATATCCGTTGAATATAGTCCAGCAGCAGTACAGGGAGAAGGTTAAATCGAATTTTATCGAAATGCTGAAAGGAAAGCATAGCTTTCCATACGAATTTTGCATCAATGACAAACAGGGGAGTACCAAATGGATATTGGAAACGGCAACATCCATCCAGTATAAGGGCAGGCGGGCGGCATTGGGTTATTTTATGGACAACTCCAAGGGCAAACAGGTTGAAAAAGAGCGTCTGGCCAAAGAAAAACTATTGTCCATCCTGGAACTGGCGGGTGCCGTTGGGCATGAACTCAACAACCCGCTTCAGGTCGTGTCCATGTGCATTGAAAAATTGCCGTTGGCCTCAGAGGATGATACTAGGACATCTAACTTGCATCGCCTGTTAAAAAAAAATGTGGCGCAGATGAGGGTAACCATACGAAAATTTCAAAACATTACCCAATATGCCAGCAAAGACTATGTCGGCGGGAAAAAAATTTTAGATATTCATAAGGCATCAGAAAGAGAATGAGGCAGGTTGAAACGGTGGGAAAAGTAATCGCGATTATGGTATGATCTTAAATTTTATGAGCTTGTTTAGGAAGGATATTTTATGCAGAAAACAGGTAAGGATTATATGGTATTCCCTTTGGATTTTGCCTCAATTAAAGAGGCAAAATCCTATGTCCGGATTCTGGACGGCCATGTGGGGATGTTCAAGATCGGTCTGGAACTCTTTATTGACCAGGGGCCTTGTGTGGTGTCAATGGTAAGACAGTTGAGTGATGCAAAGATTTTCTTGGACCTAAAACTCCATGATATTTCCACCACGGTAAAGCGGGCCATGGGCCGGGTTGCCAATCTGGGGGTGGATCTGGTTACGGTCCATTGTGCGTCTGTCCGGATGCTTGAAATGGCAGTGGAAGGGGGCAGGGGGAAAACAGGGGTGTTGGGGGTGACCCTTTTAACGGACACTGATTCAACGACAGTTGAAGCTGGCGGGTTTAAGGAAAAATATGTGAAAGACCCCAAGGAACTGGTGCTGGTCCGGGCCCGCATGGCACAGGGAGCCGGATGTGCCGGGGTGGTCTGCTCAGGAAGGGAGGTGGCCCAGGTTAAAAGTGGCATTAGCCGGGATTTTCTGGCAGTGACGCCGGGGATAAGGCCGGAATGGAGCCTGCTTGAAAACGATGATCAAAAAAGGGTGACAACCCCGGCCCAGGCAGTAAAGCAGGGAAGTGACCTCATTGTTATTGGAAGGCCCATCCGGGATGCGGCTGACCCTGCCGGGGCAGCCCGGCGGGTGGCCCGGGAAATTGATGCTGCCCTGGGAATACAAAACCCGGGCGGTTGATCCCTACCCGGGTCCATTAACCTTAAGATTGACCTATTTTTCCCGGTCCAGTCCAAAGGCGGTGTGCAGGGTTCTAACGGCTAGTTCTGCATACTTTTCAAGGATAACACAGGAGATCCGGATCTCGGAAGTGGAGATCAAACGGATATTAATATTTTCCGAGGCAAGGGCTTCGAACATGATGGCGGCCACCCCGGAATGGCTTTTCATGCCCAGACCGATCACAGAGACCTTGGCAATATCTTTGGCAGTAAGCACTTCCCCCGCCCTTATTTCCTTTGCTACTTTTTCGGAAATTTCCTTGGCCCGATCAAAGTCATCCTTGGTCACCGTGAAGGTCAGGTCAGTTTCCCCGCCGGACCGGGTGTTCTGGATGATCATATCCACCATGATTTCCGCCCTTGCAAGGGGGCCGAATATCTTTGCAGATACGCCGGGCTGATCCGGTACCCGTTTCAGGGTGATCCTTGCTTCATTCATATCACAGGTAATGCCTGAGACGATGGCACTTTCCATATCAGCACTTTCGTTGATGACCATTGTTCCTTCCTCCTCATTGAATGATGACCGGACATGTAAGGGTACATTAAATTTTTTGGCAAATTCAACCGATCGAATCTGAAGCACCTTGGCGCCTAAAATCGCCATTTCAAGCATTTCTTCATAGGAAATTTTTGAGATTTTTTTGGCAGCACTGCAGATCCTGGGGTCTGTGGTATAAACCCCGTCGACATCGGTGAAGATCTCACAGACATCCGCCTTCAGGGAGGAGGCAATGGCAACGGCCGAGGTGTCGGAACCTCCCCTGCCCAGGGTGGTGATATCTCCGTTATCATCAATCCCCTGAAAACCCGCCATAACCGCAATAATCCCGTTATCAAGGGCCAATTGAATTTTGTTGCAATCAATGTTCATAATTCTTGCTTTGCCCGAAGACTTGTCCGTGTGGATACCTGCCTGGAAGCCCAGGAAGGATTTGGCTTTGTATCCCTTTGATTTGAGGAGCATGGAAAGAAGCGCTGCGGTTGTCTGTTCTCCTGTGGCCAGCAGCACATCCAGTTCTCGTTTGTCGGGGATTTTGGAGGCCTGGTGTGCAAGGGCGATCAATTTGTCGGTGACACCTGACATGGCAGAGAGGACCACCACCACTTGGTCTCCTTTGTCATAGGCTTTTTGTACCCGGTCGGCAACCTTGGAGATCCGCTCGATATCTGCCACGGAAGTGCCGCCATATTTTTGTACTCGTAACGCCATGATAACTCCAGAAGTTTAGGTTCGTTAATATCTATAAAAATAGTTTGCTTACCAGATTTGCACCGGGTTGTCCAGAGGGGGAAAGGGATATGACTCGGTTGTAATCCCCATCAAATTCAAATTTGATCTCAAGGTCAAATTCAAACTGCATCTCTTCCAGGAAACCGGGCCATTCCACCACAATGACGGCATCGGTTCCCATCATGTCGTCAAACCCGATATATTCCAGTTCATCTGCACTGCCCAGCCGGTAAAGATCTAAATGACACAGGCGAAGGTCCCGGGCGGGGTATTCATTTATAATATTAAAGGTGGGACTGGTGATATAATAACCGTCATCGACACCCATGCCCTTTGCCAGGCCCTGTACCAGGGTGGTCTTGCCTGCTCCGAGCTCTCCCTTCAAGGCAATGGAAAACTGGCCGGATATAGCCTGTCCGATTTGCTTGCCCAGGTCCAGGGTTTGTTCAGCGGTGTGGGATAGTAATCTTTTTAGCAATTTTTTCCCTTAATTTTTTTCCCCGTCAACTTTTTTCTCGTCTTAGAAGATCATGGATGGTTCTGGGAATGGCAGGGATCATGTCAGAAGCAAGAAATCCAAATGGGGTTTTTCCTGCCAAAAAATCTCCGCAAAGCCCATGGATGAAAACCCCTGTCATGGCAGCTTTTTCAACGGGAAATCCCTGGGCGATGAATCCGGCAATCAGTCCGGTGAGAACATCTCCCATGCCCCCCGAGGCCATGCCCGGGTTTCCTGTGGGACAGATCAAGGTTCTGCCATCTGGACAGCAGACAAGGGTCTGGGCGCCTTTCAGGACAAGAACGACCTGGTATTCCCGGGCAAATTGGGTGCCAATTTCCCTCCGGTCGGCCTGGATTTCCTGGGTTGTTTTTTGGGTGAGCCTTGCCATTTCACCGGGGTGGGGGGTCAGGACAGTGGGATCTTTTCTTGCTTTGATCAGTTCCAGGTGGCCGGCAATACAATTGATCCCATCGGCATCAAGGATGATGGGTACTCGGGTGTCCGCGACCAGCCGTTTGACCAGGGTTTGGGTGGGGCCTTGGGTTCCAATTCCGGGTCCCAGGGCCAATGCCTGCTTACCCTTTAAAAGGGCTTGGATGGCTGCCAGACTTTGGTCGGATAAATATCCTTCCGGGGTTTGTGCCAGGGGCACGGTCATGGGCTCAATTACCTGTGATTCAAGACTGGGGTTCAGGCCCTTGGCCACTCCCAGGGTGACAAGGCCGGTACCGCTTCGCATGGCGGCATTGGCACAAAGGGCGGCAGCACCTGTTTTTCCCGGGGAGCCAGCAATGACCAAAAGGTGGCCAAAACTGCCCTTGTGGCTTTCAAATTTCCTGGGCACAAACAGGGGTGCTATATCCTTTGGCTCCATCAAAAACAGTTGGGGGTTTTCATCTCGTACAATGAAATCAGGGATGCCGATGTCAATGACTTCAAGGTCTCCGGTGTACTGGTTTCCCGGAGAGAGAATCTGGCCGGCCTTGGCAAAGGCAAAGGTGGCAGTGGCAGCAGCTTGTATGGCGACGCCGCATACTGCTCCTGTGTTTGCATTCAGGCCCGAGGGGATGTCAACGGAAAAAATAGGTTTTTCAGATCCGTTTAAAAGTTCAATCACCTCTTTGTAAAAGCCCCTGACATCAGCGTTAAGGCCGATACCAAAGATGGCATCCACAAAGAGATCCTGATCGAGGAGATGGCTCGTTTGCCGGGCAAGCTCCTTGGCATCCGGGATTTCTATGAGGTTTGCGGTTGGGTTTTGTTCGATAATTTTTTGGGTCAGGCCCATGTTGGTCCTGGCATCCCCGGTTAATTTGTCCCGGGTGGACAAGAGAAAAATCGTGGTGGGAATCCCTTTTTCCATGAGATAGCGGCCCATGACAAACCCGTCTCCACCGTTATTTCCCCGCCCGGCAATGACCCCTACCTTTTGTCTGGCCGGATTTTGGTTAGCCGGATTTTGTTTAGATAGGATGCCAAATTTTTTAAGGAACATGTCCACCGCACCCCGTCCGGCATTTTCCATCAATACCACCCCGGGGATGCCAAAGGAATTGATGGTTTTATGGTCCATTCGCTGCATTTGACTGGCTGTTACAAGGATCATATCTGGTTCTCCATCACGTCATGGTATCGGAAACAGGACACCAAATGGTCGTTGACCATGCCCGTGGCCTGCATGTAGGCATAGACAATGGTGGACCCGGCAAATTTAAATCCTCGTTGTTTCAGGTCCTTTGAAAAGGTCTCTGATTCCTTTGAGGTGGCAGGCATCTGATCCGTCCGGGTAAGGGCGTTAACCTTTTGCTTTCCGTCCACAAACTGCCAGGCATAGGTGTCAAATGATCCAAACTCCTCTTGTATCTTTAAAAAGGCCCGGGCATTGCTGACGGCTGAATTGACCTTGAGTTTGTTGCGGATAATTTCCGGGTTCTGGAGAAGCAGTTCAATTTTTTTTGGGGTGAACCCCGCCACTTGTTCCGGGTCAAAATTAGCAAATGCCTTTTGATACCCCTCTCTTCTTTTCAGGATGGTGATCCAGGAGAGGCCTGCCTGGGCTCCCTCAAGAATAAGAAATTCAAACAATGTCTTGTCGTCGTGAACCGGAACCCCCCATTCATGGTCATGGTAATGGATATACACCGGATCATGGGTCACCCAATTGCATCTTTCCATTTTCTTTTGCCCTTTATTTGTTTGTGTGTCCATGGAAAATATATACAGTATTGACTGATAATTTACCAATATAAAAACCAAGGAGCGTCCTCCCGGTAATCTTTTCCTGACCTAGCCCATCCCGTGGATGAGATATGATTTGTCCCTGTTTTAATTGAACCGCACTTGCTGTCCATTGACAAAAAGCTTGCCCTCCCTTGTTTCTGCGCTGTGGATCAAATTATCCTTTATTTTCAGGAAGAGGCCGGTCTGCATCCCGGGATACACCGGCGAAAGCAGGTTGGGGTTGTCCCCTGTGAGCCTATGGGGAATACTAATGTCGGATTTCAAGGAAAATATATTAAGGGCTGCCGAAGGCTGCAGGGCAATGGGGATGAACTGGATCATTGTCATGTCCTGCTTCAGGCTCAATGATATATCTGCCTTGATTTTTCCCTGGGGCAGCTGGGCCCTGAGATCTGCTATCTTGATTTCAAGTCCTTTTTTCAATAGCTTTTCACAGGCCGGGATCAATTGGGGCGCCGTTCTGGAAATCTGTTGTTCCATTCTTTCTTTTATATAATCGGTCATATCCTCGGCAGGTTGTTGTGACCCAATACTTTTTATGGTGTCGTTCACTGCCCTGGAATAGATTTTTACAATCTCTTCATACCCCTGGGCATCTACCTTGTTGATGCCCAATCGGACAAAGAGATCACGACCCGTGTTCCCCTGGAATTTGATGCGGGTGATTCCAGGGGCCATTTCAAGGGATATTGAATTTGTTTTTTTATCATAGGCCACGGTGGTGTCGGATGTGAACCCTTCGATTTCAATAAGTTTCTGGCCGTTATCCAAGGAGATGTGGTCGGCTGAAATTGAAGTCTTCCCCTGCCAGATATAGGGTGTTATTTTATCCTGGGTTGAATCAAGGGAAATCCCGGCCAATTTGATTTTTCCGGGGGCTATTATCCCTTCCCAATTGCCTTTTAAAATGAGGTTTTTAACCTCTTTGTCACTCTGGATAAAAAAATGTGCCGGTAGGACATCCACAAGCCCAGCTCGTTCTTTGATTGAAAATCCATCCAGGGTAAGACTTGATTTTATGTTGCCCAGAACATTATACCGGGTTTGGATATCCAGGGGGTTTTTCCCCTCCAGCTCATTTTCAACAACGGTTGAAAACCATTTGTTTTTCTCCAGACTTGTGGTGGATGTAATCCCTAAAATTCCGTGTTTGGCACGCTCAATCAAGACAATGTTTTCAATGCCGTAAACTCTGCCAAGGGCGCCCGTACAAATCTCCCATTGGATTTTAGAAGATAAAAAATTTCGATCATATTGAACAATCCTAAGGGCTATATCAGCGCCTGTGTCTGCATAGTGTGTATTGATATTATCAACCGCATTTTTGACCACCCGTTCGATCATCATTCCGTTGAAAATAGGGGCTCCGATTCCTGCTATCAATAGAATCAAGACAAGGGCCAGCATAATTTTTTTCATGTAACTTCCTTTTATTTCCGGTTTTTACCACTATAATCCCTCCTGGTACCAGAAACCAGACAGCTTGGCAACACTTTGACTTTTAAAGAAAAGACAAATATAGTATTTATTATTTTTTTGCTTGCAGGATTAAAAAAAGGATAGATATTCTATACATGACAAGACCGGATATAAAAATAGGGTCAGGAATGGATATCCACCAATTGGTTTTCGGCCGGGATCTGATCATCGGCGGCGTGAAGATTGACCATGAAAAGGGGCTGAAGGGTCACTCTGATGCAGATGTGTTGATTCATTCGGTCTGTGATGCCATTTTAGGGGCTGCTGGCCTTGGGGATATTGGAGACCATTTCCCTGACACAGACCCCCAGTACAAGGGGATTTCCAGTCGCATCCTTCTTGGGAAATGCAGGGATCTTCTCAGGGGGAAAGGATATGAAATTGTCAATATGGATTGTATCCTCTTTGCCCAGGCACCCAAACTGAGCCCCCACAAGCGAGCGATGGCAGAAAACATCGCCCGGGTGCTTAATTTGGAACCGGATCTTGTGAATATAAAGGCAACCACAACGGAGACGCTTGGGTTTGTCGGAAAAAAAGAGGGCATTGTTGCCCAAACAACATTATTAATACGCGCCATTGGATAGTATGCGCATCCCATAGGGAAAGAAAAATGAGTTTAAAAGTTTATAATACCTTGAAGGGTAAAAAAGAAGAATTTATTCCCCTCCATGAAGGCAAGGTCGGTATGTATGTATGCGGCCCCACGGTCTATGACACCAGTCATATCGGTCATGCCCGGTCTGTGGTGGTCTTTGATATGGTTTACCGGTGGCTGACCCGGCTTGATTATGAGGTCACCTATGTGAGAAATTTTACGGACGTGGACGACAAGATCATTAAAAAAGCCAATGAGACCGGGGACTCGTGTACGGATATTACGGAAAAATATATTGATGAGTTCCACAATGAAATGGATGCTTTGAATGTGCTTCGGCCCACCATGGCACCCAAGGCCACGGAACATATCCGGCACATCATCGATTTTATCCAGATGCTCATTGACAAGGGCAAGGCCTACCATGTGGAAGGCGGGGATGTTTATTTCTCCATTGATTCCTTTAAGGAATATGGCAAATTGTCCGGCCGGAATCCCGATGACATGCGGGCCGGTGCCAGAATTGCCGTGGATGAACGAAAACAAAGCCCATTGGATTTTACGCTTTGGAAACCGGCAAAACCCGGAGAGCCCTATTGGGAAAGCCCCTGGGGCAAGGGCCGCCCCGGTTGGCATATTGAATGTTCGGCCATGAGCTATGAGTATCTGGGGGAAAGTTTTGACATTCACGGCGGAGGTAAGGATCTGATATTTCCCCATCATGAAAACGAGATTGCTCAGAGTGAGGCCGTCTTTGGCTGCCAGTTTGTGAAATACTGGATCCACAACGGGTTTGTGGATATTAACAACGAAAAAATGTCAAAGTCCCTTGGCAATTTTACCATGATTAAAGAAGTGTTGGCCAATTATTCCCCTGAAGTGATCCGGTTGTTTTTATTGTCCAAACATTATCGAAGCCCCATTGATTATAATGAGGATTCCATGCACGAAATTTCCCTGGGACTGGATCGGATCTATGCCTTCCTAGAAAGACTTGAAGGGACCAACATGGTTTTGGAAACCCAAAAACCCGGTGAGTTGTGGGCGGGATTTGCCCGTGCCATGAACGACGATTTTAATTCGGCAAAGGCCCTGGGACTGGTGTTTGAGGCCGTGAAAAAAGGGAACAAACTACTGGATCGCACCCATAACAATCCAGAACCGGATGGGTGTGAGACCCTGGCCCAGGTTTATGCCGATATCCAGTCCATCTCCGGAATTATGGGCATCTTCCTTGTGCCCCCCGGGGATTATTTTAAAACCAAGAAAGACAAGGGCGTGGCGGATATGGCCATTGATCCGGCCATGGTGGATGATTTGATTGAACAGCGGATGACAGCAAGGAAGGACAAAAATTTTGCCAGGGCCGATGAGATCAGGGATCAACTTCAAGAGATGAATATTCTTTTGGAGGACGGACCCCAGGGAACCACCTGGACCGTTGGGTAGCTGGCTAGTTGGATAGTTGGCTAAACCGGTACAAAAAAAATAGCGATACCCAAAAAAGGGCCGCCGGCAAATGATGCCGGAGGCCCTTTTTTCTTTTCGGTTTAATTTTGTGGCTTAATCTTTTGCTTTTTGTTGGGATTGACCGGTTTTTTCGGCGGCTGTTTTTTGGCCATTTTTGCCCAGGCATCCCGCAGGGTGACCGTCCGGTTGAATACCGGGGCATTTTTCTGGCTGTCTTTTGAATCCCGGCAGAAATAACCCAGACGTTCAAACTGGTAGGTAATTTCCCGGGTATCGGTTTCAAGGCTTCGTTCAAGCTTGCAGCCCGTGAGAACCTTAAGGGAATCCGGGTTTATATTCTCCATGAAATCCTGGTCTCCCTGTTCCGGGTTCTCATCCTTGAACAATCTGTCATAGAGACGGACCTTTGCATCCAGGCAGTCATTGGCATTGACCCAGTGGATGGTGCCCTTGACCTTTCTGCCGTCCGGGGCGTTGCCTCCCTTTGTCTGGGGATCATAGGTGCAGATCAGCTCAATCACCTCTCCTTGATCATTTTTGATTACCTTTTTGCAGGTTATAAAATAGGCATACCTGAGGCGGACTTCTCTTCCCGGTCCCAGACGGAAGAATTTTTTGGGCGGATCTTCCATGAAATCATCCTGTTCTACATAGATCTCTTTGGAAAAGGTTATGGACCGCTTGCCCATTTCTTCTTGCTGGGGGTGGTTCATGGCTGTCAGATCCTCTGTCTGGCCGTCGGGATAATTTTCAATGGTTACTTTCAGCGGCTTTAGAACACCCATTACCCGGGGGGATCGTTCATTGAGGTCATCCCTGAGGCAGGATTCGAGCAACCCCATGTCAATGCGGCTGTCTTTTTTGGAGACCCCGATGATATTGCAAAAATTGCGAATAGCCTCGGGGGTATAGCCCCTTCTTCGCATTCCTTCCAGGGTGGGGAGTCTGGGATCATCCCATCCTGCGACCTGGTTTTGATCCACCAGAAGCTGAAGTTTTCGTTTGCTCAGAACGGTATAATTGATATTCATCCGGGCAAATTCAATCTGCTGGGGATGACAGGGGGTTTCCAAGGTGTCCAGAACCCAGTCGTACAAGGGGCGGTGATCCTCAAACTCAAGACTGCACAAGCTATGGGTAATGCCTTCCAGGGAATCAGACAAAGAATGGGTGAAATCGTACATGGGGTAGATGCACCATCGGTCGCCTGTTCTAGGGTGACTGGCTTTTTTGACCCGGTAGATGATGGGATCCCGAAGGTTGATATTGGGGGACCCCATATCAATCTTGGCCCTGAGGGT
>CAYWNB010000097.1:0-3191 GCA_964459195.1 uncultured Desulfobacula sp.
AAAAGCATTGTCGTAAGCATCCTTTATAAACCTATTTCTTTCCGAACCACCAGTGCCGATATTGATAAAATGTCATGATCGGAATATGTTATCTCAGGCATTCGGGAAAAAATTATTTCGGGGTTGTTCCGCTTTCAATATAGGCGTAGGCACTGTGATTGTGGATGGATTCAAAGTTTTCAACACTCACTGAAAACCAGGTAATATTTTCATCCTCCATCAGGACTTTTGCCACATCCCTTGCAATATCTTCCACAAATTTGGGATTGTTGTAGGCCTTTTCCGTCACAAATTTTTCATCTGCTCTTTTAAGAACGGAAAAGATATCACAGGAGGCGGAACGTTCAACGATGTCCACAATATTTTCAATCCAGATGAGTTTTTTAAACCGGGTATTGACCAGAACCTCTCCCCGCTGGTTGTGGGCACCGCCGTCACTGATTTCCTTTGAGCAGGGGCAAACCGATGTGACGGGTACCGCCACTTTTAATACAATATCGGTATTGTCATTTACATCCGAGGAGCCGAAGATGGAACAGGTATAGTCCATGAACCCTTTGGCACCGACGCAGGGAGACATTTTTTCAATAAAATAGGGAAAGGTGATTTCAATGTGGGAGGATTCAGCCCCTAAAATTTTTTTCATGTCCCCAAGGATCGTTGTTAACGACTCAAGGGAAACCTGGGTTCTGGATGAATGCAAAATTTCCACAAAGCGGCTCATGTGAGTGCCCTTGAACTGGTGAGGCAGATCCACATACATACAAATCTCAGCCACTGTGGATTGAATTCCCTTTGTTTTGTCCATGACCTTTACGGGGTATTTAAGCCCCTTAATACCCACTTTATCAATGGGAATCTTTCTAAAATCGGGTTGACTCTGGGTGTCAATCATTTTGAATCTCTAATAGATACTCAGATGCAACATTGCCCATTGCCCTGAATATATTGCCCTTTATATGGTTATTTTGTTTGTACAACCCTTCAAGCATCTGCCGGATCTCCCCTCGTTTTGTCAAATTTGCACTGGGACAATTGTTGATAAATTCAGGTAGACCATATTTTTTTACAAATGCAACAATATCTTTTTTTTCAACATATGCCAGCGGCCTGATTATATCAAGGTCGCCGTTGAAAAAAGATTGCCTGGGTTTCATGGTGCCGATCTTTCCGGCATAGAACATATTGATAAAAAGAGTTTCAATAATATCATCTTTAGTGTGCCCCAGAGCAATTTTTTTACAGCCTGTTTCTCGTGCAATTTTAAACAAGCGGTTTCTTCTGAGCCTTGCACATAAAAAACAGGGATTTTCCCTGTTTTCCTTTGCATGTGCCCTCACACCAAAATCTGTGGTTTCAACCCGTAAGGGATAAAAATTTGTCCCCACATGGTCTTCAAGTTCTTTGACAAAGGAACCTTCAAACCCCGGGTCCACATGGACAGGAATAATATCAAATTTTATGGGGGCTCTCGTTTGCAGAGAAAACAAAACCTGCAAAAGTGTCTGACTGTCTTTGCCACCGGAAAGCCCGACAAGAATCTTGTCTTTATCTGCAATCATGTCCCAGTCAGAAATGGACTCGCCCACAGCGCGGCGTACTCTTTTTTCAACGGATTTCAACCGCTTCTATTTATTTTCCGTGTCTTCTTTTCGTTTGGCGATAACCCGACCTGCTGCAATCTCTCTTAAAACACTGACAACATCTTCATTGTTTGATGATTTCACCAGCAGTTCGGCACCCTCCCGGACCTGGCGAACCCGTTTGGCAGCCAGATGAACAAGGGTAAATCTATTATCAACATTTTTTAAACAATCTTCTATGGTTACTCTTGCCAAAATAATTTCCTCCAAATTTATCTAAAGAATATCGATTATCTCATATACTCTTTTTCCACCCGGAGCTTGTAAGACAGCTTCATCCCCGGGAACTTTTCCAATTAATGCACTGCCAAGCGGAGAGGATACAGAAATTTTACCATTCCGAATATCCGCTTCATCCGCACCGACAATCATGTATTCAACTTCTTCTTCGGAATCGAGATTCACAACCAAAACCCGGGTTGCAAATCGGACCACATCCTTGCCAACACTGGCCGGATCTATAACTTTTGCATTGCCCAGTTTATAACCGATTTCTCCGATACGGCCTTCAATAAAAGACTGTCTCTCCTTGGCAGCATGATATTCTGCATTTTCCGAAAGATCACCATGGGCCCTGGCTGTTTCAATGGCTTTAATGTTTTCAGGCCGTTCAATTGTTTTCAACCGTTCCAAGTCTTTTTTTAAGGCCTCATAGCCTTGTGTTGTTATGGGTATTTGCTCCAAAATTACAATTCACTCCGTTTATAAAAATAGTTGGGTTATGGACAAGATGTAAATAAATTGGGAAGAATATAAATACTTTTCTTAAAATTTGTGTTTGTCATATAAGTATTGCCCTTCTATCAATTCATAATCCCTATCACAGTGGCGCCAGCCTTTGTTTTATCCCCTAGTTTTACACAAACTTCAAAATCCAGGGGCAGGTAAAGATCCAGCCGGGACCCAAATTGAATCATGCCGTATCTGTCCCCTTTCTTAATTTGCTCACCTACTTGCACACAATTCACAATTCTTCTGGCGATTAACCCCGCAATCTGGACAACAACAAATTTTTTATCTGCCCCGGTCTTTACAACCAGGGCATTGCGTTCATTATGAATGGAGGCCTTATCAAATGAGGCATTGATAAATTTACCCGGGTTGTATTGAACGCGCTCAATAACACCGTCAAAGGGGATTCTGTTCACATGAACATTAAACACATTCATGAAAATACTCACCTTTTGGCAGGGTCCTGGCATATATTCACAGGTTGAAAGTTTTTCAATAATAATCACACGGCCATCGGCCGGAGAAACCAATTCATTCTCCCCGCCCGGAATTTGCCGATCCGGATCCCTGAAAAACCAGCAGACAAACAGGGTCACTCCCAGGGAAACAAAACCTGCTGCCGTCCATCCAAAATAAAAAAGCATCCCCGTTATGAGGATGGTTAAAAAAACGTACTTCAGTCCCGGCACTGCAATGGGCAAAACTGCCCGGGCCGGCCATTTTGATTTGTTCATAGGCTCTCTTTCCCAAAACTATATTCAGCGTATAATATCAAACAACAGGCCATTGTGTCAATATGCTTGTTTGACCTAAATT
>CAYWNB010000097.1:3291-7355 GCA_964459195.1 uncultured Desulfobacula sp.
AAATGATCATTTAAAAGAGCAGGCCTTGCCAGGGCAACAGCGCTTACATAATCCATGGATTCACAGAAAAACAGGACACGCGGATTTGTCAGGCGCAGTATCAGCTCTCTATAGGCTTTTGATCCAGACCCGACAAAAACGGCCGTTTCCCCGGCCAACAGAACCGCCTGCGCAGGAGAGCAAACCATTTCATCACTTTTATCCACCAGAGTTCCCCTTTCAAAATGATACACAGCGCAATATACTTCATTGCGCCGTGCATCCATCATCACACAGACAGGAACAGATGCGGCAGAAAACCTATAGGCAATGCCGTCAAGACTTGAAACACCGGCATCGGGCTTGGACACGGCATAGGCCAATCCTTTTATGACAGATATCCCGATGCGAAGTCCTGTGAAGCTGCCCGGACCCTTTGCGGCAATAAACCCGTCGATTTCCGACACACCCCACCCGGCCCGGCAGGCCAGGATATTTTCCACCATTGCCAGGACTCGCTTGGAATGGGTCTGCTTGTCTGCCCAGTATTCTTCGCATACCAAAGCCTTATTATCAAAAACAGCAAGGCTGCACCCCTGCTCGGCAGTGCTCAGGGAAAGAATCCGCAAGCTATAGTTCCTTTTCCGAAGCTTTTTTCGGGGCCTTTTCCGGGGCCTTTTCCAGGGCAATGTCCAGCACTTCTTTCACATCCTTGACACAGGTGAACTTAAGTTTGTTTTTAATGGCCTTGGGAATATCATAGAGATCCTTCACATTCTTTGCCGGGATAATCACATGCTTGATTCCTGCCCTGAGCGCCCCAAGGGTTTTTTCCTTGAGCCCTCCAATGGGCAGCACACGGCCCCTTAGGGAAATCTCGCCTGTCATGGCAACCTTATTGTTCACTTTCCGGTTGGTAAAAGCAGACACCAAGGCCGTTGCCATGGCAATTCCTGCAGAAGGCCCATCCTTGGGGATGGCGCCGGCCGGGACATGAATGTGGATGTCAAAGGTTTCAAAGGCATCTTTGTCAATCCCCAGGGCTTCCTGGTTGGCCTTGGTGTATGTCAGGGCAGCCCGGGCAGATTCCTGCATAACCTCACCAATTTGGCCGGTTACCAATAACTCGCCCTTCCCAGGAAACAAGGATATCTCAATATAAAGATGCTCTCCGCCAAATTCTGTCCAGGCAAGACCGGTTGCAAGCCCGACCTGACTCTCCTCCTGATCCAGCTCCGCCATATAATGGGGGGGGCCTAGGTAACGGGTCAGATTCTGTTTGGTTATGGCAAATCTCCCTTTTTTCCCCTCGGCAATCTGCCGGGCTATCTTTCGGCAGATGGTATCCAGCCGTCTTTCCAATCCTCGCAAACCCGCTTCCAGGGTGTACTCTGAAACAATGCATGCCAAGGCTGTGGGACTGATATGGATGGATCTTCGAATCAGGCCGTTATCCTTAAGTTTTCGAGGAATAAGGTGTTGTGTGGCAATGGTTATTTTTTCCGGATGGGTATATCCCGAGATCCGGATCACTTCCATTCGGTCCAGCAATGCCGAAGGGATGGTATCGGTCATATTGGCGGTTAAAATAAACAATACATTGGAAAGATCAAAGGGCATGTTCAGATAATGATCTGAAAATTCAAAATTCTGCTCTGGATCCAGGGCTTCCAGGAGTGCAGAAGAAGGATCCCCCCGAAAGTCGCTTCCCAGTTTATCGATTTCATCCAGCATAAAAACCGGATTGTTCGTGCCGCATTGACGCAGCCCCTGGAGAATTCTGCCGGGAAGCGCACCGATATAAGTTCTTCTATGTCCCCGGATTTCTGCTTCATCCCGGATACCCCCAAGGGAAAGCCGATGGAATTTACGTTTCATGGCCTTGGCAATGGCTTGTCCCAGGGATGTTTTTCCCACACCCGGAGGGCCGACAAAACAGATAATCTGTCCTTTTTTCTTGGGATTGAGCTTTCGGACACTCAAATATTCAAGGATTCTTTCCTTGACTTTTGCCAGGCCATAGTGATTTTTATCCAACATTGCTTCGGATTTTTTAATATCCAAAAAATCTTTTGTTGAACGACTCCAGGGCAATTCGACAATGGTGTCAAGGTAGGTCCTGACAACCGAGGCTTCAGAAGAATCAAAATGCATTTGTTCAAGCCGTTTTAACTGCTTGAATGTTTCCTCTTCACAATCCTTGGGCAGCTTACATTTTTTTATCTTGGTTTTAAATTCTTCAATTTCAGCCAGTTTATCATCACTTTCTCCCAGTTCCCGGTGAATGGCCTTGACCTGCTCCCGAAGATAATAATCCCGCTGGCTTTTTGTAATCTCATCTTTCACATCTGTTTGGATCTTCGCCTGGACAGTTGAAAGGTCAAGCTCCCTTGCCAACAGATCATTCACCGTCTTGAGCCGATCCGTTGACTCTGTGATTTCCAGCAGCATCTGGGCATCTTCCACCCGAAGGTTTAAATTGGAAGCCACCAGATCTGCCAGTTTTCCAGGGGATTCAATGTGTGACAAAAGATCTCCCACATCCCCGGACAACTCCCCCTTGAGGGCCAGCAGTTTTTCAGAGCTTTCTTTGACATTGCGCATCAATGCTTCGATTTCAATGTCAATCTCCTTGGGATCCGTATCCACCAGGAGTTCTATATTCACCCTGAAATACCGTTTCTTTTTCACATACTCCAGAATTTTTGCCTTGGCTATTCCCTGGACCAACGCCTTGATTCTCCCATCGGGCATTTTAATCATTTTTTGCACACGCCCGATAGTGCCCACTTCATAGACATCGTCAGGCCCGGGTTTTTCAACCTCGGAATCCTTTTGTGCTGACAGAAAAATATAGCGGTCAAAATCCACACACGCCTCAACCGCTTTTATTGATTTTTCACGTCCGACAAACAAGGGCAGTAGCATATCCGTAAACACAACCACATCCCTTACCGGCATCATGGGAATGGTTTTGGGAATATCATCGATATTACCCTCTTTTTCTATAATCTCAATGAGATCATCAATATCTGCTTCTGCCATTTATACTCCTTTATTAACACAAATACACTGAATAGAACTTGGTATCAGGCCCATCCTTGTTCCATTCAGTGATTAAAGTTGATTTCCATCATTTATTTACAGCTGGTTCTACAATAAAACAGAATTTTCTTTTTACAATATCCTTGAAAAAATATTTTTAAAATCAGATACTCACTTGGATTAAAATAAATAGGAACTGACAAGGAAATTTAAAATGATGAACTACACCCTGACACTGACAACCCTGTTATTTATATTCGGTGCCTGTATCGGCAGTTTTTTAAATGTATGTATTTTCAGGATTCCTCAAAAAAAATCCATTGCCTTCCCTGGTTCATTTTGCCCGGTCTGCAAAGAAAGCATCCCTTTTTATTGTAACGTCCCCATCTTAAGCTATCTGTTTTTGAAAGGTCGCTGCAAATACTGTAAAAATCCGATATCCATCAGGTACCCGCTTGTGGAGATATTGACGGGTATTTTCCCTGTTTTTCTTTTTTTAAAATTCGGCCTTACCCCGCCTCTGTTTTTCTGGTTTAGCTTTGTTTGCGTACTAATCGTCATCTCCTTAATTGATTTTGACCACCAGATCATTCCCGATATCATTTCCCTTCCCGGCATCGTTATTTTTGCATCCTCTGCAGCATTCATCCCGGAAATGACATTCGCATCTGTATTGATTGGTATTCTCACGGGTGGCGGCATTCTGTACGCCATTGCGTTTCTCTATTACAAACTTAGGAAGACCGAAGGAATGGGAGGGGGGGATATCAAGCTTCTGGCCATGATAGGGGCTGCCACCGGGTTAGAAGGGGTGATGTTCACCCTTTTCACAGCCTCGCTTACGGGAACTGTTGCAGGGATCGGTACCTTACTGTTCTCAAAGGGGAGTACTCGTCAGCTTAAAATTCCCTTTGGTCCCTACCTTTCCGCCGGTGTAATTTTATATATTTTTTTCGGAAAAAATTTGATCCAATGGTATTTTGGATTTTTTACTAAAAACTGGCCATGAATTTTTTTAAAAATGTGAATAAACACTTGAC
>CAYWNB010000097.1:7455-10891 GCA_964459195.1 uncultured Desulfobacula sp.
TTTTTTACTAAAAACTGGCCATGAATTTTTTTAAAAATGTGAATAAACACTTGACAGGCCCATCCCAACGACTTAAGGTACGAAAAAGCTGATTTAAATTTATTTAACTTTAGGAAATGTTTTTGAAAAGCAAATTTTGTAGTTTGTAATTTCTAAAACCTAAAAAAAGGAGTGATACGATGAACAAAGGCGATTTAATCAACAAGGTTGCAGAAGTGCTCAGCAGCAAGAAAGAAGCTCAGGCTGCAGTTGATTGCACAATCAAAGCGATAACCGATGCTCTTTCCAGCAATGACTCTGTTACTTTAGTTGGCTTTGGAACATTTAAAACTGCACAAAGAAAAGCAAGAAAAGGAAGAAACCCTCAGACTGGTAAAGAAATCGATATTCCCGCCAGAAACGTTCCGAAATTTGTTCCCGGCAAAGCATTAAAAGACGCCATTAAGTAATCGAATCCATTTGATAATATGGTCAGGCAGTGTTTGATTCATCAAATACTGCCTGATTCGATAAAGGTCTAAGAGACTAATTGTTCCAGATAGCATTTCAGCCAGGTAAGGATCTCCTTTTGAAGGGGGGTCAACTCTTTTCCTCGTTCCTGAATTTCTCTTAAATCGTGCATTCCCTGAACCACCCCATACTTCACATCGTTCCGGTAGCCCACTATATGATCTTCGGAGGATTGCGATAACAACCGCCTCAAATGATCTGTGTACTCCTTGTTTCGCACAATCGAGGAATGATCCTCAAAGTTTCTTAACAAAATCCGAGTTGCCATCTCCTTTACCCGGCCATTGGCGAAGGTATCGCACGCAGCGGCCTTGTTTTTATCCTCTGAACTGTGGAATCGGTAGATTTCTTTTTTTTCTGAAGAAGAAAAAAAACCAGACTGGTACAATGCCGCATCCAGATCAATTTCAGGGATCAAAGGATATCGATATTCTTGATGGTAGTGAATGGTTTTCAAAAACGAATCTGGATGAGACAAAATTTTCTCAATATTTCGTGCAAAGGCCGTTTGTGCCCTTGGGGTCATCTTTGGCTTAAATCTGTCCAGCCATGGCAAAACAATCAATTGGTCCCCGGGTCGTTTCCTAATTACGAACAAATCAAACATTTGAGTTTCACCCGATTTAAACCCTTCTTCCAGTGCAAACCCATCTTCCCGATCCAGCCGGATCCAGAGGCTTTGATTCTTATACGGCACAGATTCGCCCACATGGATCACCGGGGCAATATAGTTATTTTTAGGTCCGAATGAAGAAGACACCATCAGGCAGATGCGAAAATCAGAATCGCCTACCCTGTACTCTTTTTCAATTGAATTAATTCGCAAGCCATCTTTGGTCTTGTTAAAAAAAGCCAGGGCATACTCCCAGATATCTCGTTGCCGGGAAAAAATCCTGGCAAGTTCAATCACAGCCTCCACATCATTCATGGCTTCATGGGCACGACCCGAGGTCATAAAGGCATTTTTTTGGCTGAGCAGCTCTAATTTCAGACTGGGCCTCCCATCTGCAAGAATAGGCCATTCTAACACATGGTCACAAAAGACCTTGAACAATGTCGTCACCGGCAACAAATCCATCCTGGAACATTGATTTGCATATTGGTGAGCATAGGGATCCAGCAGATTTCTATAAAAAAGAAACCGCAAAAATTCATCGTCAAATCCAAGGGAGTTGTATCCAAGACTAATGGTTCCTGGCGTGTTAAAAAGCGTGTGAATCCTCTGGGCTGCCTGATACTCTGTAATGCCGGATTCTAACTCTTCTTGGGTCAGACAATGGGTAATAAAGGCATGGGGGGAGGGGATTATATCCTGGCGCAACTTGATGGTGATCAATTCCCGGGAAATTTCCTTCAACAAAAGATCAGTTCTGATGCTGGCAAAGGTCAATATTTGATCAAATGCCTTATTCAGCCCGGAGGTTTCAACATCATAGAATAGGTAGGTTTTCATTTATTCTTTCAAACCTGAAAAAGGGAAAAACAAAAAGGGGGGGAAACAAGAACCTTGCTTCCCCCCTTCCGGTATTGTGCAAACCGTATAAAAAAGACTACCTTTTTGGACTATCTTTTTGAGAATTGGAAGCTTGCTCTTGCGCCTTTTTTACCATATTTTTTACGTTCTTTCTTCCTCGCATCCCGGGTCAAAAAACCAGCACTTTTCAGAACAGCTCTCAATTCAGGATCGACAAGGACAAGGGCTTTTGACACGCCATGACGAATCGCACCCGCCTGACCGGTCTGCCCACCACCCATCACGGTGACTTTAATATCAAAGGCATCACTATTAGCAGTCAGTACCAGGGGTGAAACAAGTGCTTTGCGATTAACACCGATATCAAAGTACTCATCCATCTGTCTATTGTTGACAACAACCTTACCTGTACCAGGCACCAGCCATACTTTGGCTACAGAATCTTTTCGTTTGCCTGTCGCGTAAAATACGTTTCCACTTTCCATTGATATTATCGCGTCCTTTATATCTTAAATTTCAATTGCTACAGGTTTCTGGGCAGCATGGGGATGCTGATCTCCTGCATAAACAAATAATTTCTTACAAAGTTTTCTTCCAAGTCTGTTCTTGGGAAGCATTCCCCGAACTGCTTTTTTGAGAACGTCTTCCGGCTTTTTCTCAAACAATTCTTTTGCAGTAGTCGCTTTAATACTACCAATATATCCTGAATGCCGGTAGTATGTTTTCTGATCCATTTTATTACCGGTCAGACGGACCTTGTCCGCATTAATCACCACGACCCAGTCACCCATATCCACATGGGGAGTAAAAAGGGGACTATGCTTTCCACGAATCCTGTAAGCCACCTGGGAAGCTAACCTTCCAAGGACCAGATCCTTTGCATCAATTACGCACCAATTTTCTTTGTTGTCGGATCTTTTTGCACTGTATGTATACTTTTTCAATTTTATCTCGCTCCTGTTCATAAACACAATCCGCATTAATTACAGAATTTTTCCGCCTATGTCAAGCAGATTTTACAATTCTATTTGCTTTTCCTTTTTAAACCCGGCCATAAAAGAAGCACTCTCTTTTCCAGGGGCGACACGACTGGAAGTTTTGCAGGAAACCTCGGCATTTAAAACACCTCCGTTTTCAACGATTAGATCCTGGCATTCTACTCGCCCGGCACAAATCCCGGTAGCGAGTATGATAAGTTCCTTAGAGGCTGCCACATCGCCTTTAAAATTGCCGCCAATGGTCAGGCTGGATACCTTTGTTGAGCTGGAGTTCACCACCCCATCCTCTGCAATAATAACAATATCACCGTCAATGGTTCCGGTCACCTGACCCTTGATAATCAACTTCCCAGTGCTGGATATGGACCCGTCTATTTTAAGCTCTTTATCAATGATTGATAAGTTCTTCCTGTCTTTTTTCCCCACTGCATGTCTCCTCGAATGCTTCGGACCG
>CAYWNB010000098.1:0-10805 GCA_964459195.1 uncultured Desulfobacula sp.
CACGGGGCAGGGGGGCTGGCAGCCCATTACAGGTTTGGTGCCCGCACAGCCGGGTCCAACCTCATGATCGGCATGGTTTTTGTGGGCCTGGCACTGTTTCTGGGGATACACAGCCTTGCCATTGTTTATCTGATCCCTTTTTCCGTGCTGGGCGTGCTCCTGATATTTGCCGGTAGCCAGCTGGCCCTTACCGTCATTGATATGAAAGAGAGAAGGGATCTTTTTGTGAGCATGATCATGCTGGGAATTACCCTGGCATCTAATCTGGCCGTGGCCTTTGGGGTGGGGATCCTCCTGGCCTATGCATTGAAGTCTAAACGGCTGAACATTTAAAGGAGAATGAATCATAAAAATGAAATATGATATACGGTTAAACACCAGATTCAAGAGGCCAAGGAGCTCTCAGCTGATGAGACTCGCATGATTCCTTGGAAAGAGATAGACCGGGCCAAGGTTCCCGGAAATGAGGGGGAGGTGATCCTTCTGGCCCGGGGCGAGGAATTTTCCATCCGAACGGCCGGTACCGAGTTGATGAACAGCCGTATCCACGGGTCTGAAGAATCCCTGGCCGAACTGACCTTAAGCCGCCTTGATTCAAAAAAAAATTGGCAGATCCTCATTGGGGGCTTAGGGATGGGTTATACCCTGGCAGCGACCCTTGAACAGTCCAGTCCACAGACACAGATTCTTGTTGCTGAATTGATCCCGGCGGTTGTCAAATGGAACCAAAAATACCTGGGACACCTGGCAGGCATACCTTTGGAGGATCCCCGGGTGAGGGTGACCGAGGAGGATGTGGTGAAAACCATCGGGAAACAAAGAGCTGCCTGGGATGCCATCCTTTTGGATGTGGACAATGGACCGGCAGGGCTTACGCGCGAGGCCAATGATCGGCTCTATGGCAATTCGGGTTTAAAGGCCTCCTTTGATGCGCTGAGACAAGGAGGGATTCTGGCTGTCTGGTCTTCTGCCGTTGACGAGGCATTCACCCGGCGCTTGAAGCGTGTTGGGTTTAAAACAAAAATTGTCTCTGTGAGAGCAAGAAAATCCGGGAAGGGAAGCAAGCACACCATCTGGCTGGGGCAAAGACCCTGAACCAAAACACCAAATTAAATCAAAACACCTGGTCGAATCAAAAAATCTGGTCAAATCAAAACACCTGGTCAACACTTATATGAATCTGGCCATGGCCGAAAGGAAAATACAAAAATGGATGAAGAGCGTTTGGTAAAAATTGAAATGAAGATTGAATTCCAAGAACAGACCATCAAAGATTTAAATGATGTGATTTGTGAGCAGCAAAATGAAATTCAACGTCTCGCCAAGATTTGTGACCTGTTGTCAAAGCAGGGGAAAGAATTTTCAGAGTTTACATCGAGAATTGATGCACCGGCAAATGAAAAGCCTCCCCATTATTAACGGAGCGCTTATATACAAATTGATACAAATATTAAAAAGGGGTATGAAGAAAAATACCATGATCTTCATACCCCTTTGAGTGATGTATAAATTTTGTTTTCTTAGGCCGCTTTTTGGGTCATTTCTTCCCGGGTTTTTGCAACTTCCGTGCTTTCAATATATTCGTCAAAGGTCATGAGGCGATCAATGACCCCACCGGGTGTAATCTCAATAATCCGGTTTACCAGGCTGTTTACGAACTCATGGTCATGGGAGGTGAAAAGAACCACCTCATTGAATTTGAGCAGGCTGTTGTTTAAGGCGGTGATGGATTCCAGGTCCAGGTGGTTGGTGGGCTCATCCATCACCAGCACGTTGGAATTGGCAAGCATCATCCGGGAAAGCATGCAGCGAACTTTTTCCCCGCCCGAAAGTATGTCGATTTTTTTTGTGGCATCTTCTCCGGAAAAGAGCATGCGTCCCAAAAAGGTCCGGGCAAAATTTTCTCCCTCTTTTGGGGGGGCGTATTGCATGAGCCAGTTGATGAGGTTTTTATCCCCCTTAAAATAGGTGCTGTGCTCCTTGGGAAAATAGGAGTGGGAAATGGTGACGCCCCATTTGAAACTGCCGGCATCCGGTTCCATTTCTCCGGAAAGGATTTGGAAAAGGGTGGTCTTTGCGACGCTGTTGCTGCTCATGAAGACGATCTTATCATTGCCGTTCACGGTAAAACTGACATTGTTTAATACCTTCTCGCCGTCAATGGTTTTGGTGAGTCCTTCAACTTCCAGGATCACATTGCCACAGGAACGTTCCGGCTGAAAACTGATAAAGGGGTATTTTCTTGAGGAAACCGGCATGTCTTCAATGGTGAGTTTTTCCAAAAGTTTTTTCCGGGAAGTGGCCTGTTTGGATTTGGAGGCATTTGAACTGAATCTTTGGATAAATGCCTTTAGGTCGTCGGCCCGGTCCTTAACCTTTTTGTTCTCATTTTGTTTTTGTCTCAGGTTCAGTTCACTTGCCTGGTACCAGAAATCGTAGTTTCCCACATATACTGAGATTTGCCCAAAATCAATGTCAGCAATGTGGGTGCACACCTGGTTCATGAAATGGCGGTCATGGGATACCACGATGACCGTATTCTTGAATCGAAAGAGGAACTCCTCAAGCCAGGCAATGGATTTGATGTCCAGGTTGTTGGTGGGCTCATCCAATAGCAGGACGTCCGGGTTCCCGAACAGGGCCTGGGCAAGAAGCACACGAACCTTTTCCCCCCCTTCAAGCTCTTTCATCTTTTTGGCGTGCAGATCTTCGGCAATCCCCAGATGATTCAAGAGAGTGGCGGCTTCAGGCTCGGCCTCATAGCCGTTCATTTCTGCAAATTCGAGCTCAAGCTCACCCGATTTGATGCCGTCTTCTTCGGAAAAATCGGGTTTGGCATAAAGGGCATCCCTTTGTGTCATGAGATTGTAGAGGGCTTCATGGCCCATGATGACTGTGTTTAGAACACTCTGTTCGTCAAAGGCAAAGTGGTCCTGTCTCAATACGGCGATTCGTTCACGCGGGCCAACAGTGACCATGCCTGAATCGGCTTCGATATCCTTGGCCAGAATTTTTAAAAAAGTGGATTTTCCGGCACCATTCGCGCCGATGAGTCCGTAACAATGGCCCGGGGCAAATTTTATATTAACGTCTTTGAACAATACCCGCTTGCCATAGGCCAGGGTGATGTTATTTGCGGTAATCATTGATTTTTATTTCCTTGGTATTAAATAAAAAAACCACAGAGAGGTTTTGCCTGTGGTTCGAAAGTCGGCGAACTATATCATTATTAAGCGTAAAAGGAAAGTTGTTTTTATTCCTTTGACAGGTTGACAGTGGAAGGATAAAAGGAGAATGATAAAAAAATAATTAATACGGTGTTATGATAAAGTATAGGAGATTATTTTGAAAGTATTTGTACGAGATATTATGGCTACCGAGTTTGATACCATTGAATCCGATGCAAGCGTTGAAAAAGCGATTCAAATGATTACAAGCGGCAGGGTAAGGGATTAAAAATGACGCTCCTATTAAACATCATCTGGTTTGTTTTTGGCGGCGGATTTGTGGCCTGGCTTTTATGGGTCGTGCTGGGCGGTCTTTTGTTCTTAACGGTTGTGGGTATCCCCTTTGGTTTTGCTGCTTTCAGGATTGCCGGGTTTGCGGCATTTCCCTTTGGAAAGGAACTTGTGGATTCACGGGCGGTGGGAGAGGAACGGGTTCTGGGGACAGGTCTTGCCAATTTTTTGTGGATTATCCTGGCCGGTATCTGGCTGGCCATTTCTCATATTTTGGCCGGAGCCACTCTTTGCCTGACCATTATCGGTATTCCCTTTGGATTTGCACATTTCAGGCTGGCTGTGGTTTGTTTTGCTCCCCTGGGAAAAAGGGCTGTTCCTAAATAGTAATTAGGTTCTGAAAAATAGCAAAATAGATAACAAAAAAGATGGGCCGAAGACTACAGAAGGTTGTCTTCGGCCCCTTAGGTCGGATGTTACATGGCACTCTCCGGGTGGAAGACATTGACCTCTTTGAGATCATCCCCCAGGTACTCCCTTTCATTGGGTCCCAGGATGCCCAATGCCAGACAGATCAGGGTCCACATGTGAACCACGGGGTAATTTCCCCCATAGTGCTCACTTAACTCGTGGATCTGGGCATGGCAGTTATGACAGCCGGCAATGCAATAGTCTGCACCGGTGGCTTTTATTTGGTTGTCCTTAATTTTTCCATAGGTAAGGCGCTCTTCCTTAAATCCTGCCTGGAGAAATCCGCCGCCGCCGCCGCAGCAATAGTTGTTGGAGCGGTTGGGTACCATATCAATGAAATTTTCTTCCCCTACAACGGCTCTAATAACATAACGCAGGTCTTCAGCAATGGGATCTCCATAGCTTTTCCGCACGATCTGACAGGGGTCCTGGACCGTGAATTTAATCTTCAGATCCTTGTTCCAATCGGAGTTGACCGGAAGTTTTCCCTCACGGATCCATTTGGCATAATATTCATAAATATTTTTTACTTCAAAATTGTGTTTCAGGTTGTATTTTTTCAGTCCTGCCAGGACTGAGAATGTCACGTGACCTCACTCGGTATTGAGAAAGATCTTGTTCTTTAGTTTGTTGGCCTGGTCAGCAGCGGTTTTGGTGACTTTTTTCCAGTCATCATCGTCAGCCAGGAACATGCAGTAGTTCTCACCTGCCCATCCCTTGCTGCCGTATGTCCAGTTTGCACCGACCGTGTGGAGAATTTTCCACAGGGGGACCATCTCATCGGGTTCTGTGACAGGTTCCCTTGAGTTCTGGTTCAAAAAGAACTCAGCCCCTTCCTTGTCAATGGGGGCCTCCATGTCTGCGAATTCGGGTTGGGCTTCCTGGTATTCTTCCAGCACATCATTGACAACAAATTCGAAATCCTCTTCAGTGGTTCCCATGGCAGAGGTGGTATCGTTTCTCAGGGCCATATCGCAGGATTCCCGGATCCCTTTGGGTCTTTCTTCCCTGGGGCGCAAGGTCCTGGCATTGAAAACCAGCTGGGGGATGTCAATTTTCATGGGACA
This sequence comes from uncultured Desulfobacula sp., assembly GCA_964459195.1. Taxonomy (GTDB): domain Bacteria; phylum Desulfobacterota; class Desulfobacteria; order Desulfobacterales; family Desulfobacteraceae; genus NBML01. The sequence goes on from CAYWNB010000098.1 coordinate 4,997, forward strand.
AACATAGATGCACCGCATACACATAGTGCACATCCAAGGCCAGTCCGAGGCGATGATTTCTTCATCCATGCCCAGAGCTGCCATCCGTAAAAATTTTCTGGGGTCCATATTACCGAGACCCGTGGCGGGACAGCCCGAAGCACAGGCACCGCATGTCAGGCACGCATTGAGATTGCCGCCTTCGGGCAGCAGTTCTTTAACCTTGTCCATAAAGGTAGTTCTTTTACCTTTACGACCAAGCTTAATGACAGTTTCTGTCATCTTTATTTCCTTTCAAAAGGGTTAATGATAATCATGGGTTCCTAATATTACATCAATACCGGTTTTTTCCTTTATGAGACCAGCAAGATCTTCAGGGCTGTAGTAGGGGCATCCTGGTTTGGCATTGACCAAGCAGGAACTTAGATAGATTTTATCTGGTTTTATTTCAGATAGTTTGGCAGCCATTCCAAGGGTGGGGATGACAGCTCTGCCGGGGCACTCACATTTGACAAAGGCCACCACGGTAGAAGGTTTTTCAAATTTTCCATCCCCTTCGGATGCTGCTTTCAGGCATCTCCATTCTCCGGGGCAACCATGTCCCTGATCCATATATGTACCGCAGCCAACAACCGCAACTTTTTCCATTTTGAGCATCTCCTCTGTTAATCATAATCCATGGTAGCTTTTCCAATTCAAAATATCAAGAATATTCAGAATATTCAGAATATCCAGTTAACCAAAAGCATAATGTATGCCAAAAAGACTTGGGGAGAGGGATTTGATGGAAGTGGTTAAAAACGACATAATATTAGTGCGTTATGTTTTGGGGTGCTTTTGATACTTAACAAAAAGTCGCATCCTTGCAATCTGTAAAAGGGCAGAATGCTCAAATTTGCTACCTCAATCTTGAAAATTACAGCTTTATTTCCATTCCATAACCCCGGCAAAAAAAATGCTTTGGATAAAAATAAAAAAAAACTTTTATAGGCCATCATGTTGGGGTACAATATTCAAGCCAAAATAGGCAGAACCTAAGCCGCTGCACTATAATAAAAAAAGATGATTTAGTCATATGCACAGAAGGGAATTTTTAAAATTAGCCTCTGTTTCCATGGTGTTGAATCCGGTGCCGGATGTCCTTGGGTTTGAACCTGGTTCAGCTTTCTTTTTGTTGTTGACTTTAATGCATATTCAAAATAAAAACGTATCAGTTCAGGTGCATGAAAACGCTTAATAGGGAACTCCTGTTGAAATCAGGGACGGGCCCGCCGCTGTGATTGGGGACGAATGCTTTACTCACGCCACTGCCAATGTTGAAATTGATAGTTGAAATTGATGGGAAGGCAAAAGTAATTCGGAAGATCCAAGAGTCAGAAGACCTACCTGGAATGTTGCATCCTTCGAGGACGAAGGGATGTTATGGATCTTGGACTAAGCAAAGGGATACTCCAGATTGATTTTTAAAATCGGTTTGGAGTTTTTTTTTGTCCAAGGCCCGGGCATTTCAGATCTGTTCCACAACGGGCTGTTAAATTCAGGTTTTTCTGGGGAGAACCATTAAACATTGGAATATGAGATGGCCGATTAATCAACTAATTTAAATAAACTGGAAAATGAATGTGAAAACAAAAAAGAATAGGGGCCTGAAAATTTTTCTGGCTGCCTGGATGGGGATTGTCTGTCTGCTCACTACTTTCACCTGCTTTGCCGCTATTGGTGTTACAGATTCCAAAGGCAATGATCTGGTGTTTAAAAACCCGCCGGTACGGGTGGTCTGCCTAGTGCCCAGTGCCGCTGAAATTTTGTTTGGAATTGGTGCAGGAGAGGTTGTGGCCGGTTTGACCTACCACGATGCTACCCTTGAAGGAGCAGCAGACAAGGCTGTTGTGGGCGGGTTTTTCATGCCTTCCCTTGAACGAATAAAAGCGCTCCAGCCGGATCTGATTATTCTGGCACCGTTTCAACAGAAGGCCATGGACGGATTGAAGACGGCAGGGGTTCAGATGTTTGTATATGAAACCCAAAGCATTGAGCAGTCCCATGAAAATATCCTGGCCCTGGGCAAATTATTCGATCGGGAAATCCGGGCACGGCAGGTGGTCGAAAATAATCTCTTGGCAATGGGTCACATTGAAAAAAAACTGGCCAGGGCTGTTCCAGGTATTCGCAAAAGGGTGATCCGCCTCATGGGCAGGGACAAAATCATGACCCCCGGCAACACCTCTTTTCAAAACGAACTGATTCGTTTGTCCGGCGGTATTCCGCCTGACTTCGGAAAAAGGGGCAGTGTGGTTGAGGTGACCTTGGAAGAATGGCAGACCTTTAATCCCCAGGTGATATATGGCTGTGGCAATGACAGAGAAGCGGCTAAAAAATTTTTTTCGCGGGTGGGATGGAAAGAGGTGGATGCCGTAAAAAATAATCAGATCTATTATTTCCCCTGTGAGCTCACCTGCAGGGCATCCACCCATTCAGGGTATTTTGTCTCCTGGCTTTCCTCCATGATTTACATGGATGAATTTGCAAATCCGGCCAATGATATTCTTTCGATAAAAATCACCCGCTCACGCCCCATCAAGCTTGATTTGAATTATGTTAAGTCCGCCGTGATCAATATTTGTGATATCTATGATTTTGCCAACAAAACCCTGATGGTTGATTTTAAACGGCCCCAAACCATTGTATCCACACTTGAAGGCCAGCGGGACAATATTTTTACCGTGGGCAATCATTATTCACCCCCCCCCACCTGGGGGCCGGGACACAAGCTTGGGATTGATGACATCCGTACTAAAATTTTAAGGGCCAATGGTAAAGCAAAGGACACCACTTCCTTTTTGATCACAGGGGCGGATATGGACAACCTGAGTGTATCTGAACAAAGTTTTAAGGAAATGAAGGTGGTGGCCCTGGTCACAGCCGGTGTTCTGTCCAATGCGATACGCATGTCAAAGGATACGGGAGCGTTTTACGAGCCCGGCACCATTAATATCATTGTTCTGACCAACATGAAATTGTCCAAACGGGCCATGACCCGTGCCATCATTGCGGCAACAGAGGCCAAGACCGCAGCCCTTGAGGACATGGATATCAGAAGTGCCTATACGCCACTGCTAAATCAAGCCACGGGGACGGGGACCGATAACGTTCTGGTGGTGCAGGGGGAAGGAAAGGCCATTCAAAATGCCGGGGGCCATTCAAAAATGGGGGAACTCATTGGAAAGGCTGTCTATGACGGCGTGAAAGGAGCGGTTTTAAAACAGAATAAAATAACTTCCAACCGTCATATTTTCCAGCGCCTCAAGGAAAGAAAAATCTCCTTGTACAGCCTTGCAACTGGGATGAGCTGTGACTGCATTCATAAGAAGGGTATCGAAAAAAATGAGTTTGCCAAAATTGTGGAATACCTGGTGCTTGAGAAAAAATATGCCGCATTTTTAGAAGCAACACTTGCCCTGAGTGATGCCTATGAACGGGGTCTGATCAGGGACTTAACCCTTTATGAGGAATGGTGCAAAACCATTGCCTCACAGATTGCCGGACAGAAGGTTGAAAAAATCCAGGATTTAATTCAAGACCCGCAAATACCACCGGTCCTTAAAATAGCCCTTAACGCCCTATTTACCGGCGCTCTGGAACAGGTGACCCATGAATAGTCGCTCCATAAACGGTGTGATACTGCTGTTGGTTATTGCAGGGGCTTTGGTGGGGACTGCCTGGCCGGTTTTGGCAACACCGGCTTTCCAGCGGGTGATTTCTCTTTCCCCCATTATCACCGAGACCATCTATCTTGTGGGGGCCCAGGGAAAGCTGATTGCCGACACCACCTATTGCAACATCCCGAAAGAGGCACAATTCAAAGAAAAAATCGGGTCGGTTACCCAGATGAATGTTGAAAAAATTATCCGGCTGCAGCCGGATCTGGTTATTGCCAGTGCCCTGTCCCGGGAAAAACAGCTCAAAATTTTAGAAGGGCAATCCATCCACATCCTTCGGGTCCGAAATCCAAAAACCTTTGAGCAGATGTGCGAAATAACCCTCATGATAGGAAAAACTCTGGGACAGGAACCGGCTGCCCGGATAATTGTGGACAAAGCCCAAAAACAGGCCAACAAAATTCTTGAGCGAACACGAAATCTTGTCAAACCCAAGGTTTTTTTGCAGATCGGACTTAAACCCCTCCATTCTGCCAATCACGAGATGTTTATCAATGAATATATCCGTTATGGCGGAGGGATCAACATAGCAGAGAATGAATCTTCCGGCATTTACAGCAGGGAAAAAGTGATCCGGGAAAATCCTGAGGTTATTCTCATTGCCACCATGGGAACCTCGAAACGCGCCGGGGAACTTGAACGGGAAAAATGGATGTCTTTTAAGAGCATTGATGCGGTGAAAGAAAACCGGGTTCATGTGCTGGATCCTGAAATGATCTGCAGTCCCACCCCTGATACCTTTGTTGCGGGGTTAGGGGTCGTTTTGCCCCTGCTTCATCCGGAGATCCGATGAACAAGCGGGTCAGGCGATGGGGGTTGATCCTTTTGGGACTTTCAGTCCTTGTGGCGGCTGTGGGGCTTTTAGCCCTGTGCACGGGCAGTGCCGGTATCCCCATAAACGATATTCCCGACATTTTGCTGGGAGGAAAGGACACGGCGGAATACAGTATCCTCATGGGGATACGCTTGCCCAGAATCCTATTGGCAATGTCCATCGGCGGCGCCCTGAGCCTGGCTGGCACTCTTCTCCAGGGCATGTTCAGAAACCCGTTGGTGGAACCCTACACCCTGGGAATTTCCGGTGGCGCCTCCCTGGGGGTTTGTGTGAATATTTTGTTCGAGTTCTACGCTGTCATCGGCATTGTTGCCTATCCCTTGTCCGGGTTTATCGGGGCCAGTCTGGTGATTTTTCTGGTTTACAATTTGAACCGCAACAACCAGAATGTCCGGTCCAATCGGATGCTTCTAACCGGGGTGATGATCTCCTATGTAGCATCTTCTCTGGTCATGCTGCTCATGGCCCTGTCCAAAACCGACGATCTCCAGAGCATTGTTCTCTGGATCATGGGATCCCTGGATGAACCCGACATCACCCTGATCAAGATTTCCTGCGCAGGGTCCATTGTTGGTCTTGTCATTTCCTATTTTTTTTGTATGGATCTCAACGCATTGCTCCTGGGGGATGAAGAAGCGGCTAACCTGGGCATCAATACCCTGCGGACCAAAAAGATTCTTTTTATCACGGCCTCATTTTTAACGGGCCTGAGCGTGGCCGTGGCCGGTATCATCATGTTTGTGGGCCTTATTGTCCCCCATTTTGTCCGCATGATCACAGGTCCGGACCATAGAATTCTTCTGGCGGCCTCCTTTCTTTCAGGGGCTGCTTTTCTCACCTTGTCCGATGTGATCGCCCGGGTGATCATTGCTCCTTTAGAGCTTCCCGTTGGGGTGATTACCGGGATCATCGGCGGGGTCTTGTTTATCTGGGCCCTTTCAAGAAAGCAGGTGACCCTGTGAACGAAGACATGGTGAACGAGAAGATGGAAGAGGACATGGCGAAAAACGTTCTGGAAATAAGGCACCTTAACTTTCGGTACAAGCAGGAAATCATCCTCAAAGATATCTCATTTTCCGTTGCTCAAGGGGAGTTTGTCTCTGTTATCGGACCCAACGGCTGCGGTAAAACCACCTTGATCAAAACAATTTTAAGAAGCGTTGTGCCGGAAACCGGAACCATCCATATCCAGGGCCAGGAAGTAAAAACAATTACCAACAGAGATCTTGCCCGTCACCTGGCCGTGGTGATGCAAACCATTGATCCGGCTGCCATG
>CAYWNB010000099.1:0-10603 GCA_964459195.1 uncultured Desulfobacula sp.
GCCGGGTTCAGTTTATGGGCAAGCCCCCTTAAATACTTTCTTTGTGATCCTTTTAGTGGTGTCAAAATCTATTCCTTTTGTTATCAATTTAAATCCTTCTTTTTATCACAGGTTAGCAAATTTGTAAATTTTGGTATTTGTTTGCTCATTGTTATATGCCTCCCTTTCCTTACGGCTCATGTCTCTTTTTTCCTGTCCCGCTGTTTTCGCTGAATTTTCTCTACCAGATCAAAGGATTCCCCCCATGCCTGTTCACAAAATACGATAAAAGATTCCAACGCATCCTGCTTCGGAAGCAATATGTCACCCGCCTTAATCTGACCTGCAGAAAAATGATAGGCAGACAAGGCATCAATATACTGCTTACGCTGTTTTTGGGGAATAATAATAGGAGGTAGCCCTGACTTAAGAACCGGTACATTGGAAATCAGTCTGGCCAATCGTCCATTCCCATCGAAAAAGGGATGAATGCGTACAAATGCAACATGCAACTGTACGTATGCCATAAGTGCCTGTTGCCTGTTATTAAGTTCCAAAGACTGGTCAATCTCACGATACAGCTCAAACCAGCTTTCCATTAGCAAAGGAATATCAGAGGGCCGACCATATTCAAAAACAACCTGATTATCACCTACAACCGCTACCGTGGAATTTGGTTCCTTTTTCCAACCGCCAACTGGTTTATACACATCGATGATAATACCTGTCTGCACTGCCTTGTGAAGGGCAAACAATTCCTTTTTCGTAAAAGGTGTCTTGCTTTCTATCAAATCGTAAATCAGATCAATGGCCCTGGCATGACCCACCACCTCTTCATGGTCTTTTAAAGGTTTGCCGGATATGGTCAAACCCTCTTCCAGCACAAAAGCAGTCTCACCAAGGGTCAGGGTATTTCCTTCAATGGCCGTGGATGTGTGAGTCCACAGGTTACGAAGCTGGGTCAATAGCGCACTCCGAAGGTCTTTGTCTATCCCATTAAGAAAATTTAACATTATTAATTTCCAATTTTTTGAATAATATACCCATTATCTATCTTGTATATTATCAATCACTCAGAGCACATATACAAGGCTTTTTTCAGACGAAATAAAAACCGCTGGTAATCCAGAATTCACCTTTGGTTTTGATCAGGATAAAAATCTGCTGGGATTTTCAAAACTGGTCACCACCACTGTTTTTTTTGCCCGGGTTGCGGCCACATAAAGCAGGGCTTTTTCCTGGTTCTCATTTTCTTTCTGGATGACCTGGTCATTGGACTGCTGCCATGAACCCTCCAGCGGTACCGTGCCCGCATTGACTCCTGCGATAATGACACGGTCAAACTCAAGGCCTTTCACCCGGTGCATGGTTGCCAGGCGAACGCCTGACTTTCTCCTGTCCTCGGCTTCATTTCTGCGGACAAAATAGGTCTCCAGGCCCTGGCCTTTCAGGGCGCCCTCGTATTGTTGCAGCAACCCATTGGTTCTTGCCACCAGGCAGACCTGATGTAAATTTTCACCGTTGTTTTCAATAGCCTTCAAACAATCTATTATGTAAGTGATCTCTGCCTGAAATGAAAAAAAATGCTCAACCACGGGAATGGCCCCGTGAAGAAGGGATTTATAGCCTTTCTGGTCATCCTGACCACCATCCAGATCATCAAAACGGATCCCTTTTAGTAATCGGACAGCCCAGCATCTGTTTTCTTCGGTGGTCCGGTAATTGATCCGTAGTTTCCTGCCACGCCCTATGATCTTAATGCCGCATTGCCCAAGTACAACCTTGTGACGGTAAATCCGCTGATGGGCATCCCCGACAATAAAAAGATCATTTTTATGACCATCTCCTGCGATCTGCCGCATCAGCTTAAACGCCTGTGCCCCCATATCCTGTGCCTCATCCACAATAACGGATACATAGGGGAGAATATTCCCTTTTTCTTTTATCAGGGCGCAAGCATCCCGCATGGCGTCATCCGGTTCCCGAAGTCTGTTCTCGTTAAGAAGGACCCTGTACTCTTCAAACACAGCCCAGACCACCTTCCGGTTTGGCCGGGTCAGGGGAACTCCCCTCCCCACTCTGGGGGCTTGAATATAGTCTGAAAAAGAGGTGATCCCCTGGGGCTGAATCACCCGTTCCCATTCTTCTCGAAAAAAGCTATCCGGCAGCCCCAACGAAGATGGGGCAAGGGTAATGGCTTTCTCCCAAAGCGCCTTTGTCCTGTTGCCATAGTCGATTTCAAAGGTGTAATCATTTTTCCTCAAAAATCCGGAAACCCAGCGGTCAAGGTTTACCACCTCAATTCTCCGCATCAGTTTGGCGTCACAGATCTTGGACAGGTTCTCTTTGATATCCGCAGCCAGGTTCCGGGTAAAGGTGGTGAACAATATTTTCTCAGAATCCCGGGTAAAAACATTTTCCACCAAATATTTGGCCCGGTGAACCGCAACCACGGTTTTTCCGGTCCCGGCCCCGCCCAGAACCCGGACAGGGCCATTCCATTCCCGCTCCACCAGTTTCCGTTGGGACGGGTGCAGAAACACCCGCCATTTTTCCAGGGGCGCCTCTAAAATTTCCTGGAGCGCAATGTCGTCCTCAACTACATAGAAACGGCTCTTGGAGTCTGGGTTGTCCAGGGCAGATTCAAAATCATCCGTGTCCACTGTTTTCTCATCCCCGGCGCTTCTTCCGTATTCATTCAATACCTCATCAATGGTGTAGCCAGCTGCAAGGGCTGTCAGGGCATCATGGGCCTCTGTCGGCAGATGCCCGGCAGATTGATCCAGGTCCTCTTCAGAATACATGGCGCGAACCAGGGGCAGAAGCTCCTGGGGAATCCCAAGTTTTACGAGATGACGGTCATGGACAGAAGAAAACAGGCTGTTCATGTTCTCACCCTGGGCAGAGGATACCTGTTCTGCTTCCTGAATTATAGTATCATCGACATCATAGACCTGAAGGCTGCCTGTTTCAGGATTTATGGAGCATTTCTTGTTCTGTGCCCATGCATAAGCCTTGTCATGGTGGTCAACCCATAGGAGCACATAGATATTGCCCTTTTCAGGCTTTTTAACAATCCCGCGATAGGTCTGATCAATCCTCACCGATCGAAGACTCTGGTCCTTAAATTGGATGATCTTCTCATAATTAATACTGGCGGCCGTGGGATTGGCCCGGAACTTTGTTATAAATTCAAGTACCTTATTCTGCATTTTCTTCGGAACTGCTGCAAAAGCATTCATAAACTCCGATGAAATTGCCACCACTGGATTTTTCAATGCATTCATCTTTATTCCCCGTTATTGTCTTTAAGTTCCATGTAAGACCCTGGGTCCGCCACCACGTCCTGTATCAGAATCGTTTTCCAGCCGGCCTCTTCAAACCAGTGCCCCCCTGTCAGCTCCACATCGGTCAAAAAGGCCAGTTTTAAGTCCCCCCAAGCCATTTCAGCACTGGCAACGATTTCTCCGTCCCCTTCTCCGCCCCAATTGATCAGTTCATATCCAAGTTCCGGAACCGGCCAAAGGGCTGCCCTGAGCCGGTCCAAAAGATCGTGGTAAATCTCTTGAGTATACACCTTGGCCACGTTCCAGATATTCTGGTCTGCCTGCCCCTGGGGTTCGCCTTCCGGCAGGCCCTCATCGGTCCCGGGCAACACCGGTTCATATAATTTTAACCCGTCATAGGCCTTGTGCGCTGTCCCATCTGCCGTGATAAAATAGGTGCAGGGTAAAAACTGGAAATAATTGTATAGCCTTAAAAATCCATTCCACACAGACCGGAAAGCTGAATCTTCCTTGTCTTCTTTTTCATCATTAAGAAGACAGCATATCTTTGCCCCGGAAGGCATCCCAGGTGGCGTCATGGACTGATGTTCAATCACAACGGACTGCTGGATAAAGAGACGGCCATCCCGACCTTTAGGCCTGAAATCCCCATAAAAACAGGGGCACTCGGTGTCCATAATTTTTTCAACCATATCCTCCGGTGCCAAGGCTTCAAGGTCTTTGGTCCATCGGGCGACGGCCTCTTCACTGCTGAACCCGGACGGATCTGCATGAAGCATGGACATGACAAACATCAGTTTCTGCCAGCCGGTTTCATCCGGATTTTCAAGGAATTTGATCAGCAGGTCAAAACTGTTGAGGGGAATGAACTTCTTTAGTTTTGTACTGCCATACCCTTCCAGCAATGCCTGGAAATTATTTCCAGAGGGAAACCTGTCAGGTTCCAAAAAATCCATGAAATAATCGTTCTGGGGTTTGAATTTATTTTCAACATCCTGCCAACTCAGGGACCAGACCCGGTATTTGTTGCTATGAACAATGGCCATCCGCTGGGCCATGTCTTTGCCCACCCGGTCCCGGTGAAAAGCGAACCCGTCCAGGAAGACGGCAATGGGTTTCATGGGATCACTAAACCTTGCCGGACGGATGAGAAAATCAACCCGGGAACCGATACTCACCCCGTCCAATTTTCCAAGCTCAACCTGGGGTTCAATATAATAGGCACGGTCTGCCACCTTAAGGAAAAATCCCGGTTTCCCGTTGACCAGGTCGTTTTCAATCTGAATGGGCAGTTTGGCAGACCCTTCCTTTTTCAGGGCCCCTATAAAACGGGCTTCCAACTCACTTTCAATATAGGTATTCAGGGAAATATCCCGGATATGGTCTGCCTTCACCAGTCGATCTCTGTAGGCGAGGATTTCCGCCAATATTTCAATGGCGGTATCCCTCGAGGTTTCAGGCATGTGATAGCTGCTCCGGTAGGCAAAAAGGCAGCGGTAGCAGCCGTCTTTGTCCTCTTCTTGAACACAGGGGCAGGACTTGAGGGTTTCCAGGGCAAGGTCCAGAACCAACACCAGTTCTTTTTCCGACTGCATCAATTGTTTTAAGTAGCCGGTTCCGCCGGGTACCGTATCATATAGGATCAGGTATTTGCGCTTAAAACTGGATTCAGGAAGGGGCTCCTCATGCAGGGCTGTCTGAAGGTGATCAATTTTTCCTTTGAACCGTTTCTTCAATCCCAGTTGAATGGCGGCAATAAACGAATGAAGCCTGCTTTCCGATTCGGAAACAATGCTGACGGGCAGAAGTATCCGGATGGCTTCAGAAACGAACTGCCGGTAGAGATAGAGACAGTCGATTAAATTTTTATCACTTTCCTGATTCCTTGCCGTGCACGTAAAGGCATGGGCAGGCTCTTTTGCAAAATCGTCCTGGACCTTTCCGCAGCTCCTGCAGATGGAGAACCCTTTTCTGGGGATCTCAAGACCGGCAATGGAAACCTTTTCACCTTTTTCTGTCTTTTCCCCGAAATTGATCTCGCAAAAATCCACCTTGGCCAGAAAATCAAAACCAAAGGGAAAATCCGCATTCACCTTATAGGCCTGCATGACCTGGGTTTCCTCAAAGGCCACCAACATCTGTTTGTTGTAAAAGGTGGGTTCCCTGTCATCTGAATCATCACTGATCCGGCTTTTCCGATCAGATGTGGAGGCAAACACCTGCCGCATCCTGAGCATCTGCCTTTTCTGGCCGGCATCCGCCCACATGGGGCTTCCACAGCAGGGACAGACCTCTTTTTCCGCTTCCAGACCCAGCATTTCTTTATAGGCGCACCTGTTGCAGAACTGCCAGGTCTCGATTTCAGAAACATCCAGATCCACCTGATCAATCCTGACCTTGCGGCCTTCTGCATAAAAGGTGTTTGCCGGGGCCAGTTCATCGATGGCGCTCCGGGCCGGGCGTTCATATTCAAAACTCCATGTGTCATAGCTGCCCCCACCATCCTGGACCTTGGTCTTTTTCCTGTAAATCAGGGAATTGAGTATCACCCCGGCCTCCGGGAATGCATAGTTGGGTAAAAGCCCCTCATCCGCAAAAAAGTTAAAGGTATTCCGGTTGCTGATATTACTCACTAATGCCTGGAGTGCAGACTTTTCAATCGTCAGCTCCCTTAATGCCTTTTCATAGTTCTTATCCTTGGGCTCTTTCTTCTTTTTCCGAATCTTCCCGTTCAGTATCTGGATTTTTTTCCGTAAAGACTCCCTTTCCAGCTGCCGGCTGTGGAGCCCGTTCATGATCTTCCCCCTGAGAAACCATTTCCCGTCTCCATCCCCCTGGACAAACAATTTCAGACTCGCCCGGGATTCGGCTCTTAAATCGGTTTCCCCATTCTTGAACAACGCCAGAAACCGGTCAAACAGATCCGCCTGGCGGGTCTCAATAAAATGAATAAAATTATGGGGGAATTTTTCCAGATCAAGGGGGGACAGGTTGTTCAACACCTGGCCCAGTTTTCTGGGGATAAGGGCCGTTGGATCATGGGCGATCCAGCGGTCAAAACAAAAGGCGGTGAACTGCCGCTCCAGCACGGCTGAGGCATCCAGGAAAATACCAGGGGACTCTATTTTACCGGCCAGCATCTCTTCGGGTTCAGAAAAGAAAAACAGATCGTGGGGGTGGGCATTGGCCACCGTCAGGTTCAGGGCATTTCCATCCTGCCGGCCTGCCCTGCCCACCCGCTGCAGGTAATTGGCCTGGGCCGGCGGCACCGAGCAAAGGACCAGGGAAGAAAGGTCACCGATGTCAATCCCCATTTCCAGGGTCGGGGTGCAGGACAAGAGATTCGGATACCAGGGATAGCGGTTCTCTTCTTTTGCCTTAAACTCCTGCTCAAGCCCTTCCCGCTCGGACCGCTGCAACAGTCCGGTATGTTCCCGGGCAAATATCCGCTCCACATCCCCTGTGGCATATAAATTTCCATAATAATCCATACCGGTCTCCACCTGCTCATACCGGCCCCAGCAATGAAAACTTTGACAGGGGGATCCGTCAAAAAAGACAAGTTCTTCCTGGGTCACAGAAATATTGTGTTCACAGGTCCTGCACCGTAGCTGGCAGACATTCGAGCTGACCTTCAAAACATCGGAATTTATTCCCCATATTCTATCGATCTTTGCCGGGAACTCTTTGAGAATCCCTGCGGCCGTCAATTCCTTGATGACCAGATCGTATAATTGGGTAGTGACCTCGGGAATAAAGGGTGAAACCGTATAAAAGCATTTTTCAGCCCAGCTTTCATACCAGGTGCGGTGGGTTGATTTTTTGCTGAACAGCTGATCAAACCGGGTCCCTTTTTTCGAGGTTAAGAAAGAGGGGGTTCTGGAGGCTTGTCCAAAATTGGGCAGCCAGAAAATTTGGTTCAGCAAAAATGAAGCGCCAAAGGATTCCAGAAAACCCTTCAAATAAGGTTGATAGATTCCGCCCTGGTTTTTCAAATGAACCATCAGCCCCAGCAGGAATGTTGTCAGTTGCTCTTGTTCCAGCTTTCTGAGACTTCCAATTTCATTTTGAATGGCGTCAAGCAGCGGGTTAATGGCATTTTTTAAGGGTTCCGGATCAAGATACAAAACAGAAGAACTGGTTTTCTCCAGGGTCCGGCCGATCCGTGTCTGAAATCCGTATTCACTGACAATTTCCCAGCCCACCCGGTTGCGAACCTGCTGTAAAAGGGTGGAATCCTTGGACAGATGTCGTTTATTTTTCAGCTCATCATACTCATTAAACCATTCCATGTTGGGCGCCAGGAAGGTGGCAATGTATCGGTTCAGCCCGATCTTATCCAGCCAGTATTCTGAAAAAATATCCGGCAGCTCAGACAGGGATTTGCCGTTTCCCCCATCCTGCACCACCTTCTGCAATGCGGTCCGGAAATTAAACCGATAGGTCCTGCCGTTAAAAAACCCGGCCCTGTGGGCGGCATCCTGGACATTGTCCGAAAAGGTAAGCAGTTTTTTATCATCGTTATAGGTGGAAGAATAGAGCTGGACAATCATGACCGATGTCAGGCTGGCCGCCCTGGAACCCACCAGGGTAAGGCTGTTTTTGGCGCTGCAATAGGGACAGTCATTATGACTTAAGGTTCGGCTGCCTTTCTGCACCCTGACATCGGGCATATGCACCCGCATCAGTTCCTCGTTGTCACAGGAAGGACAGACGCCTGGACTGGCCTTGCTGGTCACATGGAGACATTTGGGACAAAAATAATAGAGCCCTGTTTTGGGGACGGCGCTTGGCGAAGGCGGATGCCCCGGATCTGCCGGCAGTCTTTGGCTTTCTTCTTCCGGGAACAGATAGACCACCTGGGGGTCCCGGTTAAAAAAACTAAAATAAAAATCTTTAAGATCACTTCGCACTTGAAGATCGGTCATCCGCTTGAGCCCGGCCCAACCCATGCATCCGCACTCCCGACAATGCACCAGGGGCAGGTGGGTCTTCAGTTGTTCCTGGTGCAGGTCATCGGCAAAGCGCAAAACAGGGGGGGTGGTGACGCTTGCGATCATCCGTCTCAGCTCCCTTAGCCAGAGTTGAACCCGGACATGAAGAAAGGGACGGTATTGAATCCTTTCTTTACCGTTTTCATCCTCGATAACAGCCTTAATCCTCGCCTCGGACACCATGGCCAGCAGGCTGTTGAGCATCAGTCTTTTATAAGAAGCCTCGGTGTGCAACAGATCCCGGGTCACTTTTTCAAGACGGGCAAGGATATCATCCAGGCTTCCGATTTCACCCTTAAGGACCTTTAAAAGGTTCTGGAAAAAAAGATGCTCCTTTAGTTTTTCCCCCAAATCAAGTTTCCATTGCGGATCCTCAAATGCGCCTGGGATGGGCTCGCCAAACCAGAGAAAATACTGGGCCGCAATATAGCTTTCATAGGTGTCGTATTCCCCTGGGTCCAGCTCTCTTATTTTTTCAGGCAGGACAATGTCCACGTGGGAGATCAGACTGTCCCCCAAAAATTCCCCGGCACTGATCCGGGTTTCGGAAATAACGGCATCTGCGGTAAAGGGCTGGCCAAAAACCGATGCCGCATATTCCAGAAGGGCCTGGCGTTCTTCTGAACTGCCCAGGGTGGCGGATGTTCCGATGCCGCATATAAGATCGGGCGGGGCATCCAGCCGTGACTTGAGCCGCCGGATCAGGCAACCCAGATCCGCCCCCTGGGCCCCGTCAAAGGTATGCAGTTCATCCACCACCAGAAACCGCAGGGTATCCGGGGTGTTCTGCAGCCACAAGGGCCGGTCTTCGGGTCTGATCAAAAGATAATCCAGCATCTTGTAATTGGTCACCAGAATATCCGGCGGCGACAGGCGCAGGGTGTTTTTATCGGATATCAGCCGCTCCTTTGTCATCATCATAGCCGGATCTTTTTCCTGCTGCCCCACAAAGATCCCGGCGGTCACCTGGCCCTTGAGGGGGCTGTTGTAAATGAGCTTTGCAATCCTGCCGGCCTGGTCCGTGGCCAGGGCGTTCATGGGGTAAATAAGAACCGCCTTGATCCCGGCTTCCCCCCGGTGCTGAAAACAATAGTTCAGTATGGGGTAAAGAAAACACTCGGTCTTGCCCGACCCTGTGCCCGTGGCAATGAGGGTGGACCCGGGCGTTGAGGCCGACAGCCGGTCAAAGGCCTTTTCCTGATGAAGATAGGGGGTAAAGGAAACCCCAAGGTCCGGAAAATAATCCCCTTTCTTTTTCCCCGGCAAAAACGGCAGTTGAATATCCACATAGGGCCCCTTGAACAGAGTGCCGGGTTCATTTAAAAACCGTTCAATCACCGTGGAAAAAAACGGGGTGGTCACCGGGAACGTGGTGCGCAAAAAGTCTTTTATGCCTTGCTCAACGTGGTGTGCCAGTACAGAAGGTATCATGGGATTCTATCCTTGCTTCCATTTTTTTAACCGTTTTTTGCATTCATTTTTCGGCAGCCTGGGATTTGTTTTAGACAAGTGGTCCAGTTTGTCATGGGCTGTAAAAATATTGGCATCGTTCACCAAAAGTATCATGAGACGAAAAGGACCTCTTCATCAAACTTTGCCACTGACATATTCAAAAACTCGGCTGCCTTGCTGAAGCTGATCGCCTGCTCTGCTGCCCCGTGAAAGACCAGCTGTTTGAACCGGTTAGCCACCTCCTTGCCTTGATATTCACCGGGTTCCTCCCTGTGCCAGCCGCTTTTCCTGGCATAAATGCAAAAAGATTTGTAGGTGTTGGAAGAAATAATCGACAGATTGGCGGCCCGGGCCATGATGGCCTGGATGGAAATGCCAAAGATGCCTTTGAATTTTTTCAGCTCCCACAGGGTAATTTTGGACCGCTGCCCCCCCAGTTCCTTTTTCATAACAGCCTCTGGAATCAGCAGGGCGCCTGCAAAGGTATGGCAGAGCTTTTCAATATTTTTCCCTTCTGCCTGGGAAAAATCAAGGAGCAGGTGTCCCAGTTCATGGGCAATGGTAAACCGCTTGCGAGCCAGGTCATCCCCCTTGAAAACCGCCACAACCGGAATGTTCATGCCGGAGACAAACCCTGAAAGACCGTCAAAATAGTCAAAATCCGAGACCTCAAATACCTTGAAGCCCTTGTCCTCAAGCAGTTCGATCAAGTGTGGTACAGGCCCCTGCCCCAGTTCCCACTTCTCCCGGATCTCTTTGGCCGCAGCCTCTATGTCTCCCCTGGTTTTCACCAGGGGCCGGGTCACAGGATTTTCAAACGGGGTCTGGTTATTGAGGATACCTTCCAGTTCCAGGTATTTCTGGATAAAGTCTATGGTCTGGTATTTGATC
>CAYWNB010000100.1:0-10529 GCA_964459195.1 uncultured Desulfobacula sp.
CTTGGGGCTGGCAACAGCCCCCGGCTACCCGGCGATAAACCGCAGATGTTCGGCGTTAAAAAATAAATAAAGTGAAATTATAACAAAATCTCATCAAGATTTAGGTTGCTACTATGATAAAAAAAATAAATAAAATTTCAAATTACGGTCAATACCGTACATTTACCTGGCAACCTTCAATTAGTGACTTTGCTAAATTCAATGTTTTTTATGGATGGAATGGAAGTGGAAAAAGTACATTATCTTCAGCTTTGGATATGTTATCGTCTACTGCTAATCCGATAGACTTTTCTTCTGAATCTATTCAAATAACTGATATGGATGGGAGGACACAAACAGGGCCAAGTCAAACAGATAGTATAGGTATCAGTAATGATAAAATTGTTTTTAAAATCCCCTATCCATCCGAGGATGGAGAAAAAATGTACTCCTGCGAAACAGATATTATTGTTTCTCCATACAGCTCAGTAAAATTCGATACTAAAGCAATAGATAAAAACGAAATTGTAATTTCCCTTAAAACTACCTCTAAAGACAGAATGGGAAAAATATTTCTTGATAAACTTTTGATGCAAAAGTTTGCTAAACACCCAGTCAAAGTGATCGGCATTTTCTTGAATGATGTTCAGAGAAAAGAAACAAAAAAAACAGCTATACTTTTGTTTATGGATTATTTATGGATTATTTATGGATTATTTATGGATTATTTATGGATTATTTATGGTTTATTTATGGTTTACACTCAATTTTTAACCAAATTGGAAGGTGTCTATTTTGTTGATCCACCGCCTATTACCCGGAAAAATCCTTTTAATAAGCACATTGCACCTTTTTCAAAATTTATTGTAGTTGACATTTGGAAATTATTATCCCCTTAATTTTCTTCGTCGCTCTGCTATTTCAACTTCGTTTCCATTATCAGCAATTTTTTCAATATGTCTGCGATCAGAAAGCCTATTTTTTATTACATTACAATATTCCAAATTAGTTTCAGTCCCAAGCCATTTGCGGTTGAATGCCTCTGCTACTGCATATGTTGTTCCTGAACCGCCGAAAGGATCAACAACCAAGCCATCTGAGTTTGAAGAGGCTAATATACATTTTCTTACTAACTCTACTGGTTTTTGAGTCGGATGCTTTTCTCTTTCCCAGAAATTGTTTGTTAATGTCGGTATTTCAAATACGTCCTTTGGCTTTGCTCCCTTTGGATGGGGTGTCCATACGTAGCTTTTCCCATTGCCATATTGCGAACTTTTTGCTTGAGGATGCTTAGGATATTTAAGGGTATGCGTATTATAAGGCACTCTTACTTCATCAACATTAAAAATTGATTTACTGCTTTTTCTGAAGTGCAGGAGGCTCTCATGTGACCGCCCCCAATCATTAGACAGATTAGCTTTGTTTCGATAGTACCAAACAAGCCACTTACATCCTTTAAAAAGACTGCTTGCTGCCCATTTAAGGTCTGCTAATATTCCAGAAAACCCACATATATATACTACCGTTTGGGGATAGTACACGATGGGCTTCTTCTATCCATGCCATACTCCAATCTACATATTCTTTTTGGGATTCAAAAGTATCCCATTCGGCTTTTTTAATATTATAAGGAGGATCTGCAAAAATGAGCTGAACAGAGGACGTTTCTAAAGTTTTAAAAAAAGTTACAACATCCGCATTAAACATTTTGCCAAGATCTGTCTTAAAATATGGCTTAATTTGGTATTGCAATGAATTAATATAATCAGTTAAATATTTCTGTCTTTGCTCTTCTATTACCAATTCAATCTGCTCATCGTTATAAACGCGATAGTTATTAATAGGATGTCTTTGTGATGAGAATTTACCAGTCTTATCCCATCGCCTTAGTGTTTCAGTACTTACGTCAATTTTTTTTGCGGCTTTGCTAATTGTAAGAAGGTTTTCCATATTTCTTTTCCAAATTATAAAGTCCCTAAAACATTAAACAACATTACACATAAACCTTATTCAAAAAATAATATGATCTGGTCAATACATTTTTAATAAATTTTTAAAATATTTCAACTAACTATATTAACTATTTGATATTTAAGTAAATATAAAATTAATATTCGAATTGACTACAAGATATTTTGGCAGTCAAAATTTATTCCGATTAATCGAACCGGAGTAGAACAAACACTCGTCATCTCCCTTTTCAAGAATTGAATTTAGGCAGCCACTTAATACAAAATAAATTGTATGTGAAATTCAAGGGACACAATAACAATCCAAAGGCACCGGGCGAGCCGGTGATTTAGGTGGCTCATCGCGCCTGCGGCGCGATGAATGCCGAGTTGAGGAAAATGCGTACCGCAGGGCGAAGAACCATCGAGTTTGAGCAGGCGACCAAACAGTCGCTCCTCAACTCGGCATTAAAATTTAAAAACATCAATAAAGGATATTTATCTTATGGCATTTAAGAAAAAAGGAAGTGATGGAAAAGAAATTACGATTCCTGATGGTGAAACTTGGAAACAAGGATCAGACGGACATATTGTTGCAATAAGAAAAGGCTACATATGGAAACAAGGTTCTGATGGAAGAATTGTCGCAATACCCCCTGGCGGCACCTGGAAACAAGATAGCGATGGAAGAGTCGTAGCCATTAAAAAGGGTGACACATGGAAGCAAGGGTCTGACGGTCATGTTGTTGCCATACCAAAAGGCGGCATTTGGAAACAAGGCAGTGATGAAAGAGTTGTGGCGGTCCCTAAAAGTAGAACATGGTTCCAAAGTCCAACTGGCAGAATTAAATTGCGACCATTGCGTAAATGAAACCTAATAAAAACAAACACACGGAGCCTCCCAGCGCTCCGATTAGTCGATCCGGTGATGCCAGCGTTCTGTAGGGAAAATAAATGAATGCACCTGTTCTTGTCCATTTGATAGACTCTAAACTTTTAACACCTCTTGGTGAGATTATTTCTGTCGAAAAATTACCACGAGATGAACTTAGAAAAAGAATAACAAATTTTAAAATTTTGCGTTTAAAAAACCTTGAGCAAGAATTAAGCAGTTAGAATAACTTGAAAGCACTTTGTAGAGGCTTGAATTGGGCCGATTATCAATAAATCCTTCAGGCCCCATATCTTTATATCTTTGAGCATTCCTTATACCGTCGTTCGATTTATTTTAAGGGCCTTAGCAAGTTCAGCAGTCGTCGCAAGGTCTAAAGAAACAATAATGCCCTGGGCCAATCTTTTGGCAAATTTATCATTTTTTTTAAAAGAGTAAAAAGGCCCCGTGGCTGAAAAAAAAACGACCTGTTCATTATCACTATCCATCGCTATTTTTTCATTGATCCGAGTGGTATTTTTTGAGCTATATGAGATGTAGGTTTGAAGCATCATATTTTCCTTTATTGATGCTTTTCATCCTACGATATATTCACCTATAAGTCAAGCAAAACCCTTTAAAATGAGGCTTTTCAAAGCTTAATGTCAGGAGCTCTGAATTTACCAAATAAAATGTCATATTTGTTGAATAATGTTTTTTGACTATCCACATCTTCGGCAAGACCCCGTGAAACTAATCCAAGAGATTTCCTTGATATATGCTGTAGACCAACATAGGGAGTATCTGCTGTAACCTCTCTAGGATGCACTGTCTTTCTAACATTGTTGCAAACATCCCCCAACGTCCCAACCCTCCACCCCTTCGGAATTGGGCCAAGTTCGCTGTCCTGCATTTCACCAGTGGCACCGGGGAAGTGGAAATCCACAAACCATTCCTTGAAAATTGTCTGGGGAATGGTCTCCAGTGTGGCATTGGTCTGGCGATTCAATTCGATCTTGTCGTCGAGAGCTGAGAGGATTGCGGTAATATGGGTTTGGGTTGGGAGGTCGGGGAAAGTAATTTCAAGATTACCGATTTCTTCCAGATTTATGTTTGGTTGAGCTGCTTGCCCTGTACTTTGATTGATGTAATTGAAAAACGACTTTTGTCTCATAAAATAAACTACATACTGCGGAATTACGTGGTTTTTTTAAGCCGTATTATAGCTAATGCTTGATTTGTATTTGCAGGCAAGAATTCTTTTCTTACAACTGCAGTTTTACCAAGAACCATGCCAGCCATTGCGAAAAGAAGATCCTCTTTTTCAATTTAAGATCTTTTTAGTTTGATGTGTGTTTCTGAATCAATGAAAACAAATTTTGTAAAATCAATACTTCCATCCATCAGTATTGATTCCGCTTTAATAAAATTAATCCCGCTTTCAACGAATGGATGGCCTAATGTTGTTGGCGTTGTTCCCTTTGTTATTTTTTCTGTTAAATCATCTAAACGAGATGTTTCCCATCCTTCAGCACTCATCCCAAACCCCCTCCCAATTCAGTTTCAATCTCTTCAATGGTCGGCAGGCTTGATTTGAGGTTTGATGGCAATGAATGGGTCAACTGGTATTCGGAGACACCCATGGGCTTGTGAATATCACTTAATGCGTACTCGGCCACCAATCTATCTTTGTTCTTGCATAACAGCAGGCCAATGGTGGGCTGGTCGTCTTTGCTGCGGAGCTGTTCATCAAAGGCCTTGATGTAAAAATTCAGTTTCCCTGCATGCTCGGGTTCAAAATCCATGGCCTTGAGTTCCACCACCACATAGCAGTGCAAGCGGGTGTGATAAAAGAGAAGATCAATGAAAAAGTCCCGTTTACCAACCTGCAGGGGGACCTGCCGCCCAATATAGGCAAAGCCTGCCCCCAGCTCCAGCAAAAACTGGGTGATATGCTGAATCAGTCCTTGTTCCAATTCACGCTCGCTATGCTCTTTGGCAAGCATTATAAAATCCAGGACATAGGGATCTTTAAACGTCTGACCCGCCAGATCAGACTGGCTTGCCGGAAGGGTTTGGGTAAAATTGGTAATTGCCTTGCCGTCGCGCTGCCATAATCCGCTCTCTATCTGGTGTGTCAGGACACTACGACTCCAGCCGTGGGCCATGGTGTTCTGCACATAAAAAAGGGCTTCATCAAGATTCTTGCACTTGGCAATAATGGCCAGATTGTGGCCCCAGGGAATCCGGGTGATGAAAGAAACAGGTGGCTGGACAATTTGGCCAACAACCTGTTGGCCAATTGAAGATCCACCAGAATAAAAGAGGAACCATTGTCTCATATATTTTAAATTGCTGACAGAAAACCCCTTCATTTCAGGGAATTCCTCGAAGAGATCCCGGCTCAGCAAAGGAAGAAATCGATCACCCCAGGAAGCTAATTTCTGTTTTTCAACAATATCGGCTCCCAATTCCCAATAGAATAAAAGCATTTCCTGATTGATTGTAACGGCAGACTTAATCTGGACGCGGCGGAGTTTATCCTTTAGCCCGATAAGCCAATCTCGGTAGCCGGAAAGGGCCGGATCAGAATTCATAGCCGATTCCCTTCAAATTCTCGCGGATGGTCTTTTCCAGTTCATTGCCCCTGGCAAACTGCTCAGCCAACTTGTTGGTAAGGATTTTCATTTTCACATCAAAGGGGATGCCGTCATCCTCTTCAGGCTCAATGCCGACATAACGACCCGGCATCAACACATGCTTGTTGTTTCGCACCTCATCCAGGGTAGCGGCTTTACAAAAACCGGGAATATCTCCATATTGTCCGTCAATATTGCGCCAGGCATGGTAGGTGTCCGTGATTCTGGCGATATCGATATCGGAAAATTCCTTGTTGCGGCGGTTGATCATGGCGCCGATTTTGCGGGCATCGATAAAGAGAATTTCGTTTGAACGATTACGGAATTTACCGTTGGTTTTATTCCGGGCCAGAAACCAGAGGCAGGCAGGAATCATGGTGTTATAAAAAAGCTGGGGAGGCAGGGCCACCATGCAGTCAATCAAACCCCTCTCAATCATTTTTTTACGGATCTCACCCTCGCCGCCGGAGTTTGAATTCATACTGCCGTTGGCCAGCACAATTCCCGCCGTACCGTTGGGACTGAGTTTATGGGCGAAATGCTGCAACCAGGCATAGTTGGCATTACCGGTTGGCGGTGGCCCATATTTCCAGCGGTTGTCATCGCGCAGGCGTTCACCGCTCCAGTCACTAACATTAAAAGGTGGGTTGGCAAGAATATAATCCGCTTTCAGGTCCTGGTGTTTATCGCCAAGAAAGGTGTCCCCTAATTCAATACGGGCATCAATACCCCGAATGGCCAAATTCATCTTTGCCAGCCGCAGGGTTGTAGGATTGGATTCCTGTCCGTAAATAGACAGGTCTTTGATGTTGCCCTGATGTTTTTCCACAAAGCGTTCACTCTGCACAAACATGCCGCCGCTGCCGCAGCACCCGTCATAGACCCGGCCATTGTAAGGTTCAAGCATGGCGACCAATACTTTAACGATACTGGCGGGGGTGTAGAACTGGCCCCCCTTTTTCCCTTCGGCATCGGCAAACTGGCCTAAAAAATATTCATATACACGGCCCAAGAGATCCTTTGCTTTGTGCCCATCCTGGCTAAAACCTATGGTGCCGATCAGGTCGATGAGTTCGCCCAAACGTTGCTTGTTTAATTCCGGATCGGCATAGATCTTGGGCAAACACCCTTAAGCGATGGGTTTATTTTTTCTATTGCGTCCATTGCCTCGTCAAGCCATTTGCCAACCTCCGGCTGTTTGGCCCGGTCCTGTAAATATTGCCAGCGGGATTTTTCCGGTACAAAGAAAATATTGTCTGCCAGATATTCATCAGGATCTTCGGAATCAGCACCTTCAAACTCCCCTTTGCCTGCTTTGAGCTTTTCGTACAGATCGTTGAAGGCATCTGAGATATATTTTAAAAAGATCAGGCCCAGAACAATATGCTTGTACTCGGCGGCATCCATATTCGAGCGAAGTTTATCCGCAGCCGCCCATAGAGTTTTTTCCAATTCATTGTTTTCAGCCATGTACAGTATTGCTCCTGCCTTTACGGTTAAAATCCATCTGCTTTTTCCCCTGACACGCCACTACCGATTTTGAGGAATGACACTGTATGTCGTATTCTCACAGGTTAAGAATTTAAAATATGGTGTCTGCATACCACTCATTTTTATTTCCATCAACTTGTAACAATATTTATAATCCCTGTAAAGAATTAAGACATTCTATTTACAAGGGAATTGACAAGCAGAAGATGCTACACTCATAGTGTGTCTTACCCACAAAAATTAATCGAAACATCTCATGCGGATGATGTCTATGATTTCACCCTCTCCTTAATATCCATGCGCTAATTATATCCAAACCAGGCTTGATAATTTTCCTTTCCTGTTTTTAAAAAGGGAAATATTTTTAATTGTCTTTCACCAGAGGATTTACTTGAGAATGAAATTTTAATATAAAGAAAGGCATGAAACGATTTGACGACTCAAATGAATTCCAGAATGAACTGTTCGGCCATCTAAACTTTGAAAATCAAAAGATTGCCAACAACCTGTTTTTTGACTGTGAATTTCGAAACTGTAATTTTTCATATACTGATTTTGAATCAACCCTTTTTGAAGGCTGCTCATTTTTCAATTGTAACTTTTCTTTGTCTAAAATGCCCAGAACACAAATCATAGGGGGTCTGTTTAACGGCTGTAAAATTCTGGGAATCGATTTTACAAAATGTGACACGCCTATGATCGATTTTTCCATGGAAGAGTGCAAGATAAAAAGCTGCATTTTTTCGGGTCTTTGCCTGAAAAAATCCAGCCTGTACAAATCAGCGTTAATTGAATGCGATTTTGTTAATACCGATCTTTCAGAAACCAACCTTTCCAAAGCAGATTTTTCAGGATCCCTCTTCCACAACACAAATCTATTCAAGGCAAATTTAACAAATTGCATCAACTACAATATCGACCCGCTCAAAAATAATATCAGACAGGCAACCTTTTCCTTGCCCGAAGCCTTGACCTTGTTGAATATCTTTGAAATTACCATCCGGTAAAGGGCATTCACCCAGGACATTCCGGCAGCAATGATTGACAAGCCCTTCCCCCCCATGATACTTTCTCCCAAGAAACCAGTGCAAAATGCAGTGGTCGGCTGGGGGAGTCGATAAGGATCGGCTGAGAGGAGACTATAATACGTTTCGACCCCTGGAACCTGCCCCAGGTAATTCTGGCGAAGGAAAGTCATTCTGTCTTTTTTCCTGAGGGGTTTATCCGCCGATTGTATCCATCTATTTTGCTTGGCATTTAAAATAAAATTTAAGGAAGTAGTTATTTTACCTTAATATTTAAACAAAGAGTTGTATGGATATGCTCCAGTTATCAGGTGCCACAAAAATTTATAACGGCCAGGCAGTCTTTTCCAATTTAGATCTGTCGGTTTCCCCGGGGCAGTTTAAAGTGCTGGTGGGACCTTCCGGATGTGGCAAAAGCACGCTGTTTGACGGGCTGACCGGGGTCATGAACCTGGACCGGGGAAAGATATCATGGAAGGGTGAAGCCCTCGCCCACCTGGGACGCCATGCCGCCTATATGCAGCAAAAGGATCTGCTCCTTCCCTGGTTCTCCCTGATGGACAACGCCCTGTTGCCGGCCAGAACCGGAAAAATGGACATGACTAGGATGAAATCAAGGGCAAACAAACTTTTTATCCGCCTGGGATTAAAGGGATATGAGTCCCATCATCCCCATGAGGTCTCCGGGGGCATGCGCCAGCGATGCGCCCTGGTCAGGACGCTTATGTTCAACCGGGACCTGATCCTGCTGGACGAACCCTTATCCGCCCTGGACGCCATTACCAGAAGGCGCCTGCAATCTTTGTTATTGCTGCTCCAGACCGAATTCAACAAAACCATCCTCATGATCACCCATGATATTGAAGAAGCACTGCTGTTGGCCGATGAAGTATGCCTGCTCAGCCCCCAGCCCATGGCCATCAAGGAGCGGTTTATACTGGACCAGCCAAAGCCCCGGCATTTCAATGATCCCGATCTGTTGAAAATAAAAGAATATATGCTGGCACAACTTGAGGGAGAACCCACCTGTGAAGCCGGCTAATTTAATTGCTCCGGCCCTGGTGATAATGATCCTGGGTTGTTGGGAGGCTGCCACCCATCTGCTTGAGATACCGGTTTTTATTTTACCGCCCCCATCGAGTATCTTTGCTACGGCCATCATCAAGGCCCCCCTGATTCTGCCCCATGCCGCAACCACCTTGTCTGAAATCATCCTGGGGATAATTTTGGCCCTGGCCACCGCCATCCCCCTGGCCATTGCCATGTTTGCAAACCCCAGCCTAGAAAAAGGACTGGCCCCGTTTCTGGTGGCCTCCCAGGCCATACCGGTGTTTGCCATTGCGCCGCTGCTGGTGGTCTGGATGGGATACGGGATTGCCTCCAAGGTATTCATGGCCTGGATCATCATTTTTTTCCCCATTACCATCAGCCTGCTGGCAGGGCTTAAGAGCTGCGACCCTGAATTTCGGGTCATGTTCAAGCTTATGGGGGCCTCGTTTTATGACACATTGATCCTGCTCTACTGGCCCTGGGCCCTGCCCCATTTTTTTGCCGGGCTCCGAGTGGGTGTCACCGTGGCCACCATCGGGGCGGTCATAGGAGAATGGGTGGGGGCCCAGCAGGGACTTGGTTTTCTCATGATCCAGTCCAATGCCCGCCTCCAGGTGGACCTGGTGTTTGCCGCCATTCTCTGGCTGACGGCCATGGGGCTTGGCATGTGGATTATAGTCGGAATCCTGGAAAAAAAGAGTATAAAATGGAAACCATAATCGGAACTCGTAAGGGGCTCCAATCTAATACAACAATTATAATGCTTTAAGGAAAAAAACATGAAAAAACGTATTCTCTCTGTACTTATTCTCAATGTGCTTCTGGCCAGCTCACTTTTGTTCATCTCCCCCCTCTGGGCAGGTGAAAACCTCACCCTGATGCTGGACTGGTTCCCCAATGTGGATCATTTACCCGTTTATGTGGCACAGGAGTTGGGATATTTTGCCGACAACCAGATTGAAGTGGATATCGTCAGTCCGTCTGAAACCTCGGATGCATTAAAGCTCGCAGCTTCCGGCAACATGGACATTGCCGTTTCCTACCAGCCCCAGACCATTATTGCCGCAGACCAGGGCCTTGATATCAAAGCCATCGCTCCTCTGGTGGTCCATCCCTTGACCACCCTGCTCTTTCTTGACACCAAAAACATCCAGACCCCTGCCGACCTTTCCGGCAAAAAAATCGGGTATACCGTGCCCGGACTCATGGATGTCCTGCTGGAAGCCTTTGCCGCCATCAACCAGATACAAGACTATACCCCGGTAAATGTGGGGTTTACCATTCTGCCCGCCCTGGTCTCCAACCAGGTGGATGCCGTCATGGGCCCCTTTAAAACCTATGAAACCGTGGGAATGGCCCAGCACGGGTATAAAGCCCGATTTTTTGAACTGGAAAAATACGGGATCCCGGATTATGAAGAATTGATCTTTGTCTGCGGTCCCAAGGCGTTAAAGGAAAAAGGGTCGGCTGTCCACGGATTTGTAACGGCTGTTGAAAAAGCCCAGGTCTATACCAAGGCCCACCC
>CAYWNB010000101.1:0-1869 GCA_964459195.1 uncultured Desulfobacula sp.
TTGTTCGTTCATAGGGGTGCCCGGATATGCCAGATTGTTTGTGTTACAACCATTGGCTTATTATTAGTCAAATTAGTCTTCAAGTCAAGATTTTCCCCTCCAATTTGGTTTTGTTGAATGGTTCGGTAAATTAGAGGGGGGTGTAAGAAAATTTCTGTCCGCCAATGGCCGCTTCATACATTAGCCCGCCCCTGGCATGGACAAAGACAACCATCCCCTATAATGTGTTTCCGCCTGGACGCCTGTGGCAGGACCTGCGGTGGCACTAGCAGTTCCCCCTTCTGTCCCGGCTTTTGCCTGAACACCGGCGGTGATGGCAACGGCAGACACCGAGGCATCGAATTCAAAACTTCCACTGATAAATTCGTCATAAGAGCGCTTGTCCTGGAAAAAAATTATTTCGGAAAAGGCCTGGCCACCCAGCTGGAACCCGATGCTTAACTTGACCAAAGCAATTTTGCCGGTGAGGCTGCCTTGGCGATACACTTGACCTTCCCCATAGGCGCCTCCTACTATAATACCCCCTTTTCCCACCGTTGGAAATACCGCATATCCATAGCTGTTTTTAAAGAAGGGCTGGACAGCCTCAGACTGTTTGAAAACGGAAACTGCCTTTGAATAGCTGTCGGCAAATCCCTGTGAGGAGGATCCGGCTATCAGTAGAAATGCCACCATAAAAAGGCTTGTTTTTAGAATTTTCATTTTTATAACTCCCTGTTAAAAAGCTTTGGTTGGTCCATGGGTATTTTTAGCGGGTTATGTCACAATTTTTCGGGCAAATCCCAGAACTTTTTGTCGGACCTCTTCATCCATATCCCCGGGGGTGGTACAATTGGGGAGGAACAATTCACCTGCATTGATTGCCTTGTGGGGATTCTGGATACGGCCGAATGCCGTAAATGCGGCTTCAGCATTGTTGTCCCAGGGGCCGCCGCCGGTGACCAGAAGGGCCTGGCGCTGTCCCTCAACCAGGGAGGCATGGCCGGGTTTATGATAATTGGTGTAAAGGCTGTAGGTCCGGTCAATAACCGCCTTCAGCTGGGCTGTCACCCCCCAGAAATAGAGGGGAGAGGCAAATACCACTGCCTGGGCCGTGACGATTTTACCCAGGATATCCTGGATGTCATCTTTTTGAACACATCCCACTTCATTTGGATGTTCTTTGCATTTTGCACACCCCATGCATCCCTTGAGATTTTTAGAATTCAGGTATATGGACTCCACCCCATGACCAAGGGTTAAAAGTTCTTCTTCCACCCAATCAAGGGCCTTTGCGGTATTTCCTTTTTTTCTGGCACTGCCCTGCAATAAAACGACTTTCATTGTGATCTCCTGTTGTTTTGTATTTGCACACGTTCTCCTTTGGATGTTTATAACCTAGGATATTCTAGTAGAGAAAAGGGGTTTGTCAAATAATTAATTTTGCATGGAGGGGAATATTTTTGATATAGATCAAGTTGGTTGGTGTAAAATAGAGATATGGTGACGACAGATTATTTGGCATAAACGAGATAAACTTAGGAAAGGAAACCCTATGCTTCGGATTTTCAGTGATGAGATATCAAACCCAAAAAATTTAAAGAGCTGATTACCCATCTGGATCAAAAGGGCATGAATCCTCCGGTGATGGGGTCGATCCTGGATCGGATGGATGAAATTGAAGATTCTTGGGAAGAGTGTATAGAGGAATTTAATATGGGCAAACCCAATGCCAAGGTCTATTATTGCTTTGACAAGGATCCTGCCCTAGAAGAAAAAATAGTAGAAGGAAAAATGTCCCTGGCCATCAGGATAAAAGAAAAACTTACAGATCATTATCCCCATGGTCTGCTCAAAACAGTCCATACAGTTTTTTTTGATAAAACCGCC
>CAYWNB010000101.1:1969-10511 GCA_964459195.1 uncultured Desulfobacula sp.
GGCTTTTGCGAAGTACACCCTGACAGACGCTGTGTCTGGGTCCGGGCATATGGTCGGCTGAAACACTGTGGAATGGGCCATACTCTGGGTCAAGATTTTGTCCCCCACGGATGTGGGAGTTGAACAAGACTTCTTCCTGGGTTAATTTTCACCTGGGAAAAGACCATCAAAAGGGACTAAAATAATTCCCCTTGTTTAAATCCTTTTTTGGGGGTGCTGACTTTTTCCATGGCCGTGACCACCTGACCTGCTTCCTTACTCGCTAGGATCTTGGACCAGTCCTGACAGAATTCTTTTTGGGGGAGGGAATCATAGGCCACCTTGTATTGGTGGTCCACGGTCTGGGTAACGGCCATTGGTGTGTTAAAAACCAGTTCTCGTTCCTGGGCGGTCATCACGGGAAATCCATAGGGGCGATTTATGTGTTTCAGGGGGCCGCGGGTTTCCATACGTTCTATAACAAAGGTGATGTGCCGGATCAACCGTTGTCGGATCATCTGGGCCACCGTAACATCCAATGTCTGAGCCATGGAGGATATGGCAGGGCTCAGGCTGGCATCCAATTCATATCCTACACTGTTTCTGTTGGCAGCCATGGCAGCGGCCATGGTGGTACCGGTTCCCAGGAACGGGTCCAGCACCTGATCGCCCCGTACAGAATACATGTTGATCAGACGATGGGCCAGTTCAAAGGGATAGGCCCCGCTTCTTTTCCGGGCAGTCTTATCCCCCAGGGACTGGCCAGTGCCCTTGATATCAAACCAGATATCTGAAAACCAGGCATTTCGTTCTTCCCAGAACACGGCACTCGCCCGGCGGTTCTGCTTGTCAGCTTCTTTTTTGAAATCCCTTTTGGGTCCCTTCCTCAGGATCAGTATATATTCGTGCTCCAGTGTGACATAGGCCCCTGCCGGCAGCATGCCCGAGCCCATGAACTTATTGGGGGCATTGGTCTGTTTGCGCCACAAGATACAGGGGAGAGATGAAAATCCAAGGGTTTGGGCAGCGCTAAGAATCCGGGCATGGTTGGTGTAAAGGGAAAACCGTTCTTTTATGGTCCGTGTGGCATCCCCGATATTGATGCAGGCAAATCCGCCTGGTTTCAGAACCCGGTAACATTCTCCCCAAACACTATCCAGAATTTTGTGCATGGCTTCAAAGGCCCTGGGTCCATCCCCTTTTTTCAATAGCGTGGTTATTTCAGGGTGGAAGGATGAAAATATCGGGTCCCACATTTCAATCATGGGATAGGGCGGGGAAGTGACCACCAGATCAATGCTAT
The DNA here is from genome assembly GCA_964459195.1 of uncultured Desulfobacula sp. Classification (GTDB taxonomy): domain Bacteria; phylum Desulfobacterota; class Desulfobacteria; order Desulfobacterales; family Desulfobacteraceae; genus NBML01. The sequence goes on from CAYWNB010000101.1 coordinate 3,252, forward strand.
TATTCGGCAGATCTTCCATGGTCCTTGAATCGCTAATTATAGGTCTATGCAGTGTTTCCATTTATACTCCTGTTTTCACTTACTCAGGAGTTCCTATCATGTTTTGGAATCTAAGTAAATCCGCTTATTCTTTCCAAACCAGGGTTTTCTCAACGGCTTTTTTCCAACTGCTGTAGAGTTCATCCCGCTTTGTATCGGCCATGTCGGGTTCCCAGGTGGAATGGACATGCCAATTTTCTTTTAAGGCTGCCGTGTCCGGCCAGAACCCCACGGCAAGCCCTGCCGCATAGGCAGCCCCCAGGGCAGTGGTTTCTGCTACCTTAGGCCGGGTAACCGATACATTGAGAATATCGGCCTGGAATTGCATCAGGGTCTTGTTGGCCACCATGCCGCCGTCTACTTTCAGGGATTTTAAGTCAATGCCTTGTCCCAGGTCCAGCCCCAGTCCCAAGTCCAGATTGATGGCTTCCACAATGTCCTTTGTCTGGTAGGCGCAGGCTTCCAGGACTGCCCGGGCAATATGGCCCTTGTTGGCAAATTGGGTGAGCCCGGCAATGACACCCCTGGCATCGGATCGCCAATAGGGTGCAAACAGTCCTGAAAAGGCGGGTACAACATAGACATCCCCGTTGTCGTCCACTGTGTTGGCAAGGGTTTCAATTGCAGGAGCAGAAGAGATCAGCCCCAGATTATCTCTGATCCACTGGACCAGGGCGCCGGCATAGGCAATGGATCCCTCAAGGGCATAAACCGCTTTTTGATTGCCGATTTGATACCCCACTGTGGTCAAAAGCCCATGGTTGGAAAATTTAATGGTGGTGCCGGTGTTAAAGAGCAGAAAACAGCCTGTTCCATAGGTGTTTTTGGCTTCACCCGGTTCAAAACAGGTTTGGCCAAAAAGGGCGGCCTGCTGGTCCCCCAGGGCCCCTCCCACTGTTACCTGGCTTTGGAAAGGGCCGTCAATTGTTGTCTTGCCGAATGCATCTGGATGGGAGGAGGGGACTATTTCGGGCAGGCAGGTTCTAGGAATTCCCATTATCCTTAAAATCTCATCGTCCCAATCCAGGGTCGATAGATTCATGAGCAGCGTGCGGGAGGCATTGGTTACATCGGTTACATGCCGGCCCTTGCCGGGTCCACCGGTAAGGTTCCAGATGATCCAGGTGTCCATGGTGCCGAAAATGGCATCCCCCTTGACCACTGCCGTTTTAATCTTAGGGATTTGGTCCATCATCCATTTGATTTTAGGGCCGGAAAAATAGGTGGCCGTGGGCAGGCCGGTTTTGGATCGAAAACTATCCTTACCATAGGCCTTGTCCAGTTCCTTGCAGGTTTCATGGGAACGGGTGCATTGCCAGACAATGGCATTGTTCAATGGTTTTCCCGTGTGTCGGTCCCAGGCAATGACGGTTTCCCGCTGGTTGGTCACGCCGATGGCGGCCAGGTCTTGTCCTGAAAGGCCTGCTTTTTCCAGGGCCTGCCGGATGACAATTTTTGTGTTTTTCCAGATTTGATAACCGTCATGGGCAACCCAGCCGGGTTTTGTACAAATTTGATCATGTTCCATCTGACTTGCGCTGACAATGGTCCCGTTTTTGTCAAAAATAATAAACCGGGTACTGGTTGTCCCCTGATCGACTGCCCCAAGATATGCCGCCATAGCTCACCCCTTTCTCTATAATTTTAATAGTTGTCATCTATATTTTTATTTATTTTTTTTATAAAAGCAGGAACACGTTTGTCTCGAATATATCAACGGATAAAAAACCATTCTGCTGTGCTGGAAAGATCTTTTGCATAACCATAATCAGCCAGAGCAATTTTTTTTATGGCGTTGACATTGGTAACTTTTTTTTGAATGATCTCACTTGCAAAAAGTCCCCTGGCCTGTTTTGCACGGACAGACAGGTTTTTTAATTTTCCCTCTACCATTTCCCGAAATTGCAGGGTGATTACCTGGCCTTTTAACCGGCTGGTATTCAGGATGCTGCTATACTCCTCCGAGGCCAGATTTAAAATCACCTCATCTTTTTGGGTTTGCTCTTCAAAATAGGGGAGCACTTTTTCTCTCCAAAATAGTTTGAGCGTTTTGGATCTCTTGGGAAGAGGGGTATTGAAATCCAGGCGGTAGGGTTTGATGCTATCCATGGGGCGCAATACCCCGTACAATCCGGAAAAAATTTTCAGGGTTTTATTTGAAAATGCCAGCTGATCCGGGCTAAATTGCCGGGGGTTCATGGTTTTAAATGCCTCTCCTTGGAAGGCAAACAGGGCTGGCCCTGTAGCGGCCAAGGTAAAGTCATGGATCTGATCCCAGGTTTTTCGGGTCAGCTTGTCACTGGTTTTAAATAATTTTTTTAAGGTCCCAAAATCCAGGGCCTTTAATTCCTGGTTCAGCAGACCTGCTTCCCGCTCAAACCTGGGCCGGCTCATCTCCATGTGCAGGCTGGCCGGGATTTTGTCAAAGGCCATGGTTTTGGTCGGAGATACCAGAATTTTCATGACAATTCTATTTTTTAGTATGGCACTGCTTGCAACTGGTCGGCCCGGCCGGTTTACCTGATTTTTTCAAGGCCCTGTGGCACTTGAGACAGGTGCCGTTCATCACCTGTTTTTTCTTGAGCGCCTCTGATGCTTTAGCGGCTTCAAGGGCCCCTTCTCGTTGGGCAAAATCAATATGGCAGGTCTGGCAGTCCGTCACCACTTTTTGATGCAGATGGTGGGGGAAAAGAATGTTTCCGGACTTACCGCCGTATAGGGAGATCTCTTCTCTGCCCTGAAGCTTGCCCGCAAAACTTAATGTCGGCAAAAGAAATAATCCTGCCAGGATTAAACAAAAAAAAGAAAGTTTCCAATTTTGTAGTATCATTTTGTGCCCTCCGGGATGATGGATTGTCAATGAATTTCTTTAAAAATACGGTTATCCGGCCCACTGTGTCAATGGTTATCTTTTGTTTTTCATTTATTTTATCCTACTCAAAAACATCCTATTGGCAAAATATTTTTACCATGACATAACTCCATCAACTATTATGTATGATTTAAAACTATTTATAGATGGAAGTGTGGACCCGAAATCCAATATCGGCTATGGGGCTTATTTAATGGTTGCAAAGAATGGGCTTTCCCTGGAATCCCTGGGACGCCGGGTGAAGTTGAGGCGATTTGAACCCACCTCTTCGACAAAACTGGAATTGCAGACCCTGTTATGGGCAATGGCCGATGCAAAAACACAGGGCCGCCGGGTATCGGTGTATACGGATTCTCAAAATATCATCGGACTGTTGGGACGGCGTGATCGCCTTGAAAAAAATGGGTATCAATCAAAGAAAAAGGACCGAATTTCTAATTATGAGCTGTACCAGGAATTTTATCGCAGAATGGATCTAATGGACTGTGAATTTATCAAGGTGAGCGGGCATAAGGTTTCCAATCAAAAAGATGAGATAGACAGGCTTTTTACGCTTGTGGACAGAGCATCAAGGAATGCCCTGAGGAAAGAGACTCGCTGATCACTCATTAACTCAGCGATTGATAAAAATAAATTATTAAATTTATGAATGGTGACCGGTTGGATCGCAGTTTGCCTGTCATTTAAGGAGTATCACCGATTGCTTGAATTTTTACCCGCGGAAAAACTTAAAAAAAAGTTTGGGGTGTTTGGCCATTTTTACGCCATTGACATCGGGTCAGGAGAACAAATTGAATGTCGGAGTGTCCTTGAAATTGTGGCAAAAAAAGACATCCCCTCTCCCCTCGATTTATTGTTGGGAAGGGCGGCCGACGCCATTTTTATCATGATGAATCCGGGGTCATCCCTTCCCCTGGAAGCTGTGAATAACAATATTTTGGGGGAACAGGCGGGGGATCTTTGCGCCTCCCTTGTATCAACGAAACCAGACACCACACAGTATCAAGTCATGAGAGTCATGGTGTATTGTGGTTGGTCCCATGTCAGGGTCTTGAACCTTTCAGACTTGAGAAATCCCAAAGGGGGTAAATTTGTGGCCCAGTATCGGGATATTGAAGAGAGAACAGGATTTACAGCACACTCCCTGTTCTCCGATGAGCGCAAACAGGAACTTAGAAGGCATCTGAACAGATGCTCCCAGTCGCCGGTTGTTTGCGCCTGGGGTGTCAGCCCTGGTCTGGATCCGCTTATTGAAAGATGCCTGGGCAAAGTATCCGGCACGAAAGGCCTTATCGGGCTTCTTAAACCAGAGACAGAGAACAAGTATTTTCACCCCCTCCCAACCCTTCAAACAGCGAAAATGAAATGGGTCAATAAAATGATCGCTCTGATTAATTCATAACAAGTCCAAACAAAGGCCGGGGCCTGCCTCTTTTTTTAAAATCGCTTGAAAAGTAATTCATTTTACTTTAATGCATCCCCATGAAAGGAAAGCCTTTAAAAAATGGAACATTCAAGCTGCAGATGGTGGTATGTGCTCTTGTAACGGCATCTTTTACCAATATCTATATCACTCAGCCCATTTTGCCTGTTCTCCAAGCGGAATTTGGTGTGACCACGGTTCAGGTTTCTTTGACCGTGTCTGCTGTCATCTTGGGCATCGTGATATCCAATCTGTTTTTCGGGTATTTGTCGGACAAGGCTCCCCTTCACCCTATTTTGCTTATCGGCGGCATCTGTGTTGCCGCGGCCGGGTTGGTTTGTGCGGTTACCCATGATTTCAGGGTGCTGGTGGGCGCCCGATTTGTCCAGGGACTGTTCCTGCCGGCTCTGACAACAAGCCTAGCGGCCTGGTTGTCCAAAACCCTGCCCAAAAAACGATTGTCCGTGATCATGGGAACCTATGTGGCGGCAACGGTTTTAGGCGGGCTTGGGGGACGCCTGTTGGGGGGCTGGATTCATCCGCCTCTGCACTGGCGGTATGCCTTTTTTTCCGCCTCTGGTCTGATTCTGGTCACCACCCTTGTGGCACTTTTCGTCCTGCCCGTTCAAACCCCTGAACAAAAAGCCGCCAGTCATAAAACAGAATCTTTTTTGACCCTGGTGAAACGAAAAGATTTATTTTTATTGTATTGCTGCGGGGCCTCTGGTCTGCTCATGTTTTCCCCTATCTTTAATTTTCTGCCCTTTCGTCTGGCAGGCCCGCCCTTTAATTTTTCCACGGAAATGATCACCCTGATTTACCTGGTCTATGTGATGGGGATTTTTCTGGGCCCGGTTTCAGGCAGGATCAGCAACCGGTTTGGCGGGGGCAATACCCTAGTGGCTGGAAGTCTCATCCTGGGGGTCTCTTTCCTTTTGCTGCTGATCCCCTCGGTGACGGCAGTCATTGCCGGGCTTTTGGGGGTTTGTGCAGGGTTTTTTACCATCCATTCAACGGCGGTGGGCCTGTTGAACCGGAAACTTGCCAACAGTCAGGGCCGGGCCAATTCACTGTATGTGCTGTTCTATTATGCCGGCGGTTGGCTGGGGATTACCGGTGCCGGGTTCGGGTTTGAGTACGGTGGGTGGAATGGGGTGATCTATTGTGTGGCCGGGTTTTTGATAATCCCTATTTTTACGGGGATAGTTGAGCTCCGGGCAGCAAAAAAAAGATAAGGGTTCCTCAAAAAGTCGGGTGGGATCAGAGTTGAATTTGATATTTGAAAAAATCCCGAAACTCATCCTGGCGGTGGCTGACATAGAGGAGGGTGCTCATCTTTTCCTGTGCCACCTGTTCCAGAAAATCCAGCACGGCCTTTCGGTTTAATTCGTCCAGTCCCTGGGTGGGTTCGTCCAGGATCAGCAGTTGGGGCATTTTGATCAGGGCACGGGCAATGAGGACCAGGCGCTGGTTGGCATAACTGAGCTGGCGAAACGGGGTTTGGGCTTCTTGAATAAGTCCTGTTCGCTCCAGCCATTTTATGGCCTGGTGTTCGTTTTGGCGGGTATATTTTTGATAGATGCCAATGGAATCAAAGAGGCCTGAGATAATACAATGCAGGGTATTGCCCGGCACAAGATAGTTCCGGTGAAGGTCCGGGCTGACAATACCCATCTCTTTTTTTAGTTCCCAGATGGATTCGCCGGTCCCCCTTTGGGTGCCGAATATGCGCAGATCATTTTGATAGCAGGCCGGGTGGTCTCCGGTGATAAGCTGGAGCAGGGTGGATTTCCCGCACCCATTGGGTCCTGTCACCAGGGTGTGGTCGCCGGTGTGGATCCTGAGATTTAAGTCCGTGAAGATGGTCTTGCCCCCATACCCGGCAGACCCGTTTTTCAAACGAACCAGCTCTGTTGTGACGCTGGCTTTTTTTTGGAACCCGAATCCGGGGCTTTCACGGAGGGTTTCTGTAATATTTTGGTCCTGGATTAATTCTTTTACCGATACCTGAAAATTCGGGTCTTCCAGGTCCAGTTTTTTTTCCAGGGCCGCCATGGTATCTTTTCTGGGTCCCATAAGGTCCAGGCGGCCATGGGTAATCAGACCCGCATGGGTGCAAAAGTTTGGGATGTCCTCTCTGTTGTTCACGGTGATAAGAATCCCGATGCCTTGTTGGTGCAATAGAGTTAGTGCACTGTCAAGTTCTTTGCAGCTTGCTGGGTCCAGCCCTTCATAGGGGGCCTGGATTGCCAGATAGGAGACCCCCCGGGTGATCTGGGCCAGGAGCATGAGTTTTCTGGATTGGCCCGTGCTCAATTGCCGGTATCCCTTGTCCATGGAATCGGCCATGTCCAGGGCTTTGATCAGGTCGGCATGGAGTTCAGCATTTTTCAGGAATGAAGCAGCCGGTGTGCCGGGGTCTATTTTGTCCAGAAAATCGGTATCATTTTTTTTTAGCTCTTCCTCAAACACCTCCTGCTGGCGACTGAAAGAAATAATCCCTAAGGTTTGGGGCAGCTCCATCAGGTCGGCATGGATTCCTGGGCTTTTCCCGTCCAGGAGGGTGAAAAAGTCTTCAATCCCGGAGCGGTTGCTTCCCACAAGACACCAGGCCTCCTGAACCGTGGCCATAAACCGGTCAATAATGAGGTGCTTTGATCTTGCATTGATAATTTTCATGGCCCGCATTCAAACAGGTTGGGCTTGGTAAGGCAAGAAAAAAACGAAACAAAACCTTTTTTTACCGCGAATGGGGAGGCGTATTCTGTGTCTGGGAAAAATTGGAATAAAATAAAAAAACTTGCTGAATGTATTCATTCCCGGATATAAATGAGGAGGGATTCACAGGCCAGTCAGTGCCCACAGCAATAAGGAGACAGCAACATGCAGCGAGATTTTCTTCTCAAACGACTCAAGCAAAAACCGG
>CAYWNB010000102.1:0-10438 GCA_964459195.1 uncultured Desulfobacula sp.
CCCATGTTCTCGATACTGGAATAGGCCAGCATTCTTTTATATTCGTTTTGTTTAAGAATAAAGGTGGCTGCTGCCAGAATGGACATCAACCCGAACACAATCAAAATTGTGCTTGAAAAATCATTGAGCCCGGCCGCATACATGATTTTATTGGTTTTAAAGATTCCTAGATAGGCACAATTTAAAAGGACACCTGACAACAGGGCCGATGCCGGACTCGGGGCTTCACTGTGGGCATCGGGAAGCCAGGTGTGCATGGGGGCAAGTCCCATCTTGGTTCCATACCCCACCAGTATGAAAACAAATCCGGCTTTTAGCCACAAAGGATCCAGAGATTTGGCAACTTGTGTGAGCGCAGAAAAAGAAAGGGGGGCGTCCACATGTCCGATGTCCATGGCCAGGGTAACAAAGACCGATCCCAACAATGCCATGGCAATCCCAACAGAACAAATGAGAACATATTTCCAGGTGGCTTCAAGGGACGCGCCTGATCTGTGGGTATAGATAAGGGGGGCACTGGCAAGGGTAGTGGCTTCTATGGCGATCCACATGATCATGATATGATCCGACAGGGTGACCATGGTCATGGTGGATAAAAATAGGAGCATGAATCCTGTGAAAATATTTTCTGCATGGATTTTGATCTCTTTGAGATAGCTGATGGTGTAGATGGAAATCAGGAAAAACAACAGGGAAATAACCAATAGGGATAATAACCCTTCGGGGGTCACTGCAAAATAATCGCTAAAATAAGCAACGGGTCTGTTCTTCCACAGGAGAAGAGATAACAAAAGATGGATGGCCCCCGTTATGACCAGAAGGGGGCGACCGATCTCTTTGGGAACAAAAAACGCAATGAGACCTGTTATAAAAGGGACTATAAAAATGATTTCAACCATTAAATGATACCTATTCCTTTAAAGTTCTGAGAAGTGCTGTATCAACATCATCAAACGTTCGTTTGATGTTTTGAAGGATGATGGCCATGATCATAACGCCGGCCAATACATCCAGTAAAATACCGAATTCAACAATATGCCGGGCACGAACTGAAAAAGTGGTGCCGATAAGGTAAATCCCATTTTCCATCATGATGTACCCTAGTACCATGGCAATGGCATTTCTTCGGGCCATTAAAAGAAACATTCCTGTCACAAGAATAGAAATAGCGGTAGGAAATAAAAGTGTATAATGACTGATGGCGGGAATATTCAGCTGTTGGCTGATATAGGTTGCGGCAACGATTAATCCAAGGCCACAGAGCAGCGAGGCATGATAGTCGATAATAGGTTCGACCTCTCTGTGAATCGCCACTCGTTTAATGGCAATGTAAATACTCATGGGAATAATGATGCCCCGAATCAATAAAGTAGCCAGGGTAAAAATCGTACCACCAATGCTCATATCATATCCCACAAAAAAAGGAACAATGGAAACCACAATTCCCTGGAAACCAACGACCTTTATCAGCATGGAAAGCCGACTGGAGCCAAAGGAAAATAATACGGAAAGCAGGACAAAGGTTAAAATGGTATCAACCGGGTCTAATATCATTTGATAAACTCCAGGGTGAGGATGGTTGCAAAAAAGGCCAAGGCAAAAGAGGTCAGTACAAATTGCGGTACTTTGTCCATTCTGAAACGGGCAACGATCGATTCTACAACACCAATAGCGCCATATACGATCACAAGTCCCATAATATAGAGGCCAAAATTAAGGATGGCAATATCCGAGTTAAAGGGTAAAATTAACCTGGAAACAATGGTTGAATAGAAAAAAAGCTTGCAAAAAGATCCCAGTTCAATGAGTCCCAAATCCGGTCCGCTGTGATCTAAGACCATGACTTCATGGATCATGGTCAGCTCCAGGTGTGTGGCGGGGTCATCAGCCGGGACCCTTGAATTTTCCGTTAATAGAATAATAAAAAAAGCAAAGACAATAAAGACTAAGTGTGCGCCGGCTGAATGCCACAGCCCCATTGTATTTTGGCCTGTAAAATAGGCTGACAAGTTAAGCTCATTGGTGAGTCGATAAAAAAAGATCAGAATCATAAAGGTTGCGGCTTCACAAATAATGGGAAAATAGGCTTCTCTTGCAGCTCCCATGCCTTCGAAGGGGGAGGCGGTATCCATGGCAGCGGCAATGGTAAAGAATCGCCCCAGTCCCAATATATATAAAACAAAGATGACGTCCCCATTAAAGGAAAAGATCGGCGGTACGCCTGCAATGGGCAGAAACATGAGCACCGAAACAGCAGAACACAGGGAAACAAGGGGCCCAAGTTTAAACATGAAGGTTGTGCTGGTGCTGTATACGGAACCCTTCTTAAACAGCTTGATCAAGGTATAATAATTAATCAACAGCGGGGGGCCCTTTTTTCCTCCGAAAAATGCCTTTACCTTGAGGATAATGGCGGAGAAAAATGGCGCCAGCAAAATTGCAAGAAGCCAGAGAATAAAGGATTTAATCATGAAATTTTCCCAGTTAATTTATATAAAAAATAATAATAGTATGATAGCCAATAAAATATAGCCAATATAAAGATGGATGTCACCATGCTGGATCCATCTCAATTTATCAAAGAAAAACAGGACGGGGGTAACGATTACTCGATTCATATAAATTTGTGCAATATCATTTACATGGCTGTGGTAATAGGTTTTTATCGGAAACCGCCCTGCTATTTTTACATGGGTTTCCTCCAGCGGTGCAACAGGCCTGAAAAAATCAAGCAGAAAAGAGGCATATGAGGAACCGGTATATTGCATCTTTACGGTTGGTTGTGTAAACCCACACCCCCAGGTTCCTGAGGCAGTGATGGTTTTTCCTTTGTATAAAAAGAAACGAATCCCTGCCACCAATATAAAAAGAAGCAGAAAAATCATTGCAGCCAGGGAAATGTTACCTGTGATTTGTAAAATGGGGTCAAAGGCGGCAGGAGCAAATTTCAGACCCAGGGCAGAAACCGCCTTAATGGGCAGTTGAATAATAAGATCCGGGAATAACCCGATCAAAAGACAGGCAAGCGCAAGAATTGACATGGATATCAGCATGGTTGCGCCCTGTTCCTCAACATTTTCGCCCGCCTTGGACCTGGGTTCTCCCTGGAAAACAACGCCAACCACCTTTGTAAAACAGGCCAATGCCAGCCCGCCAATCACCGCCAGACTGATAATACCTAACATACTCATGAACAAGGCCGATTTTTCAAGGGCGATCCCTTTAAATCCGCCGACGTAGATAAAAAATTCACCGACAAACCCGTTAAAAAGCGGTAGTCCGGAAATGGCAAGGGAGCCAATAATGAAGGTAACTCCGGTAATTTTCATTCGTTTTAATAGTCCACCCAACGCATCAATGGAGCTGGTGCCTGTTTGATGAAGCACCATTCCGGCACCCATAAACAACAAAGATTTGAAAATACAATGATTGAGGATGTGCAAAAATCCTCCGGTAAATCCAAGAACTGCCATAACCGGGTTTTCAGAGGAAATGCCAATCATTCCGAGTCCCAAGCCGATTAAAATGATGCCGATATTTTCAACGCTGTGGTATGCCAGCAGCTGTTTAAGATCATGTTGACCCAGGGCGTATAAAACCCCAAGAACACCCGAAACAGCGCCTGCAACCAAAAGGATATTTCCAAAAACAGGGGTGTGAAAATTTAAGAGCATATACATTCTGATAATACCGTAAATGCCGGTTTTGATCATCACCCCGGACATTACGGCAGAAATATGGCTGGGGGCGGCAGGATGGGCATAGGGCAACCAGACATGAAAGGGGAAAACGCCGGCTTTTGAACCGAATCCGATAAAAGAAAAGATAAAAATCAGAATTTTAGCTGTTTCCGGAATGGCATCCATTGGGCCAAAACCAAAGTTGCCGGTATACGTGTAAATTATGCCAAATGCAGCAAAGATGAACATGGCACCAACATGGGAAAAAATAAAATAAAGATATCCTGCGCGTCGATTTTCAGCTGAATGATGGTTGTAGATAACCAGGAAAAAAGAGGACAGGGACATGATTTCCCAGGACAGCATGAAACTAATGATATTGGATGCGGTTACCACCAATGCCATGGCGCTGATGAGAATGCTGAAGAAAAAATAGTTGATCCCGGTTTTGACCGCATTCTTTTCATGATCCATGTAATGGTAACTATAAAATGAGGCAACAAGGGAAATGGCAAAAATGGTCAACAGAAAAAAAGCGGAGACGCCATCAATTTGAAAGTCCAGTGAAAAAACATTTAAATAGGGAAAGGATCCAACATAGGTGCCCGATTGAAAAAGCTTTGTCACCGCATCTATTAAGCCCCAAACACAGCCGGCGCATAATAGAAATACAGCAATGATCTTTGCAGATTTAAGGTGTGGTGCTAGAAGAATGGATAAAAAACCACCCGATAGAATTATCAGTATTGATACAAAAAATTGACTCATATACTCCCCAATCTAATATTTTTTCTATGAACTGACAGTGTTTAGGTATAATGCAGGCTGTAAACATAGTGTAACTTTAAAAATGAATTGTTAAGAAATTTCATTTCTCTCGGTTTCACCATCTGTACAAGTGTTTTATAAATGTTTTTTGTTTGATATTTAGGCATTGCTTATAATCGTCTTTGTCTGTTTATATTACCGTTGCAAGTTTGATTTTTAGTCAGTTCAATTAATGTAGAACTGATTTTTTGTCAAGGGGGGGAATGAAAAACGGTGACAGTCTGGACTAAAGTTTCAAAAGCAGCACCCTGGAGTTCCGTTCAAAATTATATCCTTTCTGCCGGGATTCTGGAAGTTCAGATGGGCTGGCCCAGACAAAACCGAATTCAAAAAACCAGTCTGTTGCCTGTGTGGTCAGAAGAAAAAGGGTTTTTAACCGTTTCTTTCGGGCGGTTTGGATGAGATATTGCACAATTCCAAAGCCGATGCCTTTGGATTTGTAAGTGTCATTCACTGCAACGGCACCGATTTCAGCCCAGCCGTCATCCAGTTCGTAAAGGGCGCCGCATCCGTATATGGCCTGGTCAACCGCATAGATATAGTAGGCATGGATATTTTTCTTAATGTCTGATGCCTTTCGAGGGATCAGGTTCCCATTTTTAACATAATCATCCAACAGGTGGAGTATTTCAGGAACATCCCCAAGGCAGGCGTTGCGAATATGGGCATATTGATTGCCGTAGATCAATGTGCCGCCGCCGATACTCGAGAAAACTTCCTGAAGCAGCCGGCCTTCTATCCTCCCGTCGATAATATGAACCCGGCTGACCCCTTTGGGCCGATCGATCACTTCCATTGAATATGCCAGCAGCGATAGGTCTTCAACGCTTAAGTGCGCCTTGTTTTTGTCTAGGATGAAATTCACATGGCCAAGGTCCATGTTGGAAAAAATTTTCCCATTGGGGTGGACCTGACTTCCCGGCGGGAGTTCAATCCCTTTGGTGGGAATGGCATCCTGGGCACGGATAAAAAATAGTTTTTCAATGTTCAGGTCCAGGCAGATCTGCCGGGCAATCTGGTCTGAGTTTAAATTATAAAAATCTCCTGTGGAATTCATTCCGATATTATAAACCACCGGGATAAAGTTCTGGGCCAGAAGTTTATGAATAATACCAGATTGAATTTTTTCAACTTGACCGGTGTATTGGTAATCCAGGCCCTGGCGTACCCCCAAGGCTCTTGCCCTGATCCAGTTTCCCATGATACCGTTGGCATTGCCTGCGGACAAGTGGGAAATAATCGACTGTGCCACCTCCATGGCTGCCAGCTTGACGCAGGCCATGGCCGAATTTGTGGTAATCCGGATGCCATCGACAACTTTTGTATGGCAGTTTGTTTTGGCCAGATGTTGTTCAATGGTCGCCCGGGTGCCTGCCACGATGATCATATGGATACCGATATCGTGTAATTGGACAATATCTTTCATCAGCAGGGGGAAAAGGGGATGATCAATAAGGGTGTCTTCTATTTTCAGTACAAAGGTTTTACCCCTATACCGGCGTATATAGTCAAAGACCTCCCGTATGGTGTTAACCCCGGCCCGATCCGCATATCGTTGTGGTAGTTGGAGATTCATGTCGGCAGCTTCTCTATACGGGTATCATAACGTCACAAACCAATTTAAACACATCGGACAGCCTGAGGATACCGATAACTTTGTTGGCCTTTGAAACAAGCAGGGACTGGTGGTGGCCAAGAATCAATTGATGGATGGCATCGGCAATAGAGGCACTTTCATCCACATACTCCCCTTCCTCAAGAGAATACATGATGTCTTTTGCCTTGAGTTTTGAGGCCGTTTTTACAAGGTTTTCAAGGCTATCCTCCCAGAGACAATATCGTTCCATCATGGAGCTTAAAAAGTCATTGCTCAGACCGAATCTGGACAGGCCCATCTTGCTCATTTTTTCAGGTTGTCCGATTTGGCAATATTTGGGCTCAAGGGATCTTAAAACATCAAAAGCGCTAATTTTTCCCACAATATTGTTTTGTTTGTCATACACAAGAATCGCCCGGTATTTATAGCTTTTGGGGTCATTGTGTGTCTGGGTTTTCTGAAGGGTTTTAATTGCCTTTTTCAGGGTATCCTCTTCATTTACCGTGGCATATTCGGACAGGGGGACCATGATGTCCTTGATAAGTATGGTTTTCATCTGTAATTTTCCTTGGGTTATTTTAATAATATGGGCATTCCCATGAGGGGCCAGATAAAGGCGACGGCGAGTCCCACCACAATCATGAGAATAATACTGGCCGGTATTCCATAGAGGAAAAACTCTCCGGTGGTAAATTGTTTTGAATTATAGGCAATGGCATTGGGAGCAGCACCCACCAGGAGTAAAAAAGGCATGCCAGCGGTTACCAGGGCTGCAAATAAAATTACTTCGGGAGCCACATTCAGGTAGGGCGCCACCACGAGGGCCACGGGCAGGGAGATGGCAATAGCCGCCACATTCATGATAAAGTTGGTCATGATCAAAATGAAAAAGGCAATGCTCATGACAAAAACAAACCAATGGGATTCTTTGAATATGGCCAGCCAATTGATGGCCAGCCATTCTGCCGCCCCTGTTTCCCAGAGGCAGAACCCGATACTCATGGCACCGCCGAAAAGCAGCATGATATTCCATGGCACTGTTTCAAGATCCCTTATATCCAGAATACGGAAGATAAAAAACAGGATGGTGGACACCAGGATGATGGCATTTTTGTCGAGAAGGTTCAAGGCGGGGATAAATTGTTTGACGGACATGATAAAGATGCAGGAAAAAATAATGGTGGCCGATAGAATCTCGTTTCGGGTGAATTTGCCCATGGCATGGCTCAGCTTGTTTGCTTTCTCACGCAGTCCCGGGATGGTTTTTTTTTCCGGTTTGAAAAAGACCATGAAAAATCCCCATAAAATAAAGGTCATGGCCCAGCCGATGGGAAACATATAAAAGGTGAGTTCAAAAAAACTGATATCCCGGCCCACAATGTCCTTGAAAAACCCAAGGGCAACGGCACCCCTGGCAGCCCCCAGCAGGGTGACAATGCTGCCGGCACCGGCAACAAAGGCCATGCCCATGAACAAGCCTTTGCCGAATTTGGTGGGTTTGTCATCCTCGGAATACATGGAATAGATGGTCATCAACAAAGGAAACATGGTGGCGGCCACTGCCGTGTGGGCCATGATGTGGGTGAGGGCTGCCGTTACCACAAAACAGCCCAGATAGATATTGCTGGTTTTTTCCCCTACAATGGCCAGCATTTTATAGGCCAGCCGATTGGTTAGTCCTGTCTTGGTAAACACCATGCCAATGACAAGGGAGGCAAAAATAAAGAGCACCGAAGGTGTCATGAAGTCGGTGAACGCTTTGGAAGCCGGCCGAATCATGAATAATACCTGCAACACACCGATGGTTAGACTGGTGATGCCGATGGGAATCACTTCAAAAATCCACCAGGTGCCAGCCAGAAGGAAAACTGCCAGGGCGCCCTTTGCTTGCTGGCTGAGGATAAAATGTTTGCCGCTGGGATCAATGGCATCGGGCCAGGGCGGAGAAAAATTTACAATTGCAAAGAGGATAACGCCTGTCATCAGAAACAGGATTCGTTTCCAGTCAATCTGAGTATGTGAGGGGTCCATTGTTTGGGTTGTCATGACTATCTCCTGTAATTACCAGCCCCGGGTGCGTAAAATGTTTTCTATTTCAGCCTGACGAATACGTTCTTCATGGGCATGCTTATGGGCATGTGCCTGTTTGATTTTGTCTGCGAGACGATCCATTTCCGTGGGTTTGATCAGAAAATCAAAGGCCCCCAGCTTCATCCCCTGGATGGCATTCTCCACGGTTGCTTCCCCTGTCAGCATAATCACCGGGGTTAAGGGGGTGTGCTCCTTTATTTTTTTCAAGGCCTCTATGCCGTTTATTTCAGGCATCTGAACGTCCAGAATGATAACATCAAAATTAATCTTCTCAGCTATTTCAATGGCGGCGCCGCCAGAGTCTACAGTGGTGACAGCAAAGTCCCTCATTTCAAGCCGTTGGGCCAGGGTTTCGATGAATTCCTTTTCATCATCGGCAATCAATACTTTTATTTTCATTTCTATATAAGTCCTTATAATTTTAGGATTTTACAAAACAAATCATGGCAAATGGTTTATGCCTTTGCAGCGGCTATTTTTTCATAGGCTTTTTTCATGGTTTGGGTAATTAAATCAATATCAGCCGGTTTCTGGAGATAGGCAAAGGCCCCTATATTCATACAGGTTTCCCGGTCCGTTTCAGAGCCGTGGCCGGTGAGGATAATGACCTCGATGTGGGGCTTGGTCTCCTTGATGGTTTTCAATACTTCAAACCCGTCAATTCCGGGCATTTTTAAATCCAGGAGAATGACTTCCGTATCTTCTTCATCTGTAAAATCCAGGGCTTGCTGACCATTATAGGCAATTTCGTTTGTAAACTGGCGCATTTTGAGGCGTTCTGACAGGGTCTGGACAAATTCCTTTTCATCATCCACCAGAAGAATTCGTAAAGGGGTTTCAAATTCATAGTTATGGATGATATTGCCCTTGTAATAATTTTGTCCGATTTTCGTTTCCACAAACTTAACCCCCGGAACCGCCTGAGCTGCCTGGATGATCTTTTGCTGGAATTTCGTGAGCAGCATCACCTTTTTATCAATGGTGACGAGCACAATTCCTCGGTTGGATTCCACCAGAAGTCCCTGGCCGATGTGGCTTAGGGCCAGTTCAACATCCGCTGTCAGTTTAAAGTCAGCAATTTCTTGCAAGATGAGATCTTCCAGGGTAAAGGGCAGTTTTTTTAAATATTTTGAAACAAGGTCGACCGCTTCAGTTGTATCAAGCTTGCCCGAAGGAATCACAATATCATAGAGGGATTCATCCCAGGCTTTTTGATTGAAGAGGCCGGTGGTCCATAAAATGGCATGTTTATCAGACAGCTCAATTTCTCTGGTTATATCTTTTTCAGACATGCCCTTTTTGGCCATCCCGTTTTTAATTCGCTGGGCTTTTTCGGCAATAATCAGCACCCGCATGACATGGGTTACGGTTTTGGGTATCAGGTGCCCGATGATCCCATGTAAAATACAATCGCCTTCACTGACAAAATCTGCGAGGGTCTTTTTTAGGGCTGACAGGCATTTTTCCTGTTCGTGGGTAAAATCATTAAAAGCGATTTGTTTGCTTTCCAGTACTTTTTGGAGTGTTGTCAGGCTGATATCATGGGTGTGATGTGTTATTTCAAGGATATCAGCATCGCTGACGATGCGGCAATTAAATTTTTTACCCAGCTGCTGGACAATTTCTTCTGAATTTGCATGTAATCCGTTTGTTACGGTTAAAATTGACATATCAACCTCCCTGTTATTGGTTATATTATGTTACGCTTTACTGTTCACAATAACAGCAAAAAGTGTGCCAATGGTGGTAGCCCTGTAAATTAAGCAGGGTGTAAAACGAGCAATTATAAAAGAAACAAAATAGAACAAAATGAAACAAGTAATATGAAACTATATGAAACAAAATAACACGATCAAGCGGGGAAGGATTTCTCCAACAGAATCCGAATACCCATGGGTGCTTGTGCAATGGGGCTGGCCGTCAGGTTTATCGCTTTGCAGCTCGCTTGGATACTAGCCCATTTGGCCGACCCTTGCAATTTTGGGTTGAAAGACGCATTGTCCAGGGCAAGATCCTCAAAACAAAGGTCAATTCCCTTCCCCGCATCCGAGTTTATAAGGGTGACCTTTATATCTGCTGTCAGGTCTTGGATTTCCACGAGGCATTCAAGGCAGTTCCATAGAATTTTTTGGAAAAGAACCGGGTCCGCCTCAAAGGAAGGGGGATTTTTGCAATCAATGAGTACAATTTGTCTCCCTTTTTGCAAAAAAACTCTTTTGGTCAAAAATATTAATCTTTTGGC
>CAYWNB010000103.1:0-7610 GCA_964459195.1 uncultured Desulfobacula sp.
GTTGTACCAGGATTATTAGCTGCTGAGTTAAAAATACTCACCTTGGTAAAAGGGTTGGTAATCGCCTTGTCCGATGGGACAATTTCTTCAACGCAGTCTTCCGGGGCGGAAGGAGCGGTTCCGTTCATAGACCTTCCCGTAATCGACTTTCTATTTGCAACACCACCATTTTTGTTCCAATTATTTTCATCTGTTGTTGCAACCCATTGTCCCGATGTAACGGCTCCTGCTGTATCAGCAAGAACTGTCGTATCACCTGCTAACGAAGTGTAATATGCACTGAGTGTGGCTTCTGATAAATTGTCATCCTGTGCGTGGATTGATTTCTCGGCCCACTGGCTTGCATATCCCGCAAGCTCGGTGGCATTCTGCCGAATGATACCATATTTTGCATCGATGCCAGCTCTGATGCCCATGGGCACGATCACTGCCAATAAAACGGCAGCAATACCCACAACGAGCAACAATTCAATTAAGGTAAAGCCTCGGTTGTTGTTGTAAGTTTTCATTAATTTGTCTCCTTTTGAAATTTAGTTATATTAAAATACCATTATCTTTTAAACGATTTAATCCATTCTTCCCGATTCTCAACTGACTTTCTCTTAAATCAAATCTCCTTATAATTTAACCCGATCAGTTTACGGGGACCAATCTTGCCATAAAAATTCCGTTTCTAAGCTCGGCATATGTAAAATTGGTGTCATCGCCCATACCGGCATACCATTGATCATTCTTATCAGAACCCGTACCGGAATAAACGAAATAATAATGTTGAGCTTTTTCAATAAACACCGACCCTAAATAAAGCTGGCCTGCACTGGCTTTACTGCCGTCATTAGCCCCTCCGGTACCAAAATAGCTCGCCCCGTTAAATGGATTTTTGGGCTGACTGTCAGCTGGGATGAGATCTGCCACCACATTATTTATACCGGGATCTCTATTGCAAGCAGTGGTTAATGGGTCATTGGCAATTGCCTGGCCCTTTGGCCGTGTCCAATTGGGTGTATCAACGTCCCCCACATACCCTTCCAGGGTTGCAACATAGCTGTTAAGGTTACACGAGGCACCCGGGTCCTGAGATTCAAGATTCCGGGTTGCCCAATCCATTCCCCAGCGACCAATCTCGACACCCGCCTGGCGAACCCCTATATATTTGGCATCCACCTTTGCCCGCTGGGCCCGGGGGAGGATGATACCGATCAGCGTTCCAATAACGACCAAGGTCAAAATGACTTCAATCAGGGTAAAGCCTTCTTCAAATCGGTTATGATGCGTGCATGATACTTTCATTTTTTCCTCCAGGCCAGTCAAACCGGACCCGATTTAGAATGACTCCCCTTAGCCTGTAACATTTGTAAAAAGGCCGTACATGGGTTGAAACAAAGCCGCGACAAGGCTCAATGCCATGGTGGCGAGGACCAGTATCAAAAGCGGTTCTATAACCGTTAAAGCAAGAGCGATTCTTCTCTCCAGCCCTTCATCATAGTAATTGGCGACAAACTCAAGCTGCTCGGGCAGCGTGCCGGAAGATTCCCCGATACCGATCATGCGAACCACCATATTGGGGATCAATGACCCGCCCCTAAGGGTCTGCGATAGGCTTTTCCCTTCTTCAATTCCTTGCCGGGCATGTTTGAGGATTCTTTCTATAACAAGGTTGTTTACCGATTGTGTGGCAAGATCCATACTGCGAAGAATATCAACGCCGGCACCTTGAAGCATTGAAAGATATCGGGCAAATGTGGCCATGCGAAGTTGTATGAAAAAACCCTTAATAAAGGGAAGCCTGATTTCAAACAAATCAAAGTAATATCGGGTGGTTTTAATTCGCCTTAAAAAAGATATCAACATACAAAATCCAATCAACCCCACGAGGACCCAAAGCCAGTGCATTTGCATAAATGTCGAAAGCTGTAAAAAAAAATTTGTCAGCGGCGGCAGTTTACCATCACCGAATTCCTTTAACATATCAAACAGGGCCGGAAACACCTTTACCAGAAATAAGACAGAAACCGCTATGAGGACCAGCAGCACAGTAATCGGATAAATCATGGCTTTCCGAACATTTTTATTCAGATCATCGATTCGCTTAAAATGCCGTCCCAAATTAAAGAACACCGTGTCTAATTGACCCGTACTTTCGCCAATTTCAATGATATTTGCATATAACTCCGGGAATGCGCTGGGATGCTTTTTAAACGCCTTATTGAGGGATTTTCCCCCTTCAACCTGCTCGATCATATCATCCATAATATTTTTAAAATACTTGTTCCCCTGATCTTCACGCAACTCACAAAGCGATTCCACAAGCGGCACACCCGCTTTTAGCATAACCCCCATACTATTGCTGAACTCTATTACTTCCTCTTTTTTAACACTGCCGAACTGTATGCCCTGGAACGATTTTAAAAAGGATGACGTGCTGACCGGTTTGGCTTTCAGCAATACCAGCCCTGTTTGGCTTAACCGATCTGCCAGTTCTAATTTACTGTTTGCCGCACGCTGACCGTTAATGACTTTGCCATAGGGATCAGCTGCTTTGAATAAAAATTGAGGCATTTTATCCGGTTACCCGCTCCACTTCTTCTATAGTTGTTATGCCGGCCCTTACTTTTTCTATTCCATTTTCCCGCATGGTCTTCATGCCTTCTTGCCGGGCTTGAAGTAAAAGCTGATCAGAAGACATTTTCCGGACGATAAGGCGGCTTATGGCCGGTGAGATTTCAAAAATTTCATAGATACCGGTTCGCCCTTTATAACCCGTACTACGACAATTTTCACACTCCTTTCCGTTTCCCCTCTTTTCAGAAACAAGGCCCGTATTCCCAAGATCATATTTATCAATTTCATCCTGTGAGAACTTGTGTTCCGTAACGCAATTGGGGCAGACAATCCGAACCAGTCGCTGGGCCATCACCGCACGAAGACTTGAAGGGATCAGGTAGGATTCAATTCCTAGATCCATTAATCGGGCAATACAGGATGCCGCATCGTTTGTATGAATGGTAGACAACACCAAATGGCCTGTCATGGCAGCCTGAAATGCCGTCCTTGCAGTTTCGATGTCTCGAATCTCGCCAATCAAAATGACATCCGGGTCTTGTCTTAAAAAATGCCGAATGGCTTTTGAAAAAACCAACCCGGCTTTTTCGTTCACCTGTGTTTGCTTAATATAAGATAACTGATATTCCACCGGGTCTTCAATGGTTAAAATATTTTTTGAAAGGGCATCCAGTTCTTGCAAAATAGAATACAGTGTAGTGGTTTTTCCAGATCCGGTGGGTCCGGCTGAAAGGATAATACCATGGGGTTTTTCACTCAACTCAAGGATCTTTTTGTGATTTTCAGAATCGAGCCCTAAACTTTTCACCCCCATAATGATACTGGCTTTATCCAAAAGGCGCATAACGACATTTTCACCATAACCAGTGGGTGCCGTGGATGTTCTAATGTCAATATCTCGGCCGGAATACTGATAGTTGATTTTACCGTCTTGAGGAATCCGCTGTTCGGCAATGTTTAGACCCGACATAACCTTGATACGGGTAATAATCTGGCTATGAATTTTTCGCGGTAACACAAATGTCGGCATCATAATGCCATCGACGCGAAGATTAACACGGGTTGATCGTTCATCCGGCGAGATATGAATATCTGTTGCCCGCTCAAAAATCGCCTTTTCGATGAAAAGATCGATGAGTCTGACAACCGGAGATTGTTGATGATCCGTATCCGATGTCCCACTGAGGGCCAGGTTTGATAGTCTTTCAATTTCATCGGGACCAATCAAATTCTGTGAACGATACCCTTTGCTAATGGCTTCACTGATACTCTCCAGATTGCCGACACAGATCTCGATATTTTTCTTGGTATCCCGGCGAAGTGAATCGACAGCAATAATATTCCCCGGGTTGTACATGGCAATTTTAATCGTGCCGTTTTTTTCACTGATCGGCATAAAGTGAAACCGTTCAGCTAACTCTTTTTTAACAAGTTTGACCACTCTGTCATCCACGGTTATATCAACCAGATCAACATACGGGTGTCCTGTGGCTTGGGCCCACAACTGACTGACCGTTTCACGGTCGGTCAGCCCCAGTCGAATGATGACCTCAATCAATAATTCACGGGTTTGCTTTTGTTCACTCCTGGCATGGTCCAACTGCTGTTTGGAAAGCACCTTGTTATCGAGAAATATTTTTATTAATTGTTCTTCCATAAAATATCCTTGGAATCATAGACTCAATCGGTATTTTTATTGATGATCACATTCACAATAATCGGTGTATTACCCGTATATTGATACAAACTGGACGTCAATAAATGAGAAATAGATTCATAGCGAATGGGATACCCTTGATCCTTTGCATCAAAATGAAGCCAGAATTCTGTAGCGTGGCCTATCTCAAAGGCAAGTTGGTAATGACCGGCAAAATCGGTAACCCCGGCGGAAATCATTTCCACACCTACAGGTTTTTCTTTGGATAAAAAAACCTTGCAATTTGAAATCGGTTGTTTGCCACCATCGGTCACGCTTCCCACGACATAGTATTCCATTCTATCCATGCCGTCGGTAACCGTCCGATACCTCACAGATTCGGTGACGCATCCACTCAAAACCACCATCCCTAAAATATGTAATATCATCCATCTTGTCATATTTCCCATCGCTTCACCTATTATTCACTTGGGGTCATCAATTGATTCTGGCCACTGCGTTAATTGTAACTACGTATCAATTGGATCCGTTGCCCGATTTTTTTTGCCAATCCCTGGTCATTCTGAACACTTTCCAGCTTCAGGCATTGGGTATACAGTTGAATTGCCCGGTTTATACCTTTTCCCTGGGACATGAGGTGTGCATAATTAATGAGTACCTCGACATTCTCAGGATTTATGGAAATCAATTTATCATAATATTGCGCTGCCTCTGCCTGATTATTATCGATCTGGGCTAAATAAGCCAAATTCGATAAAGCGATCTCATCCAAAGGATTAAGGCTCAAGGCCCTGTTAAAATATTTTTTTGCCGTTTCTTTTTTGTTTTGCCGAATGGCTATAACGCCCAGGTTATCTAAGGATTTATAATTGGCCGTATCGAGTTTCCTGATTCTTTTTAAGACTTCATCAGCCTTGTCCAGGCGATTTTGACGAATATAGACAGTGGAAATATTGAGTAACCCGTCAATATCGGCCGGCAAAATCTTCAGCATATCTTGAAAATAATGCTCTGCTGCGGCAATGTTACCTTCCTGCAATGCAACCAGTCCCAACTGGTAAAAATTTTGTGCAATTTCCCTGGATGGCATTGAGGCGGTGGTGTTTCTAACAAATGTCCCCTTTGGTGGGCTCGGCACTTTGTATAGTGTAGGCTCTCCAGGTATTATTTGTATTTTCTCCCTACGCTTTTCAACCACCATTTGATCCGGCAGGGTCTGTTCTTCACCAGCCACGACCCCATCCTCCATGCCAGAGGATGTTATCCTCTCTACGGCGACAGGTGGTAGTGGAGTTTCATTATTTGATGCTTTTAATTCCAGATAACCCGGTGGCGGGTTAATCTGTTGAACCGTCTTATGAATCGGAATATCTGTTTTTTGATTTTCTTCTATGCTGGAGAGGACTTTAAGAAATTTGAGGACATTATATTGCCAGACCACCACGCCGATCAAAACGCTTGGGATTAAAACCAGAATAATCACCTGATATTTTCTGCCGCCTGGATATTCTTTTTTAGGCCCCCTGAGCATAGACGGCAAAGGCGCCATAGAAATGTCTTTGGCCTCCTCCTGGCCGATCTTTTTTAGATAATCGTTCAGCAGGCTCATTATCTGACAACCGTTGTGGTTAATAGAATGACGAGTTCGGTTTTACTGGTTTCCCGTGATTGTTGTGAAAACAGCGTCTTTAAATAAGGGATGTCCCCCAGAATAGGTATTTTACGAACATTATCATCAGTTTTCTCTTGAATGAGCCCACCAATCACAATGGTTTGACCATCAGCCACTTTGACCATGGTATCACTCTCTCGAATGGAAAATATCGGTACGTCAAAGCTTTCACCCCCAACCGAGAGGACCCGTTCGCCTGACTGCTCTGTAATGATGGGAACAATATGAAGGGTTGTCACGCCATCTCCACTGATTTGAGGCGTAATGCCCAATGTCACACCTTCCAGGGTACGGGCGATGATGGGTTCTGAACTTGTCCGCAGAATAACTTCGCCATTAACTTCTTCTTCAGTGGTGGTGATGGTCAAATCCACATAAGGAATTACCCGACCCACACTGATGAGTCCTGATTGGTTATTAAGAACATTCAGCCGTGGAGAGGACAGCACATTCACATTTCCCTGGGTGGCCAAAACATCCAGTAGCCCTGAGAGGTGTCCGGTATCAACAAAACCAACGGTAAATGCACCGCCAACATTATCGGATAGTGTCTGCTTAAATTGCCAGTTGCCCAATCGACCTTCTTTCAGAATTTCCCAATCGATACCATAAGAGTGCCCTTTATTCAAAGATACTTCCACAATTTTCGCCTCAATGACAACCTGCCGGTGAAGCACCTGATTAGTCAGTTCAATATATTGCTCAACCAGATTGAGGTTTTTACGTCGATCCGTTACAATTATCGTTCCGGACATCGGGTTAATATTTGCATTTCCCTCAGGGGACAATATGCCGCCACCGCCATCTTTTGAGGGAGTAAGCGTTTCTTTCAGCCCTTTCCAGATATCGAGAACTTCTTCATCCGATACTTTAACTTCAATGCTGAATTCACCTGACAACCCGGAACCGGAAATTGCAGCTCCGGTTTCCCCACCTCCGCTGCCGCCACCGCCAAGCATATCACCGCCGGTTTTAGATTCAGAATTACTGAAGACCAAAGGGTAATCAACGATAAATATTTTGGTTTTAAGCCCTTCCACCCGAAGAATATTTTTTTCAATGGTATAATAATAGTTGTGGGCTGCCACGATACTATCCAAAGCAGCTTTAATCGGCATATTTTTAATTTTTACAGATACGGGCTCCAAACGGTTGACATTCTGCCCTATAATTAAGTTCAACCCCGCTTCATTGGCCAAATTTAAAAGGACTTCACCCAAAGGATAATCAAACACATTCATGGAAAACAGATTTTTTTCATAGGGAAATGCTGTTTCTATCGCCAGTGTAGGTGTTAAGGGAGTAATGGGTGCAAGCTCCTTTAACAGCGAACGCCGCTGTTTAGCCCGGACATTTTTACCATATTTTTTCATCACGCTTTCAGGAGACAACTCAGCATTTTGGCTTAATGTTTGCGGTGGTATTTTGGGTTGAACCGCACAAGCTGATAACAGAAAAACTATCAGAAATAAAATAGAACCCGTTTGAGTTTTTCTCCCAAACCCATGACAATTTTCGGTTTTCAATATTTACTCCTTTCCAATCGTTTAACTTTTGCAGGACCGAAACTGTTCTTTGGTGCAATCAGCTGCAATCGGCCATAGGCATTTGATAGCGTAACTTTGTTCATAACAATCTTTTCGACGAGATACCCGCCATGCTGCTGGCCCTCATAGACCGGTTTATGATCTAAATACACAATACGTCGTTTTGGGCTGA
>CAYWNB010000103.1:7710-10385 GCA_964459195.1 uncultured Desulfobacula sp.
TGGCCCTCATAGACCGGTTTATGATCTAAATACACAATACGTCGTTTTGGGCTGACGATAATCATGCCAAGCTTGGGTAAAGGTCCCTGCCGGATTTTTTTTTTTCTGTGTTCAAAGTTTTCTTTTTTAGGCCCTATCTCGTCATACCATAAAAAAGGATTTCTATCAGTATTCATGGATAGGATGATTTCCTTGTCCTCATTTTTGGATTGCATAATGGCAAGCGTGCTCGCCGTGTAATCAAGCGCTTTAAAAACGCCTCCTTTCTGACCTGAAGGCGCTTTGGAAATCTTTATCGATTTTCCCGCTACCAATGGTTTTACATAAAAGACCAGGACCACTACAACGGTTACACACAAAGTCGCTAACCCGATATAATAATAAATGGTTTTCCGATCAATCATAGAGAACTCTCCCTGACCACTTTTTTAAATTGCGGCAGATCAATTTTGGCGGGCAGCAGCAATGCCACTGCAATAAATACATGGGGGTACTGTTTTGGAATACGCTTTATTTCAATCCGTTCTACGTTAAGGGGGTATTTTCCTTTGATGAATAAATAATCTAAAAACTGTTCGAGTTGTTCCATTGATTTAATATCAAACTCAAATTCAAACTTTGTTTCCTGAAGCGGTACAGGGCGTTCTTTAAACGTCTGCATCTGTGAGATGGCAAAGGATCCACTTAATTTGCTCAAATTTGACGAATTGATATAATCCATGAAATCGACAAATTGAAGTTCAGGATCTTCAAAACCGTTTAAGATGGTTTCGGGTATAAACCCCAGCTCTGTCTCCATTTTCTTTTTGTTTTGTTCCAGGGTCAATTTTTCTCTTTTCTTGTGATCGAGCTTCTGGTCGATCATCGTACTCTGTTCCTCAATCCTTGTGATCGCACCTTTTCGTATAACAATTAAATGAATCACTACATATAGTGCTAAAAGACCCATTACAATGAAAAAAATTTTATTTTTCATTGTCTGTATCCCGGGTTGTTAGTTGAGCGTTGATTTGAAAATCAAAACTAATTTCTTCAGTGGGATGATTGCCAGCATCCATGATGGGTGAATATTTTACCGTCACAACTCTAAAATCAGGCGAGTTGTTCATTTTGGTACCAAATTCCCTTAACAATTCCAACCCCATTTCCCATCCTATCACCTTGATATGCCCTGTTAAAAGGCAGTTCCATACCCGTTGGCCCTTGTCGCCGCCCGGGTCGATTCGAAAGCTATCAAAGACAATTTCTTTGGGCAGATGAAATGCCATTTGTGAAAATAATGTGTTCCAGGCTGGCTGGTTCTTATACGTATTTTCATAAAACATCTTCCACCCACTGAACTGGTCTAACGTGTGGACCTTGTTTTGCAATGCAAAGACCTCATTTTGAAGATTTGCTAACCGATTATTTTTTTTGTTAACTTCATTAATTCTATCGGCACCAACAGGATCGATCTGATATAAATAAAATCCGCAACCAATAATAGCCACTGCAATTGTGCCCATGGCAAATTTATAGCCCTGGCTGATATTTCTTGTCCAGGCAATTTTGGGATTTAATAAGTCATAGTTTTTATGACAATAAAGTGACCCGATCAGACATGCCCAGGCCGTAGCCTGCTGAACATCTAAAATAAGTAGGGGCGAATCGGAAAACCCGAATGTAACTCCCGATAGAATTGTACTGCTGCCATGCTGAAGGCGACCATAAGCATCCTGAAGTGATGGGCTTCCGAGCATATAATGCGTACGACATTCCTCGCCCGGAAAATTTTGCTGAAAATATAGATTGGTATTCTCGATATCTACTTCGATTTCTTCGAAGAATTTTTTGCATCGCTCGACATCATCACAGTCATCTTTTTTACTCAAGCCTATCGGAACCTGCCGGGAAACCTTCACATCGCCCATAGGTGAGCCAATTGCCAAAATAGTGGAAGACTCATTTATCGAGATGACCATAAAATTGCCGTCTGGTTTCTCCACTTGCGATACCATTGCACATAAGGCATTCGCCAAAGGGCAAATATGGCTTATTTTATGCTTGAACCGACCAAAAACTTCATTCTCGATGTCGAACACGTCACTGTTTTCAACCACCACACATGAGAGCAGTTTCTTCGGAATATCCCCGTCAAAAGTTTGACCCACTTCTTGAAACACCGTCCGAATAACATCGGAATAGCCGAATTTTTGTCTGGCTTCCCGAAGGACAATTTCCTTGCTATATTTTCTTCCCACCGTTGGGACATTTTCCCAAAAATAATTGGCAGAAGGAAAATCGGCGTTGACATAAATCGCATTAGCTTTTTTACATTCTTTTTCCAGGATCGTCTTGTCCGCATTAAAAATCGGCTGGTCAACCAATTGGTATGACTTGATAGACTTTTTTAAAGTGAGCAGATGGATTTTACCGTCAATCAATGAGACCATTAGAATATTATTTGCCACTTGGAATCATCCTTTTACCAGTTCCTTTTACCAGTTCCAAACTAAACAGAAAAATATCATTTCGACTATTTTCTTATGACCGCTGATGACCTTTTATTTTTTCAAACAATCAAATATTATCTATTGGTAGCAACGGACGTTAACACAGCCGGGTGCTACCTGCAAGCATTACCCAAATCCACCGCCTATTTTTTTATAGACCCCTCCGAAGGAATTTCGGGGAAT
>CAYWNB010000104.1:0-10337 GCA_964459195.1 uncultured Desulfobacula sp.
ATATTCTGGCAATCGGTTCCATCACCGGAAAGGATTATCTTTAAACACAGATCAAAATTCGAATAGAACCTGCCCGGCATCAATGGCTTTGTTCAGGTCTGCGGTAATAGATTCAAGAAGGCGTATGTCCCGGCTGTCCCCCTCGGCGCAGGCCACTTTAACCGCAAGATTCCGCCCATTTTCCTTTGCGACATAGAGAGCCCGATCAACCAGATAAAAAACATGGTCAATCCCCATATTGCCGGGATGATGCTTAAAAAATGGATAAAAAACAAAGCCCAAGGAGCAGGTGATGCGGATATCACGACTGTCTGTCACCTTAAAAACTGAGTTTGCTACATGGAGACGGATCTTTTCAGCAAGAACGAAGAGGTTATTTTCCCTGGTACCCTTCAGGAAAATAATAAACTCTTCCCCCCCAATGCGGCCCACCACATCATCCTGCCTGACCGTTTCACAAAGCCCGGCACTGAACTGCTTGAGCACCATATCGCCGGAATCGTGCCCATAACTGTCATTGACCTTCTTGAAATGATCGATATCAATGCTGATAACCCCATACCCACTTGAATCGGATATTGTCCTTTTATTCGCCCCGGTTTTTTCCATCCACAGGGAATTGATTTCATTTTCAATCCTCGGCTTTAAAATATCAAAGAGATAATGCCTGTTTTTAAGGCCGGTCAAGGGATCAAGCCTGGAAATCTTTTTGAGTTCATCATTCTTCACAAGGAGTTCTCGGTTGAGTTTTTCACTATTGAGCTTCTCCTTACTGAATTGTTCAATGAGCAGATTGTTGTCATACCGCAATACAAGGAACACCCTTAAATCGGTATTCATCCTCTTTGCGTTAACCGACATGATCGCAAAGAAAATCAGTCCAAGCACTGCCATGGCCGTTGTGATCTGTGTTCCAAGGGTAAAAAGAATAACGGTGGGAATAATAAAGACGCTTATGGAATAGGAAAAAAACATGGCCAGGTTGTTATGGTAAGAACCAAGGCTGCCGGCCACCATCCCCCCCGCAATAAAATAAACAAAAACCATGTACTCAAGCTGGTTGCTATTTATAAAAAAAAGACCAACCGACCCGAACAGGAGGCCAGCGGTAATAAAAGAGGAAAGCAATACCCTCTGCCAGAGAAGATAGTTGTTTTGTCTAAATCCTCGCCGGTAAAAGCCGATTAAAAGATACCGAACCAGGACAAACAAAATGTTGATTAAACACCAAAGAATCAGCCTGTCTCGCGGAATAACATTCCAAAGAACCACCACAAGAATTATGGAATTGATAATGCTGGAAGGCATACTCGAAAAAAGATTCTTCACAAGGATTTTGGTTCGTTCAATCTCCACATAGGTTTCTCGGTCAAAGTCCACCATACTATTTTCCATTCTCACATCTCTTCTTTCCTGATCCATCTGCCAAAACAACACATGAATCAAAGATTACGCATCCAACGCTCAATTAGTTGTCTGATACTTTTTTATAATCCCTGTATCAGATCAGAAAGCAGGCCCATTAAAACCACCCGGGATATAAACCTATTCGCCGCTAAAAAACAAGCAATTTTTATGACCCAACTTTTTCCCCCATGCAATTGTCCCGGCAGAGTTCAAACCAGAACTGTTCAAAACTTCAATGTAACCTGGTGCCCGCCGGAGATGGTACGGGCAAAGCCCTGGTCCTCCTCAGGGACCCCGGCCAGTTCAAATGGTATATCGTCCCTTTGCTCATGATCGTTTTCTATATTACCTTTGATGAGATCGAAAGGGGCCGCCTGAAATCCGTTCTGGCAGCAATGGCTTTTTTCCTAACTGATTTTTTAAATGAAATCTGGAATGCCTTGTTCTACAAGGCTACCGGCTTTGCAGCGGTTTGGCAGGTGGCAGGCCCAACCGCCTTTAAGACCCTTATCGGGTGGAATATTGAAATCATGTTCATGTTTTTTATCTGCGGTATTGTCAGTACGAAATTGCTGCCCGAAAATAAAGACCAATTGTATTTTAAATACATAAACAACCGCCATGTATTTGCACTTTTTTATTCAGGTATTTCGGTTCTGTTTGAAATATGCGTACATAAAATGGAGGCCATTTACTGGAATTATTGGTGGTGGCAACCTGAATTTCATTGGGTATTTTTGATCATCGGCTATTTGCCATTTTATGAGATATTGTTCTGGGTTTATGACCTGCCGTCGGTTAAAAGTCAGGTAACCTTTGTTCTGGCCATGGCCCTGCCCCTTCTTTTGGCATTCGGGATATTAATAAACACTGGAATGATCTAAAAAAAATGCCAAAGCTGCCTTTGAATAGATATTCAAACACCAATGGCCGGATTCCCGGGTGGTGTAATGGAACAGACCTCTTCTTTGTATGCATTGATAAAATCTTGAACCGCATGTTCCGGCGTTGCCCAAGAGGTGATCAGGCGGATGGCGGCGTGGGTATCATCCACCTTGGCCCAGGAATAAAAATCAAACTGTCGTGACAGGGCCTCAATGATCTGGTTTTCCATCACCGGAAAAATCTGGTTGGTGGGGGAATCAATCAAAAAGCTACACCCGTTTTGTTTAAGCTCCCTGGCAATGGTCTGGGCCATTTCATTGGCATGACGGGCCAGTTCAAAATAAAGACCGTCCCTGAACAAAGCCTCAAATTGAATCCCCAATATCCGGCCCTTTGCAAGCAGGGCCCCCTTTTGCTTGATCAAATACCTGAACTCTTCTTTGAGGTCAGCATTTTTTAAGACCAATGCCTCTCCGAGCAGTGCCCCTGTTTTGGTGGCGCCGATGAAAAAGGCGTCGGTCAGCTCATAGATATCTTTGAGGGTCAGATCTGTTCCTTTTGCAGTCAGTGCGGCACCAAGACGTGCACCATCTGCGTACAGCAGCAGGTTCTCAGCCCGGCAGTAAGCATACAGGGCGGCAAGCTCAGTTTTTGAATAAACAGTGCCAAGCTCTGTGGAATTTGATATATAAACCATGCTCGGCTTCACCATGTGTTCAAAATGATGCTCGACCAGCACCGGTGCAATTAGTTCAGGAGTCAGCTTCCCGTCAACGGTATCCACGGTAAGCAACTTGTGACCGGTTGCCTCGATGGCACCGGTTTCGTGGGTGGCTATGTGGCCTGTCCCAGGCGTAATACAGGCATGGTGCGGGCGAAGAAAAGCGCTGATGGCAATGAGGTTTGTTTGTGTGCCTCCGGAGATGAGATGCACCCCCGCCTCCTGATCGCCGACCAATCCTTTGATCATCCGGACGGCGTTCATGGAATGGCTATCCATGCCGTAGCCTTCCTCCTGGGACATGTTATGTTCTGTCAATGCGGTTAAAATACTCGGATGAGCCCCTTCACAATAATCGTTTTTAAAGCTGTACATGAATTCTTCCTTTATGAATGATGGAAAGATATATTTGAAAATTATACTTGCCAAGCCTTGATCATCATCTGAGTAGCTGAATCAAAGGCCTCAACACCACCCTTGACCCGTGCGGCAATCTGGACACCCACAAGATAAGAAAAATACGCATAGGCAGCATTTTCATCGGTCCCGGTGAAAACAAGAGATCCTTCTTCACGGCCCTGCCTGAAGGCGGCCGAATAAATCTTCACTGTCGTCTGCAGGGTTTTTTCAAGAATTTTGCAGGATGTTTCTTCCAGGGTATTCATATCGGAACTGATCATCCCCACAAGGCAAAGCTTATGAGTCGCAAGCCCGTCTGCAAATACACCTGCGATGTGGATAAGCTTTTCCGGCGCGGAACAGTCTTCATCGATAATGGCCTGATATCTGCTACCGTATGTAAAATCGCATCGGGACAGCAACGCATCCACCATATCTTTTTTCTGGGGGAAATAATAATGAATACTTGCTTTGCGTATACCCACCACATCACTGATATGCTTATAGCTCATGGCATTTACGCCCACCCGCTGAACCAGATCTTCTGCCACATCCAATATCTTTGTCTTTGTATCTGTCATAATATTATATCTACCTACCAAAAGGTAGATACCTCGTCAAGGCCATTTGATATTGAAATAGAAACAATTTGAAAATTAAATTATAAAAGGCTGAAAACAAAATCAGGTGATATAAAAAATGATTTGAACAAAAAAACCAGAAAAATTGGTTAAAAAATGATAGGGATACTATAATTTGGTCAGATTTTGGATAGTTTCAACACCCGTTATTGGGATGTTTATTTTGACCTGATGAAAAAGATAAAACTCACCTTTGATCAGAAAGGCATCAGTATCCCTTTCCCCAGCAGGACGTTCATCTTTTTCAAGAAAAAACCGGCACCAAGGCCTAAATTACAACATTAAGATCGGGAACCAGACCATGCAGGAAATGAGTTCACCAAACGCTAGGACAAAAGAAATGGCCGATGCCATCGCAACCCTGGTGGAAAAAAAATATGGGATATGCGGGACCCTTACCCGGCTGGCCGGAGAAAATGAAAACTATTTGGTCAAAACACAAGATAACACCCGGTTTGTGCTCAAGCTGGCCGACGAAGATACCACCTCCGGGATGATCGAAATAGAGTACCTGGCGGTGGAGCGCCTCATTGATGCAGGACTTGAAGCGAGACTGCCCCGGGTGATACCCACCAAAACCGGGGAGATTGAAGCCCGTTTTTTAACGGACAGGGGGCGGCAGCTTAGGGGAAGGCTTCTGGAATTTGTTCCGGGACAAGCCTGGTGTGACCTTCTTCCCGCCGCCGCAAAACGGTTTGAGAATCTTGGCAGTACCATTGCCCGAGTCAATCTTGCCATGGAAGCCATTATCCACCCAGATGCCCGGCGAACCCACCACTGGGACCTTGCCAGGGCCCAACAGCACCGTGCCTCAATTTCCCTGGTTGAGGATCCCCAGCGCCGCAGAATACTGGAGCAGGTGTTTCATTCCTATGTCGCCATTGCCATGCAAAGGTTCCCTGACCTGCCGCGATCGCTCATCCATGGAGATATCAATGACGATAATATCCTGGTAGACAACACCCTTATCCAGGGAATACTGGATTTTGGAGACTGCCTGGAAAACCCCACCATCTGTGATCTGGCCATAGCGCTTGCCTATGTCACCCTGGATGAACAGGACCCCCTGGAAGCGGCCTCGATAATGGTGAGGGCCTATCACCGGGTCAGAGCCCTGTCCATGAAGGAACTTGAAGTCTTGTTCCCCCTCATGTGCGCCCGCCTGGCCGTATCTGTTATTATCTCTGCAAAGCGGCGCCGCATCGATCCCACCCGGACGAGCTGGTTTGTCTCGGAAGACCGGGCCTGGAAAAAACTGGCATTCTTTGCCGATATTCCCCCGGCAGAAGCCGCCATCCGCCTGGCTTCCAAAATAGAGTTGACCCCCTATGGCGACAGGGGAGAACCCATTTCCGAACTGGTTGAACACCGGGAAAAATGTATTGCCCCATCTGTTTGTGCCTCCTATGCGACACCGTTGAAAATAATCCAGGGAAGGGGCCAGTACCTCTATGATTATCATGGCCGTCCCTTTCTGGATCTGTACAACAATGTCTGCCATGTGGGCCATTGCCACCCCAGGGTAGTGGCAGCGGGTCAGCGCCAAATGGCAAAGCTCAACACCAACACCCGTTACCTCTATGACGGACTCACCGATTATGCCCAAAAACTGTGCAGCACCCTGCCCCGGGAACTGGACACCTGTTTCTTTGTCAATTCCGGCAGCGAAGCCAATGAACTGGCGGTTCGAATTGCCAAAACCGTCACCGGCAGTCCGGATATGCTGGTGGTGGATGGGGCCTACCACGGCCACACAGAGGCCATGATCAACATCAGCCCCTATAAGTTCATGGGCAGGGGCGGCAAAGGCTGTCCCGAACCCTGGGTCCATGTAGTTCCTCTAGCCGACGGATACAGGGGCACCTATAAGGGCCAGGGCAAAGAGACAGGCAAGGCCTATGGGGACGAGGTGGGCAAGATCATCCAAAAAATTGACCGCCCCATTGCCGGATTTATTACCGAATCCCTGCTCTCCTGCGGGGGCCAAGTGATTCCGCCAAAGGCTTATTTCAAAACCGCCTTTGCCCATGTAAGAAAAGCCGGGGGCCTGTGCATTACTGATGAGGTCCAGACAGGCTTTGGCAGGGTCGGATCCCATTTCTGGGCCTTTGAACTTCAGGAGGTGGTGCCGGATATCGTGGTCATGGGAAAACCCATTGGCAATGGCCACCCCATGTCTGCCGTAGTCACCCGCAGGGAGATTGCCGACCGCTTTGCCAATGGCATGGAATTTTTTGCCACCTTTGGGGGCAACCCGGTTTCTTGTGCCATTGGTGAGGCTGTACTGGACGTCATTGAGAAAGAAGGTCTCCAGGCCCATGCAAAAAAGATAGGACACCACCTGATCAAGGGATTGACAACCCTTAAAACCGCCCATCCCCTGATGGGGGATGTGAGGGGCCTAGGACTTTTCATCGGCATCGAACTGGTTCTGAACCGCCAAAAACTGACCCCTGCAACAAAAGAAGCCGCTGACATGGTCAACCGTCTTAAAGACAGGGGCATACTCCTGGGAACCGATGGCCCCTTTTCCAATGTCATCAAAATAAAACCCCCCATGGTCATTACTCTGGAGGATGCCGACATGTTCTTGAGAATTTTAGACGACGAACTGACAGATATGGAACAAACCCAAATATAAAACTCGTTTGCCATCTCCTTTAATTCGTATTACACTCCTTGAATCAAAATCAACCCTCTTATTAAAAGGAGATCCATGCCCATGACAGACAAAGCATTCCAGGATTATTATCCGGAAGAACTCAGCCATTGCTACGGCTGCGGCCGGCACAATACCCATGGCCTTCAACTCAAAAGTTATTGGGACGGGGAGGAAACCGTGGCCCTGTTCCAACCAGAAGCAAAGCATACGGCGGTTCCCGGCTTTGTTTACGGCGGTTTAATCGCCTCTTTAATTGACTGCCACTCTACAGGCACCGCTGCGGCCGCTGCCTACCGAGCAGAGGGCCGGGCCATGGATACAATGCCGGCCATACGGTTTGTCACCGCATCCCTCCATGTGGATTATCTGGCCCCCACTCCCATCGCAGCCCAACTGGAAGTCAGGGGGGTTGTCATTGAAGTAACCCAAAAAAAAGTAATCATTGAAGCAACTATAATGGCCGACGGGAAGATCTGCGCCAAGGGGAAAGTGGTGGCGGTTCACCTACCGGAATCCATGCTAAAAATTATGAAAGGAGAAAAATAATGAGCGAGAAAAAAATTGTATTGTTTGCCTTCAGGGGGGACCCCCTCTGCTTTGTACATGTTTTGCTCAACGGGATTGACCTGTATGAGCGGGGACAAAAAGGGTTGATTGTCATTGAAGGAGATGCCGTCACCTTGGTGGGACAGATGAGCCAGCCCGGCCATTTTTTATCAACCCTGTACCAGAAAGCCAAAGGGTTGGGACTTTTCGCAGGGGCTTGCAAGGCCTGCGCCACAAAATTGAAGGCCATTGATGCCATTGAAAAAGAAGGTATCCCCCTGATCGGGGAGATGTCAGGCCATCCCTCCATGGGGGGGTTCATGGCAGAAGGGTATGAAGTGATCACCTTTTAAAATCAAACGGCCGGAGACAAAAAAGGCAGTTCCCATAAAATAAAGGGACTGCCTTTCCTTTTTTTAGGAACAGGACAAACGACTCTATGATCACCTGACAATGGAAAAACCCAGCCTGAAAACATCCGCGCTTTGATCATACTCCAGCAGATTTTCTGCGTATCCGGTGAAATACTGGGCATGGAGGTACACATCCATAAGACCACTCAAAAACGGCAATCGGTTCATGGGATAGGACAGGTCCAGCTGCAAGGTGGGCCCTTTCTTCCCATGCCGATAATGGGTTTCAAGGCCTAGCCCCAGCGGCTTGCCAATTTTTGCTTCAATATCAAAATAACCTCTGTAATCGGCCAAGTCCGGGTTGGTCACATCATCGTTTCCGATATATACCCACACCTTTGGGGCCAGTTTCAGATGGGTTTCATCCCAGAGATGAAAGGAAATAATCGGCTGTATATATCCGTAATTGGTACTCCGGGAATCTTCGCCTCCCCGGCCATTGGATTCGTGCTGAAACCCTGTCTGGAAGCCAAACCCGGAAACCCAAGGGATATTCAAATCTATTTTGTTGTCCAGAAAGAAAATTTCAGGCATATACCGGGAATCTTTGAAGGGTGCTGATTCTGAGCCCAGGTCCCAAAAGGATTGCTGGGTGTATCCCAGGTGAATTTTCTCCAATAATGATAACTTTTCTTTAAAGAACTCCCCTTCGCTAAAATCAAAGAGTCGGTATTTAAAACTGAACTGAAAACTGCTTTTCTCAAGCCCCGGATCCACGCCAAACAGAAAGTAGGAGGGCTTATAAGTGGATAGATTTTTTAAAAACGGTTGAAAATTATTGGACATCTCAGCCAGGGATGCTTGTTCAGAAGTACTGTCATCTGATTCTCCCGGAATAAATACCTTGGCATGGAACATGGCGGAGTTGGCCCCATGGTCCTTGAGTCCAATGGAGAGATGGCCGTCCATATACCGGGGCAGGCTCACCCGATATTCCCGTTTTAAAAACCCATTGCCCGGAATCATCTCCTGGCTGGTATCCAGGGGTAAAACGGGTAAGGCAATCACCTCCGCTCTTTTATTTTTGCCAACTATTTGGCATTTCAGTCTTTCATATGCCCCTATGGAAAGGGGACGAGGAAAGGGGTTGGTAAAATATACAAAGAAAAAAATCGGTTTTCCCGCCATTATGAATGTATTCTCAGATGACTGGGGTGCCACGAGAACCACTTCCGGTTCCTGGATGGCGGCAAAAGAATTTTTTGCACCAATTGCAAGAATAGCCAATACCAATAAGAGTGCCAGCCCAGAGCTCTTTCGTTTAGACCGCCAAAGGGTCGCTATAATCTTTGCTGCCACGTATAGATGTCCTTTCTTTTCTTAGGATACTTACCATTATCTGTTAGAAATATATCCTGTGTTAAACACATATCTGGCATATAGTCAATGGGTCAGGCCCATTCCAACTCAACGGCCGGTCAAGGGACGCCCCAGCTGATAAATACCACTGCAGTCCTCAAATTCCCTGGCCTTGTCAATGGCCATGATCTCGTCAAACCGCTCCTTTATTTCCTCGGCAAAAATAGGTCGCCGGGCATCGCCGAGACAAACTCCCTTGCCCGATACCATGGCAGACCTGGCAAACCATCCGGCGCTCATGGTAAACATCTGACCGGATACCTCATTTTCCCGGGAGCACAAATAGGTCACCAGGGGGGTATTAAATTCCGGACGGATTCTTTTTGCCACCTCTTTGGAAAACACGCCCTGGGTCATGCCCGTGTCTGCATTGGGGGCAACCGTGTTAACCCTGATATTGTACTTACCCACCTCCAGCTTCAAGGTGTTCATCAGCCCGATCACCCCCATCTTGGCAGCCCCGTAATTGGACTGGCCAAAATTTCCGTACATGCCCGACGAAGAGGCCGTAAAGACAATCCGTCCGTATCGTTTTTCCTTCATATATTTTACAGCCGGCTGGGTCACACAAAAGGCCCCTTTCAGATGAACCCCTATAACCTCATCCCATTCTTGTTCCGTCATCTTTATAAAGGTCCGGTCCCTTAAAATACCGGCGTTATTAATGAGAACATCCACCCCTCCAAAATGATCCAGGGCCGTCTCAACTATTTGTTTACCGCCCTCCATGCTGGCCACGGACCCATGACTTGCGCAGGCCTCTCCCCCGGCCCTGCAAATCTCATCCACCACACCGTCGGCAGTCCATTCCCCCCGGGGTGTTTTCCCCGTATCATTGACCACCACCTTTGCCCCTCTTTTCGCCAGGTCAAGGGAATATGCTCTGCCTATTCCTGCGCCTGCGCCGGTAACAATTGCCACCCTGTTTTCAAATCTGATTTCCATAATTCTCTCATTGCTCCATTATATTACCATTATGACATGGATCCTGTTTGTTGCCATGTCGGTAATGAATACGTCTCTATTATGATCAACTGCAATTTCGTTCAAAAAATATAAAGGGTATGGATTTTATAGATTGCCCACCTTTGGGTAACAACCTAGGATAATGAAAAACAGATGTCAATGGTTTAATCTGCCGGGAAAATTTTAAAAAAATAGTCATGACCCGTTCCGGACTGCTCACCTTACATGCTCTGGTTTGGATAGTTTGATAACTTCTAAATTTGCTTCACTAAACAGCAAAAACTGCGGGCAAGTATGTCCTCAAACAGTTTGCTGTTCTTAACGTTCCGCTTCATTAA
>CAYWNB010000105.1:0-4316 GCA_964459195.1 uncultured Desulfobacula sp.
TCTTTGGGCTGTCATCTGAACTGCCGTCATTGACAAATATGATTTCATATTCACAGTCCATTGCATCAAGGACCGTGATCAATTTCCCATACAGGGTGTCAATATTTTTTTCTTCGTTATAGACCGGTATGGTTACCGATATTTTTTCATCCATTTTTATTCATCCATTTTTATTCATTCTCATTTTTTTCTTCAATTATCCGGGCATCACCCGTGATAGTATCCACCCTGATTAAAAAGTGTCTGCCCTTTTTATTCATGAGCCTTATGGTGCCACCGTTGGCATTTCCCGCTGGATAAAACAGAATATTAAACACGCCGCTTTCCGTTGTTTTATCCTTTTGCACACATTTTTGAACGTAGACACCCTCGGGCAAAAAAAAATCTTTTATTCTGACCCACACCATTTCAGGACCTGCAGAAAAATTGTCTTCCTGCGTCGTATTCTGTTGTTCTGAGAGGCTTATGTGCCCTGTGGTCAGATTAAAAGAAACCTTCATATATTTCTTTTTATAATAGGAGAAATCCCTTGCCTGATCCAGGAATGAGACCGTTTTTCTGGTTGCTGATTTGAGTTCCACATGGGTCAGGGTATTAAATACCCGCGGTATTACCAAACCCGCAACAAGCCCGACAATCAGCAGAACAACCAGAAGCTCAATAAGTGTAAACCCATCTGACTTACTCTTTTGCAAGGTCTTTCCAGCTTACAATATCCTGGTCCTCCCCTTCCCCGCCTTCGGTGCCGTCTGCACCATTGGCAATAATGTGGAAATCGCCATGCTCGGACGGGGATTCATATTGATAGGGATTGCCCCATGGATCCATTGGAACTTCCTTTGGCAGGTAAGGCCCGTCCCAGTTTTCATTATCATCCGGCTTTACTCTCAAGGCTGCAAGCCCCAGATCCGTGGTCGGATATTTCCCCATATCAAGCCGATACATGTCCAAAGACGTTTCCAACATTGAAATCTGGGCTTTAGCGGATTTTTGTTTGGACTTGCCAACCTTACTGAACATTTTAGGTCCCACAAGGGAGGCAAGCATCCCGATGATCACCATTACAATCAAAAGCTCAATGAGCGAGAATCCTTTTTCAGATTTTTTGTTTTTCATCTTTTCTTTACTCTCAATAATCGATTAAACTAAAGTTGTTAAAAAGCCATATCATTCATGCTGAATATGGCCATCAACATGGAAACCACAATGGATCCGATCACAACACCCATTAACAGAATCATCACGGGTTCCATAAGGCTGACCACCTTTTTTACAAGATTTTTAACCACTTTGTCGTAATTATTTGCCACCTTGAGCAGCATTCCGGACAGATTTCCGGTTTCCTCTCCCACCTTGATCATATGGATGGCCAAAGACGGAAAGATATCCATATCGGCCAACGGCTGGGAAAGGCGCTCTCCTTCTTTGACCTTTTCATAAATCTGGGTCATTGACCCGGCTATGGTTTTGTTATCCACAATATCCTTTACAAGGGCAATGGCGTCCAAAATGGGAACGCCGCTTTCAATAAGCGTTCCAAGTGTTCGGGTGATTCTTCCCACCTCGATCTTTTTTATCAAATCGCCTATCAATGGCAATTTTAATTTTAAAGCATCAAATCGGACCCTGCCCTTTTTGCTCTTCAACATCCTGGAAATTGAAAACGCCACAATGCCCACTATCAGAATCATGACCCACCAGTATGACCGAAATGCAGCACTCATGTTTAACAACATTTTGGTTGACCAGGGAATGGCATCTCCCATATCCGCAAAAATAACGGAAAAGTTTGGGATCACATAGGTCATCAGCACAATAATCGACAACCCGCCGACCCCTAGAAGAAACAGCGGGTAGATCATTGCGGATTTAACAAAATCCTTCAATTCCTGGGACGTTTCAAGGAAAACTCCCAACCGCTCAAGCACCTTGTTCAATACACCGCCGACTTCCCCTGCCCTGACCATGTTGACATAAAAATTAGAGAACACTTTGGGATGTTTACCCATGGCCTCTGAAAGATCTATTCCCCCTTCAATTGCCTTGAGAATTTCCTTGACGATCTCCTTGAATTTTGGATTTTCAGTTGCCTCAAAAAGGATTTTAAGGGACCGGTCCAGCGGCAGCCCTGCTTCAATCAGCGCTGTCAGATCCTGGGTAAAAAACATCACATCTTTTAACGACACCTTCTGAAAAAAAGATTTGATATCTGTTGAAAAAAAACCAGATGCCTTTGATATTTTCTGGGATGCCGGCCAAATTCTGATGGGCAGCAGTCCTGACTCCTGGAGAAGGGCTGCTGCAGCAGTTTCATCTTCGGCCTCAATAACAGAACTTAAGACCTTTCCAGAACCTCCCGCCGCTTTATAAGAATACAATGGCATATTTAGATTTCCAGGGTCACCCGGAGAACTTCCGATATGGTGGTTATCCCTTGTTTAACTTTTTCCC
Organism: uncultured Desulfobacula sp.; assembly: GCA_964459195.1. Lineage (GTDB taxonomy): Bacteria > Desulfobacterota > Desulfobacteria > Desulfobacterales > Desulfobacteraceae > NBML01. The sequence continues at coordinate 2,452 of CAYWNB010000105.1, forward strand.
ATCCATCTTCTCTTAATGTTCTGACACCGGAACTGATAGCGATTTTTTTGATCGCTTCCGTGCTGGACTTATTGATAATTTCCTTTCGGATTGCTTCATTTATCGGAAGGTATTCAAAAATGGCAGCGCGGCCTTTGAACCCTGTATGATGGCATACCTCACATCCTTTCCCGTGAAAAAATTCCATTTGGGACAATTCATGATCCGGCAATTTCATCAGGTTGAGCAATCGTTTTTCAGGTTTAAACGTTTCTTTACACTCAGAACATATGACGCGGACCAGTCTCTGGGCCAAGACCCCCAGCAATGTGGAACTTAAAAGATAATTTTCAACCCCCATATCCATGAGCCGGGTAATGGCACCTGCCGAATCGTTGGTATGAAGTGTACTGAAAAGAAGATGTCCTGTAAGGGCTGATTGAATGGAGATTTCTGCAGTTTCACGGTCCCGTATCTCCCCCACAAGAATAATATCCGGATCTTGCCTTACAATGGAACGTAGGCCGGTTGAAAAAGTAAGGCCGATCTTGGGTTTAACCTGCATCTGATTAACGCCTGAAAGTTGGTATTCAACCGGATCTTCAAGGGTAATCACTTTTTTTTCAGAAGAATTAATAACGGCAAGGGTGGTATACAGGGTTGAAGTTTTCCCGCTTCCGGTGGGACCTGTCACCAGAATCATTCCATAGGGTTGTTGGATCAATTCAATGTATTTATCATAAATATCCTTGGATAACCCCAGCTTTTCCAGGTCCAAATTGAGAGATCCCTTGTCAAGAATTCTCATTACCAGGCTTTCCCCATATATAGTGGGAAGGGTAGACACCCGGAAATCAATTTCCCGGTCGGTAATCTTGAGTTTAATACTGCCGTCCTGGGGCAGTCGGCGTTCTGCAATATCCAGTTTGGCCATTATTTTAACCCTGGAAATAATGGCGGCCTGCAATCGTATGGGAGGCGTTTCTATTTCGTGAAGAACCCCGTCAATTCGATACCGTATCTGGAAGACCTTGTCAAAGGGCTCAAAATGAATATCACTGGCGGAAATCTCAACCGCATTCACAATCAATCGGTTTACCAACCTGATGATGGGTGCCTCTGACGCCATATCTTTGAGATTCTCGATGTTCTCCCCATCTTTGGCAGAAATCTCATAAATCCCTTTTTCGGCTTCTTCAATTATATTTTCCAGGGACTGACTGCCACTGCCATATAACCTGTCTATGGACTCAAGAATATCTTCCGGATCACCTTGAAAAACATCAATATCATACCCATAGGAAAGCTTAAGTGCATCCATGACATATTGATCAAGAGGGTCTTCCATGGCCACCCTGAGCAAATTGTCTTCCAGGGAAAGGGGGACAAAAACGGCCTGCTTCATGAACTTTACCGACAAATTATCCAAGGGGACACTCTGTTTGGGATACGCTTCATATGCAACTGAAGGGATTGTCTTGTCTTCAGTATCCTGAGCTGAATTTTCTGTGTTTTGAATCATACTTTTTTTACTATGGACATAGCTCCGCTCTGTCGGTTACATGGGCATCTATTCATAACCGGTTGGAAAAATTACTTTATTTTAAATACAACTTCAACTTTTTGCTTTTTGCTTTTTTAAGCTTCGTAGAATACTACCTGCACCGGCTTACTTCAAGCTTTTTATTTGCAGACTACGCCACCACTGCTCATTTTTAATATACCATTCCAGGGTATTTTTAATACCGTTTTCAAAGGAGCAGGTCGGTGCGTAGCCTAAGGCTGTAACAATTTTATCCGCATTGATTGCATATCTTTTATCATGCCCGGCTCTGTCCTGGACATGGGTAATCAGACTTTCTGATTTTTCCCCATGGGAGGCCGGT
>CAYWNB010000105.1:4416-7474 GCA_964459195.1 uncultured Desulfobacula sp.
TCGCCACCAATGTTATATGTTTCACCGACCACTCCCTTGTTGAGGATCAGATCTATGCCAAGGTTGTGATCATCAACATAAAGCCAGTCCCTTATCTGTTTTCCATCACCATAAATGGGCAGGGGCTTTCCGTCAAAAATATGGGAAATGATTAAAGGGATAAGTTTTTCTGGAAATTGATAGGGTCCATAGTTATTGGAACAATTGCTTGTTGTAACGTTAAGGCCGTAGGTTTCATGATATGCACGAACAAGATGGTCTGATGCAGCCTTACTTGCTGCATAGGGTGAATTGGGAGCATAGGGAGTTGTCTCGGCAAAGGGAGGATCTTCAGGCTTTAAAGACCCATAAACTTCATCAGTTGAGACATGATGGAAACGATGATTTTGGAAATCACCATCAAGCCAGGTCTTTTTTGCAGCCTTGAGCAGGGAATGGGTGCCCACAATATTGGTGGAAATAAATTCATCCGGTCCGTGGATGGATCTGTCCACGTGGGACTCAGCAGCAAAATGGACAATCGTATCAATTTTGTGATTCTTCAACAAAGACTCAACAAGGGGTTGATCCAGAATATTACCATGGACAAATTTGAATTTTGAATTTTTATCCGCTTCCATCAAATTCTGTCTGTTTCCGGCATAGGTTAATGCATCCAGAACAAGTATGGTATCATCCGGATACTTGCTCAACCAATAGTAAACAAAATTTGTGCCGATAAAGCCTGCACCGCCTGTCACCAATAATTTTCTCATCGAACAAGTTCCGCTAGCATGGATCTGAGTTGAACACGCCAGTGCAGCGGTTTCAAACCAGTTGCCTGCAAAAAAGAATTCTTATCAAGAACACTGTAATAAGGCCTTTTAGCAAGAGTTGGAAACTGTTTAGCCGTAACGGGTAATATGGGTATGGATTTTTCAAGCAGTCCTGCTGCCAGCCCGTCTTCCTGGATGGCCATGGCAAAATCATACCAGGAGGCAACTCCAGCGTCTGTCCAGTGAAATATTCCGGTTATTTTTTTTTCTATGGAATTCCAAATGGCATGGGCAAGACCCAATGCCCATGTGGGTGTACCGATTTGTTCATCAATAACCGTAAGCGTCTCTCGTTCCTTCATGAGATGGATCATGGTTTTTACAAAATTATTTCCATGGGAAGAATAAAGCCAGGCGGTCCTGATTAGCAATGCTTTGTCGTTTAAAATGTCAAGGACAGCCTTTTCGCCTTCTCGCTTTGATTTACCATAAACGGACTCAGGTGAAGGTGTATCATACGGTTTATAGGGTTTAAAATTACGGCCATTGAAAACAAAATCCGTTGAAATCTGCACCATGAAAATTTTATTTTTTTTGCAACGTTCTGCTATTTCCAAAACCGCATCATGATTAATCCTGTAAGCCAGGTCTGTTTCCTGTTCTGCTTTATCAACCGCGGTGTAGGCCGCAGCATTGATGATGCAATCGGGCAAAGTTGCGTTTATGCACTTTTCAATGGTATGGGCACTGCAAAAGTCCACGTTTGGATAGTCACAGGTTACAATCTCAATAGTATCAGGGCAGGTACGCTGTAATTCCCATCCCAATTGGCCATCTGAACCAAATAAAAGAACCTTCATACAAAAACCTCTGCATTTTCCAAGGTTGATCCGTCTTTATCTTTTTCTGCCAATACCGGAAATGTGTTCTGAATAATCGGCCAGTCGATGGATAGGGATGAATCATTCCATATGATACTTCGCTCATATTCAGGAGACCAGTAGTCTGTACATTTATATATAAACTCGGCTTCATGACTTAACACATAAAAACCATGGGCAAAGCCCGGCGGGACCCAGAGCATTTTTTTATTGTCCGAGGATAATATTATCCCTACCCATTCACCAAAAGTTGACGAGGATTTTCTCAAGTCCACGACCACATCAAATATTTTTCCGGAAACGACTCGAACAAGTTTACCCTGGGGGTGTTGTATCTGGTAATGAAGTCCCCTTAGAATGCCCTGGAGGGATTTACTGTGGTTGTCCTGTACAAAGGTCAGATCAACAATTTTTTGTTTGAATTCATCTTCCCGCCATGTTTCCATAAAAAAACCGCGGTGATCACCAAAAACCTGGGGTTCAATTACAATGACATCGGGTATACGCAGTGGTGTATATTTCATAGGTATGTTTTTTTATTCAAAAGATCCATCAAATATTGGCCATAACCGTTTTTCTTCATAGGCGCTGCCATTCTTTCCACTTGTTGTGCATCAATGAGTTTCATTCTATAGGCAATCTCTTCCAGGCAGGCTATTTTAAGTCCCTGGCGGTCTTCTACAACTTTAATAAAGATGCCGGCATCCAGAAGGGACTCATGGGTCCCCGTATCAAGCCAGGCGGTTCCCCGGCTGAACAGCTCAACATCCAAATTACCTTGTGTCAGATACATGTTGTTTATATCTGTAATTTCAAGCTCCCCCCGGACCGATGGTTTAATTTGTTTTGCAATTTGGAGGACATCATTATCATAAAAATAAAGTCCGGTCACGGCATAATTTGATTTTGGAACATCCGGTTTTTCTTCGATACTGATCGCACGACCGTTGCTGTTAAACCCAACGATACCATAGCGTTGAGGATCTTTGACATAGTATCCAAATATGGTTGCACCGATTTCTTTTTTTGCAATCACCTGTAACCGGGTGGACAATCCCTCTCCATAGAAAATATTATCCCCCAGAATGAGTGTGACCGGATCATTTTTAATAAAATTTTCTCCAATGATAAAGGCCTGGGCAAGTCCGTCTGGTGAAGGCTGAACCGCATATTGCAAAGAAATACCCCACTGGGCGCCGTCACCCAATACCTTTTTGAAGCTTTCCAGATCATGGGGGGTTGTTATGATCAGTATCTCATGAATCCCTGCCAGCATGAGCGTTGCCAAAGGATAATAAATCATTGGCTTATCATAAACAGGCATTAATTGTTTGCTGACTGAATATGTCAGAGGATAAAGTCGGGTGCCGGATCCGCCGGCAAGGATAATTCCCTTACGCATAATTAATTTGTCTTTTCCCG
>CAYWNB010000105.1:7574-10197 GCA_964459195.1 uncultured Desulfobacula sp.
TCTTTCCTTTTTGATGATTATTCCTCTATTGTGGAGAACCCAGCCATTCGCACATTAAACTTGAATAAAATTGCTTCCTTTTGCCGGGCTAGATTTATCGGCTATCTTTCCTTTGCCTTGAATTTTCACTTCTCAAAACTGGAGCCATTCTATTACAGTCTGACCAACATCTGTATCCACATTTTATTTTTTATTGCATGTTTTCATTTTTTTCAGATACTTTGGCAAACTCCTTCTGGTAAAGCCATGGAGTTTTCCGACAAAGAAAAAATGTATCTTTCTATGGGGGCGGCATTCTTCATTGGGATTCATCCCATGAGCATATTTGCGGTATCTTATATCGTGCAGAGGCTGGCGTCTTTAACCGCATTGTTTTTTGTATCCTGTCTTTTTTGCTATATTTCGCTACGATTAACGCCTTTAAAAGCAAAAAAAGCTGGGTGGTTCTTTTTATTTTGCATCTTCCTTGCTTGTGCTTTAAACACTAAACAGAACGCTTTCACAATATTCCCAATTATCATTCTTCTTGAAATATTTTGTTTCAATCCTACCAAAAAAAAAATTGCCGTCTTTTTTTTGGGAATGATATTCATTACAATAGGATTCGTTTTATTTATCAAATATAATCTGATTGATCTAAATGAAATCAGAAAAATGACGACTGAAACGATTGAAATCAGCCGACTCCAATACCTTACAAATCAATTTCCCGTTCTATTATTTTACATGTGTCAAATTTTCTGGCCGAATCGACTGATCATAGACTATGATTCTATCGTTCATTCAAGTTATATTCATCCTGATATTATCATCCCGGGAATCATTTTAGGCCTCATCATTTTCTTTGCTTTCCTTATCGGATTTAACAAAAATTTAAAACTGGCCGGATTTGGAATTCTTTTTTATTTTATCAGCATATCGGTAGAATCAAGCATCATTCCAATCAGAGATCTTGTATTTATCCACCGCACGTACCTGCCCAATGTCGGCTTGTTTTTCTCCATTTCCGTTCTCTTTTATTCCGTAATAAAAAGGATCAAACTTAACCGATTCTTTTTTTTGGGCATTATTATTGTATCAGGGATTTCATTGTCCATTGTAACGTTAAAAACAAACTTTGTGTTTCAAAATCCCGTGAAGATTTGGCAAAGAGTGGTTGAAATTTCTCCCAAGCATTCCAGAGGCTACGCCAGTCTTAGCAAAGCATATATAAACATAGGGATGTATGATAAGGCACAGGAAATCATGTTTAAAGCAATTCGTTTGAATCCAAAAAATCTTCAAAACTTCATGAACCTAAGTGCAGCATATGCCAAACAGGGTAAATATGAACAAGCCATTCGTATGTTAAAAGAGATTTTAAACCAGGGAGTAATTGATAAAAGATACGTACCGGTATTTGTCAACCTTGGAAATGTTTACTCAGACACTGGCAATTATGATCTTGCTCTTAAAACATATAAACAGGGATTAAGATATGACAAAAATAATTTTGAACTTCTGCTAAATTTAGGACAAAATTTGGTTTTTGAGGTTTCAGACAAACAAGCCATTTACGAGGGATTGGACTTTTTGGAGAAGGCTCAGGCCATAAATGATAAGCACCCTGTCATTTTTTATTCAAAAGGAATTGCATTTGTAAATCTTAAAAAGAACAAATTAGCCAAAAAAAATTTTCAATATGCTATTTCTCTAAAACCAGATTTTATAGAAGCAAAATTGGAACTGAAAAAACTGCAAGGTTCCTGAACCCCTTTTTTTTATTTCGTATATTTACAGTTCCTAGCGCATGAATTGATACTAAAAGGACTAAACATGAAATTTTTAGAAGGTCTTGATGATGATATAAAAATTTCCCTGGTGGTCCAGTTGCGTAACCTTTGGACCCATAACTCAGTAGCCATCGAGGGCAATACGCTTACACTGGGAGAGACTGCATTTGTTATTAAAGAAGGTCTGACCATTAAAGGAAAGCCATTAAAGGACCACGAGGAAGTTGTCGGGCATTCAACTGCGATTGATTTAATTTTCGGCCTGGTTAATAAAAAAGACCCGATATCTGCAAACGATCTTTTTAGTTTACACACAGCAGTACAAACCCAGAGAGTCGTTGATATATACAGGCCCGTGGGAAATTGGAAAAAAGAACCAAATAGGGCCGAGGTTGTTATTGGTGATGATCAAAAAATCATTGAATACAGCCCTCCCCATCAAATCCAGGAATTAATGAGTCTTTGGTTGTCATTTCTTAATGAACATATGAATTCCACAATAACAAAAAAGGATGCCATTGAAGCCTATGCAAAGCTTCACCTGGCATTTGTCCATATACATCCATTTTATGACGGCAATGGACGTATGGCAAGACTATTGTCAAACCTTCCAGTAATCAAGGCTGGCTTTCCACCCATCGTGATTTTAAAAACCGATAGGTATGAATACATTCAGGCGCTGGCAAATTATCAAATTGGTGTCGGGCAAATTGTAAAAAACGAATCCATTCTAAGGGAGAATAATCAGCTAAGAAGCTTTATTACCTTTTGTGGAGAAAGCTGGGCTCCTTCCATGGAACTTGTTGAAAAGGCTTTTATCGATCAAAAAAAAAGAGGGAGGGATCAGGCTT
>CAYWNB010000106.1:0-9854 GCA_964459195.1 uncultured Desulfobacula sp.
TGGTTGTTTTTTAACTATAATGAGAACTTATTATTTTTTTGATGGTGAATTACGGATTATTTTACAAATTTTCCACGGTGAACCAAAAGCTGCTTATCCCAATTTTTCCATGCCAGAATCCGGTTAAAAAAAATTATGAGGAGCCGATTTTTCAGTTTGGATCTACAATTTGGAAACATTCTTTAGCGTTCCGGTTGAATATTTTGGGTGTCGTCCAATACCCATCAATGTGATCAGTGGAGGGAGTAATGTCATCACGGGTATCTTTTGTATTATCCGGCCCCATGGAATAGAACGTCCAATAGCGACGATTCCGGATTATATCATCTTCTTTTGAAATATTATAACCACCATATTCAGCAGCACTTCCCCATAGATAAGGATTTCCCCAGGGATCGACGGTATACCGGTTCCGATTTAAACCAAACACATCGATGATATCCTTTACAGCGGTGGTGCATCCGTCCAGGGAAGCCGTTCCCCGATCCGGATCGTTTGTGAGTTGACCGTATCGAACACAGTTTGTCCCGTTTTTGCCTTCAGCTGGCACATAGCCATATTCATCGATAATAGGTTCTGGGGGAGGAGTTTTTTTCTCATCATCCGAGGGATCCGGAGTCCCCTTATCATCAATATTACAAGGCAGATAACATGTATTTCCATTGTTATTGATGTTATAAAATTGTCCATCATAAGCTCTGGCAGCCATTTGAAGGACGACCACTGCACGGTTGGCTATTTTTATGGCTTCTGCACGCAGGGAAACCCCAACCACGATATCGTCACTGGATTCAACAAAATCAGCCGGATCAGCATAGGGATTTTCCAGATTACCGGGGGAGATCTGTCCATCCGGCCCCCTTGCAACCAGAACTGCAGCCACCTTTACAGTTTGAACCGTCAAGCCCTGAATATCCACGATTCCTTCATTTGTTAGAGAGCAATCATAGCGAATAAACTGCCCCTTTGAATCAAAACGGTATTTCTGGGGTAAATTGAGGGCTTTTGTGGGAACAGTGTAATCCGGGTCAGTATCTCGATCAGTAGACAGCGGCAGATCGTGATGGGAAAGATAATACCACTGCAAAGCCCGGCGGATGGTATCCAGTCTTTCCGGCACCAGGCGCTCTTTTTCCACCGCCCGTAATTTTACACTCAGGGTCAAAACACCCACTGCCATGACAGCCACAGATGTCATTAAAAAAACGATGACCAAAAGGGAAAAGCCCCGGCAGTCTCTTAAACCGGTTTTAGGTTGACTTAAAAAAAATCGACTGCTCTTTAAATCCATCAATTGCTCCTGATCCTAGTAAGGTGTCATATCATCTTTGCTGTTGATAATCCTGTCAGGCCCCATGGAATAGAAAACATGATATCGCCTATTATCGGGTGAAAAAATTGTGCTATCCCCCCATTGGTAAGAATTGCCCCAGGGATCGGAATAATACCGGAAACTTTCTGACCTTGAATCATTTGCTCCCAGCCCGTATAATACCAAAAAATTTTCCAGTCCCTCTTTCGTCAGACACTCATCAATGCTAGCACGTCCACAATTCGGATCATTGCCACCCTCATTGTCCATTTCAGTAACCGTGAAAGAACAGTCTTCCCCGCTCCCCGTGGCTTTGACACAACCGGTTTCATCCACCAGACGATAAGATTCTAAATTTGTCGGATTTGGATACAAATCATCGCAGCCTGGCGGGGGACCTACAAATAGCGAGGGATCATAAATATCGAAGAGTTTATTATTGTTAATCCCTGCAAAGATCCGATCGTAGGCCATCACCCGTTTCTCGAGTACATCAAGCTCGGCCATGACAATCTGCCAGGCTTCTTCTTCCACTGTAATGGGAACCAGCAGGTCATCCCCTCCACCGGTGTAAACATTGCTATCCGTAACAGTATAATCTTTTACCTGATTTGCCCCTAAACTGATTAACACACCGGCTGCATTGTGCCCGTTCACCTTACAACCGACAATTGTATCGGTTGTATCATAAAAAAAATATTGTCCCCAGGCATCAAATCGATATTTCTGGGGCAAATTGAATAGCCCGTCGTCCACCGGCACACTATCCGGTGGTGTTTCCGCAGGGGACGGCACAGTTTCATGACTCAGATAGTATACTTTTATGTGTCGGGTGATCTTCTCCATCCTGTCAAAAGTCTGGTCAACTTTATTTCCCGATTCAACAAAGGCAACCATTCTTGAAAGATAGATCGCCACGACAGATAGAATGGCCAGGGCAAGCAGAACTTCAAGGAGTGACATCCCTTTTTGATTACGATTTATTTCATGCTTGAACAACGACATCAGCTATCCTTTTTTTTAACAGACGGCATGGGCATCCAGAAATGGCCCTCAATTTTCCAGGCCGGTGCCGTGTCGTTAAATTCGATCATCTGCCGTAAAAACAGTACTTTTATACCTTCATCTATGTACCGGGCAGAGGCATAGTGCTGGTAAAAAAAGGCCATCGCCGTATTCGGGCTAGCAGGATTGATGATACAAACAGGTTCAGAAATCTGAAGGGTGAGAGACCCGGTCCGACGAAACAGCCCCCCTTTTTTCCTGTAGTATTCCGCTCTGGATATCATTTTTGATTTTTGCTCGGCAGACAAATAATGAATATGTGTCGGACCATAATACTGAATATAAAGATCAATATCCAGAGACCGCCACGCATCGGCCCATCCATCGACCACGGTCCTGATATGCTTAGCCGCCCCACCATCTTGTATCCGGTTGCCGTCACGCTTACCGGGATAAATAATTAAAGGGATGATCGGTAGTTTCTCATGGGTGCCGAACTGGGACCATAATCGTTCAGCAAGCCCTGGATTTCGCTGCCCGGGTAAAAAACCGTGGTGGCTTAAAATAAACGGGATATTATCCCTGCCTTGACCCAAAAGATAGATCCCGTCATCTAAGGGTATGTCCTGGATTTCAAAAGATTGAACCGGCACGACGGTTTTACCTTTACCCTGCCACATTTGTCCCTGATCATTCTGCCGGTCCAATACCAAACACCGCCAGTTTTCAGGAAGCCTTTCCACCGGCGGATGTTCAAATTTCAAATCTGTGCCTGGCGCAAAAGAAACTGGTTTAGAACTGGAGGGTGATAGTGCAAATGCCCCTGGACCACTGCTTTTTTTATCATTTTCCGCCCCATCGGTTACGCTTTGTTTTTCAGACGCGATTAAAGGCCCTTTGGCAGATATAAAGGGTTTGCTGTATTCCGAGAAAAAAAGATACCAGGTGCCTGCTGCAAGAAAAACGGCCAGCAGCAAAATCGCCATCCCTATTGGATATCGTCTTGTGTTGGATAAAGGTGCCGTCCCCAGATAACTTGTGACTGCCCTTTTCACGTGCCTTTTCTTCAGGGTTTGTTGGCCTTCAACGCAGGCCGCCATTAAGGTCCGTTCACAAAGGATATTGATTCGCCTCGGGATGCCGACACTTTTTTTATGAATCGCATGAAGGACGCTGTTTGAGAAATAAACATTTCCGGCAGCACCGGCAATGGATAGCCGGTGCCGGATATACTCATCAGTTTCCTTTCGGGTAAATGGTTCAATTCGGTACCGAATTGTTATTCGCTGATAAAGCTGATGCAAGGACCGGTGATTTAATTTTTCTTCAAGCTCAGTTTGTCCCACCAGAATGATGGATAATAATTTTTTTTTTTCCGTTTCCAAATTGGACAACAACCGTAACTCTTCCAGGGTGTCATTGGGGATCTCCTGGGCCTCATCAATAATCACCACGGTTGTACACCCTTTTTGCCCGGTATCCAGAAGATGTTTCCGGAAGAACTTCAAAAGCCCCTCCTTGGTATTGTTTGCATTGACATCAGCCTGGATGCCTAGATCTTCCAGGATAACTTTCAAAAGGTCTTCTGCCCCCAGCCGAGGGTGCAGAATAAGTGCAGTTTTCACTTCTCCGTGAAGCTGGTTTAATAGATGCCGAATCAGCAGGGTTTTTCCAACACCCGGTTGACCGGTAATCTGAACAAACCCTTCTCCGGAACGAATGCTGTAAAAAAGTGTTTCAAGGGCAGCTCCATGGCCCTGGCTCGAAAAAAAGTAATCGACATCCGGTGTCAGGCGAAACGGTGTATCCGTCAGCTTAAAAAAATCTTTATAGGTCATAGGGGGAGGGTACCATAGTTTGCTAATTTGCAAATACTAATTTGCAATTTTCACACCAAGCGTTTGCTTATCCCACAAGTAGTCTTTCCCCGCAGGATCTTTCGGTATGGTGTCCATCAATTTCTCAGCTACCAATTCGTTCAGGTTTTCCGGCGGATGGCCTTTGATCGCTTTAAATTTTTTAAGGGCATTTTGCAGCGCCACCAGGTTCTCAAGATGAACAATCCGATTATGATAAATCTGTGCTACCTTACGGTTTTGAGTATTTTCAATCATGCCTTTTAGTGCAAGAATCGCCTTCTCATACTGACCCCCCTTTTTCAAAGATGAAAATAGGAGTGCCATATAACTTTTCGGTGCATTGGGCAGGTGGGCAGCACGCCAAAAATACTTTCCGGCTGTCTCGTAATCTTCTAAATAAATATAACAATGGTACCCAAGCCAAAAAGGAAGTTCCCAGTTTTCCGGGTAATGGGTCATGCCCCGCTCAAGTATGGGACGCGCCAGAAGAACATCTTTTGGACCGTGAACCAGGCCCATGCCGGAAAAAAGATAGGCGGTTAAATATCGTGGATCAAGGGTGGTCACAAGGTCCATAATTTGATAGCTCCATTCACTATCAAATGTATATTTTAACGGTTTCCACATGAGACTGCCCGAATGAAGAATGGCCTGAATAAAGAGAATGTCCGCCGCCAGTCCGCGATGGTCAAGAGATAAAATATCCACCACGGCTTTTTGAGGTAAAAACCGAATTTCCTCTTTTATTTCCAAAGGATGGGTAATACGGCAGGAATAATTGACACAAACCGCTGCCAACCAACACCCCAATACTATGACAAATCGCTTTTTCATGGCATCGTCTATATATCTTTACGATTCATCACCATGGCACTGAGCGTTAATACAGCAGTTACATAGAATAACCAATACGTGCTTGCATAAAAGAATTTATCTATTGGAATAGATGCGCCATGAACAATATCGAGTCGAAAATTGAACATATCAAAATTAGGGAACAGGTAGGATACAATTTCTATAAATATTTTATGCCCCTGGCTGCCGAACTGGCCAAGGCCGATAAAGCTTAATATTGCCTCATCAAAAGAGTGTCCCAATACAAACACTGCTATACATAAAAACGCATTTAAGGCAAAGGTCAACCCAAGGGCATAAAACAACAGTCCAAAAGCGGTCAGCAGGGTGAACTCCAGAATATCCATATAAACCGCAAAAAACAGCTCTGGTGCAAACTTTTGACCGATTAACCATGTCAGGACAAAAACGCCTATCCCCATAAGTGTGCTAAATATAATCACCGTGTAGCTTGTCCCTAGGAAACGTCCTATCAGATAATGGCCCCGCGGCATTCTGTTAATAATCACATAGAGCTCGTTTCGTTCTCTTTCCTGATATAATGCGTATAGCCCAAAGAGAATGGTTACCAGCAAGCAAGACAAAGTAATGCCTAACATACCGGTGTTTTCGATTACACGGGCCACCGTACCGAGTGATAGAGAACTGATATACACGCAAAACATGAGAAAAAGTGCCAGAAAAATCAACATACCCCAAAAAATACGACTTCTGAAACTGTCTTTCAGCGTGATATTACCGATGGTCAAGATTGCCCGCACAGGACCTCCTGTCTAAATGCCTGTTCTAAATTATTTACCTGCCATTTTTCAAAAAAAGCGGCCACAGTGCCCATGAACTTAATCTCACCTTCATTGAGAATGCCGATACGATCACACAGTCTCTCGACTTCGGAAAGGATATGAGAACAAAAAAAAATAGTCTTCCCCCCGGCCTTCATATCCAGTAAAAGCTGAATCACATCTCCTTTCCCCAATGGATCCAATCCGGATGTCGGCTCGTCTAATATCAGTATAGAAGGATCTCCGGCAAATGCCTGGGCCAGACCCACACGTTGCCCCATCCCTTTGGATAAATTTGAGATACGACGATTTTTGAACCGTTCCATGCCGACAAGGCTTAATAATGTATTGACTTCTTCAGGAACAAACCTGCCGTTGCGATGGGCCAACCTGCATTGAAAGGTCAAATACTCTTTAACGCTCAGGTTGGGATTGGGCCGAAAACTTTCAGGGAGATAACCGATTTGCATCCTTGGGTCAGACGGTTTCAAAACCTGCCCTGCCAACCGAATATCGCCTCCAGAGGGATGTAAAAATCCCATGATCAGTTTAACCGCCGTGGTTTTACCCGCTCCATTCGGTCCGAGAAGCCCTAAAATTTCACCTTTTTCAACTTGCAGATCAAAATTTTTGAGTGCGTGGACCTTTCCTTCTTTGCTCGTGTACTGTTTATTGAGTGAATTTACTTCGAGTATCATTTTTATCACTTTATCATTTTAACCGTTTGCCTTCAATCGATGACCTTCTGATATTGCATCAGAAAATGATGTCATCGGTGGGCGTTTTCTCATTATCGACTTCCAGGGCCATGGGCCATCCGTTGGGCCCGGCTGAAAAAAACCGATGGTATCGGGGATCTGTATCATCATAATAATATTGGCAGCCATCCGTATAATAGTCACCAAAACTATTTTCGCCCTGGTTTTCTGGATTGAGGATTGTACCCGGCCCAGACCCGCATCCCCACACATAGCCGTTGAGCCATGGATCGACTACAGCCCCGGGCGCCAGGTTAAACAAGCAAGAAATAAACGCCCGGGCCGAGTCACTATCGGTTTCATTGACCTCAGTATCCTCCGGGCCGCCATACTGTGTTTTAACCAATCCCCAGTGGCAATCGTTGAATTTTGGGGCCCCCCGAGCAAAGGGTATCCTGGCATAATCTGCCGGGACAGCCGCTCTTGGGGTACCTGGACAAAGCGCGGTGGGATTATTCGGATCGTAATCATCGTCTGTCACAGGCACGAGAGTCGGAGGGATTTCTATGATTTCCGGCACATAATATCCCGGCGGGCAGTCTTCCCAAGGCTTGGGACAAAAAAAAGCTTTCATATAATCCAATGTCAATCTGCCGCAGTTAATATCTTTATCGGTTCCGGGCGGAATAACTGTCGATGGTTTATCCCACACAATTTGGTTGCAATCTTGAAAGTCCTGCGGGATAGGCGGTATGCCGTTAACGCGGTAAAGAATTCCCTTACAGCCTTCCTCGTCAATTTGCACGCCATCCTCATTGTTGTCTACCCCTAAATACCGGTCATCTAAAGCCATCACCTTGTCATTTAGCACTTTCAATTCAGCCTGGGCGATTTGTGTGGCTTCGACGGTCAGATCAATGGGCAGTATAATGTCATCACTGGCGGAATCCAAAACATAGACTTCCGGATATCCTTGGGTCACCGTATAGCTTTGGACCTGATCCGGCCCGGTGCTGATAATGAGCCCGGCCACGCGTCGTCCTCGAAACTCGATGGCTCGAAGAAGCGTACGGCTCCCGGCTGGTATTTTAATTGTTGGCCGCGGTGGACTTCCCCAGACCCGTGTACCCGGCTCAAGCGGATCAACGAGAATCAACCCCGGTCTATGGTTCTTCTCATCGTTTGTATAACTGATATATCGAAATGTCTGCCCCCAGCTATCAAACCGGTATTTAGAATCGATATCAAAACCGCTTTCCATTGAAGGATCCGATGCCAGAGGAAGTGATACTGGGACAGCGAGCGTGGATAAAATTATCGGTAAATTCTCATAATTAAGGTAATACGCCTTTGCTTTTTCAACAATATGTTCCATTCGCATTTGCACCCGGGAACCATTATTTCTGGCACCATAGAAATGAATTGCCTGGCTAATAAAAAAAATAATGACGGCAACGATACTCAAAACCGCTAAAATTTCTATCAGAGAAAAGGCTCTTCGATCGTTCAATATTGGGCAAGGCATATCAGATTCCATTTTGTTGAAAAAAGTTATCGGCTTATCAGCAATGAACGGGCTTACTGACCGGCAAACGTAATATCGTCCTGTATAACATCTTCGTCCGGCCCACTGGAGTAAAATCTGTGGTACCGACGATCCGACGGTGTAATCTTTGTGGTATCATCATCAGGGATGAGGCGCCTGCCCTCATATCCCCATTTATAATAATGATTCCAGGGATCAAGATCGTACCCCCCGGGCAAACCACTGGGTAGCCCGTAAAACGAGACAATATGATTAATTAGAGGAGCGGGACAATTATAATTCACCACCCCTTTGCAGTCTTCAATATCTTCCAGGGTACAGTCTTCAATGGCATCCAGAGTCGCAAAGCCTCCTGAGGGATCATTGTTAAAGCTATTGGTGGGCGGACAGGTATTGAAATTAACTGGCGCAGACGCGTCACCTGTTAACTCCGCCGCATCCCCAATGGATAAAATATCATCCACTTCTTTGTTCCCATTATTATCAACACCTGCAAACAGGGCATCATAAGCGGCTACTTTTTCCCCGAGAACCTTTAGTTTTTTAAGTGTAATGAATTTCGCCTCCACCATCACATTAATAAAAATGGTAATATTATCTTCTTTCGTATCAATATTTTGATCCGGTCCTCCACTTACAATAGACGCGGCAACCCCGCCCACATCCTGTATGTCACTTACATCACCCGGATCATACTTCAAATATTGTCCCCAGGCATCAAATCGGTATTTTTGCTCCATATCAAGCCCATTGACCTGAACGGGTATTTCATCCGTTTGGGTACCATCCGGGTCATGAACCGGCAACTGCTGATGAATTTCATAATATTGTTTGATTTTTGCCGTTATCAACTCAAGCCGATCATCGGTTTTAGAAAGATGATTGCGGGCGTCTTCGGATTTAAACATGTTCACTGAGAGGAATGTTAGAATACCCAGTATCATCATTACCACTAAGACCTCTAACAAGGTGAAGCCTTGAGACCTTTGTTTTATATAATTTTTCAAAATTGATTCTTCGTCAAGCAGCTTACTTGCGAAACCTTATATATGAGATATTATGGTTGACACGTAATTGAAATATTGCCTGCTTTTTTTGTAAGCATGGTTTAAATTGAGACATTTGCACGATTCACCCAATTTTCTCAGGCAAGCCCTGTGTACAACTCGTTAGTTTGATATTTTTCTGTAATTTTCCTGGCCAAATTAAGCATATCTTATTGATTTTATTTAATATTTATGGTATTTTTGCCTTGATAAAAATCAAACAATCTTTTTCCTTTGCCGACATCGCTATTCGAAGAAATGCTGACAAAAACCGATCATTAATATTCCTCAATAAGGTTAAATCTACAATTGACTAGGAACCTGTAAAGGAGATGCTCATAAAATTTTATTCATAATGTTAAAATTGAAGGTGTGGCTTTGTCTCGCAATGCTCTCGGCTATTTGATTGCCGATTAATATATAGCTCCGCACTGTCGGTTACAACCGCCAAGCGGATAAAATTTATTTTTATCAAACTGTTATCAAACAATGATAAGTGTTATGACAACATATATGACAGTTCTATTTTTTTGTAAAGAGAATACCAAATACCTCCCAATTTTTAAAAAAGCACCCAAGTCCATATTTACTGGTCATTATGTGATCCTCCCCCAAAAAATTGGAGACCGAGTTAAGCCACAATTTTCAGGTTGTACCACTCCTGCTCACAGTCCAAACAAGTGAATATTTCAATCAGTGAACCACATCCTACGCCGGCCGGAGTTGGCGAACCCGATTGATCAATGATAAA
>CAYWNB010000107.1:0-6040 GCA_964459195.1 uncultured Desulfobacula sp.
TTACGGAGATACCCCCCGCCTGACCCGGAATCGGTATGAAAAATTTTTAGGAGAGGTTTCCACCGCCGTCATCCCCCTGATTGAGGTGTTCAATCTTTCGGATATCGGGGAAATCCGCTTCATGTTCAATTCCGATTTTGAACGGCCCCAGCTGCAGGTGTTGAGAAAATTATTTGCCGACCATGGGCTGGTGATTACCCGGGCCTATTGGGAACCCTATTATACCCAATCCGGGGTCGTCTCCTCTATTTGTTCCCTCTATGTCCAGGGAGAATTGTCCCGGAAAATGGAAATCGGCCTGGTGGATGATCTTCGGTCCTATTTAAGCCTTTCTGTCAGCCTGGCCACACGGCTCTATGTGGAAGAAAAATTAAGCTTTCCTGAAATGCTGTTTGCCGTCAATGCCATTGATTTTACCCATATGTTTATCTTTAAGGAACGGGGAACCCAGACAGACCGGGATATCATGGAGAGTCTGGCAAGTGTGGACCATAAGGAGGCCTTCTCTGCCCGGATCCACGAGTCCAACAAGTTTACCTATGTGTCCCGCCTCATTATGGAAGTCGCCTGTGCTCATCCAGACCTCATTTCTTTCCTGTACAAGCTGTTTGAGCAAAAATTTAACCCGGACACTACCTGTGACTTGACCCCGGAGGAACTTGGGAAAAAGCAGGCTGAATTTCATCACATACTTTCGGTGAGGTTCATGGACCTTCCCCTGGGACGTGATATTTTTTCTTTTATGTCTAAATTTATCCCCGCTACCTTTAAAACCAATTTTTATAAACCCGAGAAACGCTCTTTCTCCTTTAGAATGGACAACCGGATTTTAGATCCTCTGGTGTTTAAACAATTTGTTTATGGGATTTTCTTTGTCAATGGCCATTATGCCTGTGGGACCCATTTGCGGGCCGACGACATTGCCCGGGGCGGGTTGCGTCTGATCCGGGTATCGCCCACCAACCATGGTATGGAACTGGACAATGCCCTGCTGCTTAATTATGCTCTGGGGCCAAAAGCCCAGCGCCTCAAACACAAGGATATCTGTGAAAGCGGCTCAAAGGGAGTGGTGGTGCCTCATACCCTGTATGCCGGTTACAGCATGGATGCCCTGTATGACTACACCGAAGGGATTATGGACCTCATGCTTCCCGATGCCCGTGTTGTTGATCATTATGGACGTCCTGAAATGGTGTTTTTTGGTCCGGATGAGGGAACAGCTCCCTTGATGGATGCTGTGTCCCTTCGGGCAAAACAGAGGGGATATCAATACTGGCGGACCATTACCACGGGCAAGAGTTTCGGTATTCCCCATGATACCTATGGAATTTTAAAGAACGGCGATCTATTCGGGTTGATTGAACGGGGCAACAAGAAAACCGAACTTGCGATCAATGGAAATACCACAGTTGTTACCGCAGACATGGAAGAGATCTATGGCCACATCGGTGGAAAAATTGAGATCAGCGGCATGACCACCACCAGTGTCATGGGCGCTTTTAGAACCCTTATTGCCCATTCCGGCTGTAAAGAAGAAGCGCTGAACCTGATGATGACAGGAGGACCCGACGGGGACCTGGGCTGTAACGAGATCCAGTGCTACAGGGGCAAGATCTGTCTGATAATTGACGGGGGGTCCATCCTCTTTGATCCCGATGGGTTGGATAAAAAGGAACTCATGAAGATCGCATTCATGCGCCACACCTCCCCCCGGATGAATTCTTTGGGGTATCCAAAGGAGAAATTGGGTAAAAACGGGTTTCAGGTGCTGCTCAAGGGGAAGAACATCACCTTGCCCGACGGCACTTTTGTGGAGGATGGGGCTGTCTTCCATAGAAATTTTCTCACGGACCCTGATAATAGGCGCTATATTGAAACGGCTGATATCAAGGCCTTTATTCCCTGCGGCGGTTTCAAGGATACCATTAACCATGGGAATGTGCGACAATTTGTCTCTCTGTTTAAAGAACTGAAGTTTATTGTTGAGGGGGCCAATGTTTTTTTTGATGATACCGCTCGGCGCTATATCGCGGCATCCACTAAGATTCTCCAGATCAAGGATACCACTGCCAACAAGGGCGGGGTCTTCTCCTCTGCAGTGGCCGAAGTGCTCACGGCCTTTTTGCTGGAAGAAAGCTATGACAAGCACCTGTTGGAAGACAAGGTCACAAGGTGGGCACTGATTCGGGATATCATGATGCAGGTTTCAAACTATGCCGGTGCTGAAACCGATATGCTCATCAAAATTCATGAGCAGGATCCTGCCATTCCCTTGTTTGTTCTTTCCGAAAAAACCAGCGAACAGATTTTTGCCTTTCAAACGGTTGTGGGGGAAAATCTTGAGAACCTGCTGGCAGATGAGGATCTGCTGTGGAAGGTATTGGAAACCTATATCCCCGGAATATTGGTGAAAACCCTGGGCCGTGACGCCATTTTGAAGATCCTGAATTCTGAACCGCTGCTGGCCTATCGAAATGCGATTATTACCAAGAAGCTGTCTTCTGTTGCTTTCTATCAGCATGGCCTGGACTGGGATGCATATGTGGATGGCGCTCAATCGGATTTTATCGGGACGGTCTCAGCTTTGTTTGGAAAATAAAGGAGGATACCCGGTATTTTCTTTTGCTAAACCTTTTATATGAAACAGGAGTATGAAAATGAAAATAATTATGGACATTGTCACTGGAAGAGATCCTTTTGAAAAAGAATTTCACCAGGCGGTAAGCGAGGTTGTGGAATCACTGAAGCCGGTTCTGGACCATAATCCCGAGTACCGCCATGCAGGGATTATGGAACGGATTGTTGAACCCGAACGGGTGATTCAGTTCCGGGTGCCCTGGGTGGACGACCAGGGCAAGGTCCATGTCAACAGGGGATTTAGAGTCCAAATGAGTTCTGTCATCGGTCCTTACAAGGGCGGCCTTCGCTTTCATCCTTCGGTTAATCTTTCTATCCTGAAGTTTCTGGCCTTTGAACAGGTGTTCAAAAACGCCCTGACCACCCTTTCCATTGGCGGCGGTAAGGGGGGATCTGATTTTGATCCCAAGGGAAAATCCGATTTTGAAGTGATGCGGTTTTGCCAGAGTTTCATGGCCGAACTTTTTCGACACATTGGAGCGGACACAGATGTGCCGGCCGGGGATATGGGTGTCGGGGGCAGGGAAATAGGTTATTTGTTCGGCATGTATAAAAAACTGAAAAATGAATTTTCTGGAGTGCTTACGGGAAAAAGCCTTCAATGGGGGGGCAGTCTGATCCGGCCGGAAGCCACCGGGTATGGAGCGGTCTTTTTTGCCGATGAAATGCTGGCCACCTGTAAGGAGAGCATGAAAGACAAAACATGTCTGGTCTCGGGTTCCGGCAACGTGGCCCAGTACACCGCCCAAAAGATCAATCAGCTGGGGGGGAAGGTGGTGACCCTGTCTGATTCTTCCGGGTATATTTTTGATGAACAAGGGATTGATGAGGCCAAGCTTCAGTACCTTATATATCTTAAAAATGTAAAACGTGGCCGGATCAGAGAGTATGCAGAAAAATATCCCGAAGCGGTTTTTATGGCCCGTGATCCAAGCCTAGCCCATAATCCTCTCTGGGACCACAAGGCCGATTGTGCCTTCCCTTCAGCTGTCCAGAATGAAATTAATGGAAAGGATGCCCAGAATCTGGTCAACAACGGAATCACCACGGTTTGTGAGGGTGCCAACATGCCCACCACCCCCGAGGGTATTGATATTTTTGTTGACAATAACATCCTCTTTGCACCGGGGAAGGCTGCCAATGCCGGTGGTGTTGCCGTTTCCGGCCTTGAAATGTCCCAGAATTCCATGCGGGCCAAATGGTCCAGTCAGGAAGTGGAGGGCAAACTCAAGGCAATTATGCACAGTATCCACAGCACCTGCATGGATGCTGCCCAAGAGTATGGCACTCCCGGCAACTATGTCAATGGCGCCAATATTGCTGGATTTGTCAAGGTGGCCGATGCCATGATAGACCAGGGGATTGTCTAGCCCCGGGGCTTAAAAGTCTTTTATATAGGGGCCGATCATGCTTAATTCATTGGGCCGGGCAGGTCTCCAGGAAATGGTATACAGGGTTTCATCGGAAAGTTTTCTATCCGGGTGGAGTTGGGCCACCCGGATTTTATCTCCCAGCTCCACCCACAGGGTTTTAGCAATATTAAGGTCATAGGCTTTGGATATTTTTTTTGCAAAATTATCAATATAATTTTGTAATGAGGTGTTCATGAATTCTGTTGTTTTTTTGGATTTGAAAATCACGGCAATGGGAAACAGATAGCTTATTCCCTTGGTGTCGTCTCCCAGTTTAACAATTCTGACCCTGTAGGATCCCGGCCACCAGCAAATGGGTTTTTCACCGGCGCGGCTTTTCCCATCCCATTCATAGGTAATATCATGAAGAATCATGGCGCCTCCTTTCAGTTTTAGGTTAAAGGGTTGCCCCGCGGCAGGCCTGGGCAAAATCTTCAGGATAGCACCCGCTGATCCATCGAAGCTGGGCTTCGGAAAAGGTTCCCGGGGCATAGGGAAGCTTCGGGATAAATGAATACAATAGATGCTGTCCTATATCCTGCTCCAGATCTTGATCCAGGGCGTGTTTGTCAAACCGGCCGGACAACTCAATGGCCGTGACCATTTGGGCTCCCAGGGTTTCAAGCGTCTGGATGGCGATGAGCATGGCATGATCCAAAGAAGCTCGCAGGTGCGTATCTGCTTCCAGAATGTTGCTGCAGGCCTTCTTGGTCATGAGACAAAGCTCCCACTCACTGGTCTGGGCCTTGGGAACAAATAGGATTACCCGGGGGTCTTCATGGACAATGAGGGAGGCCGGCCCCTTTGGTTTACCGTCTGTCCGCTCATTGTTTTGGATGGCCGATAGATATGCCTTAAAAAAGTTTTTTCCCGTGGAGCGTTTAAATTCCGTGATAAAATCGGTCACCAGGTCACCGCAGGAAAAGCAGTTATAATCATCTCCCCTGGTGTCTGTAATTTTTCTTGGAACCATGCTGTTTTGCTGATGAATCATCTGGTGGGAGGCGTGGAGCCTGTGGCCGGACTGGGCAAATCCAAATCCGAAATTCCATCCCCACAGGGAGCGGTTAAAGGTAAGTGCTGGCTTCGGGACCGATTTAAGGGCTTTTATAATGCTCATTCTAAGCGTTTCCAGCTCATCTGTGCCCAGGCATTGTTTCAGGTTTGGGAGGGCAATCCCGAGCTGACCTGCCACCCGGACATAGACCCGCTGGTAATAAAGATGGCGCAGGCCGACCATGTCCTGAAAACTCAGGTCGTTTGCCCGGTAACGGATGGCGTCATCGGCCATGTTGGATGCATAATGGCCCCAGGGAATATAGGAGTTTCGTCTCAGGTATTCAAACACATGGGTGGCCTTGTCCCTGGATTTAAACTCCCCAACAATTTCACTGCTCCCCTGGACCCCGGGTCTGAGAACCAGGGCTTTTTTATAGGCATCGGGAAGGTGGGGGTTGTTGATCAGCACCTCAAACACCTCGGGGTCATGGATATCCGGGACAATACGGCCGTCTTTCGTCTGTTTGTATCCAATGCCCCAGGGGGAATGAGACCCTTTTTTAAACACTAGGGTGCAGGCTTTCTGGGCCAGGATTGTCAGTTCTTCCGGATCAGTGGATGCCTGGGCCAGGGCAATACAAAGGGGGTGGGGCAGCAATTCCAGAAGCCTTGTTTTATCTTCAGGGGTCAGATCCGGCCGCCAGTGGTCTAATTTCTGGAACAACGAGCAGGGGGAGGGCCGGGGAATACCGATGGTTTCAGGTTGTCCTGCATGACCGTTTGCCCAGGCGGAATTGATAAAGGTGGTGCCCCTGAAGGGGAAGGGGTTGGCAATTTCATAGATCCGGTCTGCAGAAGGTTCTTGAACATTTTCTTTGGGAAAATTTACCTGGTTGTCCACAAAGGTTCCGTTGGCGAGTGTCCCCAATCTTTCTATATAATCGTGTTCCCTCAGGTTTTTAACTTCAAATTCGGGTTGGTGGACCCCCACC
>CAYWNB010000107.1:6140-8631 GCA_964459195.1 uncultured Desulfobacula sp.
ATTTCAAAAAAGCGCATGCAAAAATTAGAGGCCCCGTCTTCCTTTCCGATCAACACCCTTCCGGCAACATTTTTTACCAGGTCATTGTCCATGGTCACGGGCAGTATTTTGTTATAGTGGGTTATTTTCATCGGTTTATCTCCTTATAATTTTGTTATAGTATATTACTAAAAATATGCGATTGAACCCGGCGTTGTCAATACACTCTTTGTGATTCAGCGAATCCTATAGGTATTATGGCCTTATGATTGTCTGATCTTTTAGTCGCCTGGAAATAAAAATTGATAAATAGGCCCGGTTGTGCCAGGATAGCCGATCAAGAACATATTGCTGTGTGGAATGTACGCTAAATCAAGGCCCGGCATTTTTTAAATTGTAGTTAGGGCCTATCCTAAGTATCGTGTTTAGAGGAGAGGACAATGGCAGAAATGGCAAAAAAATTTCATGTTCCGGCAAAAGAGCTGACAAGAAAATCCGATGATTCCTTTCTTTCGTTTAAAACCACCCGAGAACTTGCGCCCCTTGACACTGTCATCGGTCAGAAAAGGGCAGTGGAGGCCATCGATTTTGGGTTGAACATGAAAAGTTCGGGATACAATATATTTGTCACCGGGTATGAGGGGACTGGAAAATCAACTATTGTAAGGGATATCCTCACCCGGCATGCTCTGGCAGCGGAGACTCCCCCGGATTTGTGCCTGGTTCATAACTTTGATGATGAATACTGCCCGGTTGCCCTGGAAATGAAATCGGGAACTGCTGCTGACTTTGCCCGGAGGATGGCAAGATTTATCGAAAATATAGAACTTAAAATTCCCCGGTCCTTTGAGTCGGAAGAATTTCAAACCCAAAAAAAAGATACAGAAAGAGAATCTACTGACAGACAGAATTTACTTTTTGCAGAAGTTGAAGCGTTTGCCAAGCCTCTCAATGTGGGGATTCTCCAGACGGAAACCCAATACCAGGCCGTCCCGATCAAGGGGGGGAACCCAATTCCTGCCGAGGAATATCAGGCCTATGATGAAAAGACAAAAGCCCGGATTCAGGAAAATCTGGGCCTGGTCCAGGAACGACTGAATGTGGTACTCAGAGAGATGGGGAAGCTGGGACAGGAGCTGAGAAAAGCGTATAAAAAACTGGTGGAAAGCCAGGCGGACAGAGTGATCTTAAGGCAGATCGAAACCATGGCGGATTTGTTTGTTCATAACCCTGGTATTGAGGCATATTTAAAAAGGATACAAACAGATATCGTTGAAAATGTGGCCGTGTTTCTGGAAGCGGGAAACCAGGGCGAAAAGGATCTTTTGTCCATGGCAGAGGCACTGGTGACACGGTATAAGGTCAATGTTCTCTGTGACCGGAAAAATGAGCGCGGGGCGCCGGTTATCTTTGAAACCAGCCCCAGTTTTCAGAATCTTTTTGGGAAAATTGAAAATTATCCAGCCATGGGCGCTGTGCCGACTGATTTTTCCAAGGTTAGGGCCGGATCTGTTTTAAAAGCCCACAAGGGTTACCTGGTGCTGGAAATAGACCCTTTGCTGATGAATCCCCATATATGGGAGACTTTAAAGAATACTCTGGTAAACAGGACCCTGAACATAGAAGATCTGCCCGATCAATCGGGAAGGGGTTCCACACTTTTAAAACCCCTTCCCATTCCCGTGGATGTCAAGGTTATCCTGATAGGGAGTTATGAGCCCTTTCGGGCCTTGCAGCAGGTAGATGATAAATTTAATAAAATTTTTAAGGTCAGGGCGGATTTTGATTACGAGGCAGACCTGACACCGGAGAATGAACTAAAATATGCCAGGTTCATTGCCAGAACCTGTTTGGCTGAAAACCTTCTGCCCTTCACCCCCTGCGGGGTATCGGCCATCCTGGAATATGGCAGCCGCATGGTTGAGGACAAGGAAAAACTCTCCCTGCGGTTTGGTAACGTAACGGGGATTCTTAAAGAAGCAGATTATTGGGCCCAAAAAAGCGGGTCAGATCTGGTCACTCGGGAGTTTGTTCTCGCCGCAGTCACCGCACACAGGTTTCGCCACAATCTTTACGAAGAAAAGGTGCAGCAGGGGTTTGATGACCATTCCATCCTTTTAGATGTGGCAGGGGACATGGTAGGCCAGGTCAATGCCCTGGCGGTTTACAGCATGGGGGAAATCGCCTTTGGCAGGCCCACAAGAATCACGGCCGAAAGCTATATGGGGACCCCGGGTATTATCAACGTGGAGCATGAGGCCGATATGTCGGGCCAGACCCATGACAAAGGCGTGATGATCGTTTCAGGATATATCGGGCGTATGTTTGCCCAGAATTATCCCCTGAGTGTCAGTATCAGTATTACCTTTGAGCAGAGTTATTCCGGTATTGACGGGGACAGTGCCTCTTCCACCGAGGTCTATGCGGTGCTGTCAAGCTTGTCCGGCATTCCCATCCACCAGGGGATTGCCGTGACAGGATCGGTAAACCAAAAAGGAGAGATCCAGGCCAT
>CAYWNB010000107.1:8731-9838 GCA_964459195.1 uncultured Desulfobacula sp.
TGTGTCAAACTGGATTAATTGAAGGGGATCCCCTTCATAAAAATTCCAGATTTCATCGTGGACCACCCGGTGAAACCGGCTGATTTGTCCTTTTTCCAGCAGAAAATAGATGTGGGTGAGGGCATTTCGGGTTTCCGTGACAATTGCGGACCGGACCCTTTGCCTGGATCGGTATATTTCCTTAAAGTGCCCACCTTCGGGGTGGGGGGCCAACCCATATCGATCTATTAGTTGTTTCATAATCCTGCTCCCCGTTTTATTCCTGCACAGAATGCATCTGACAAATCTAAGGTATCAGCCCAGTAAAAGTCAATGTAAAACATTTAAACCGTTTGGTAATTTTTTAGACGGTTCTTGACTAAAAGTGTCTTCCTATCCTATACCAGTGCTCTGTGGAAATAAACGTTCTTCAGCAAATCCAAGGCTGCTGTTGTCATGGTGATTTGAGATGGTGATTTTAAAATGAATCAATAAAAATATGGGATGGTCTATGACCCAATTAAAACAATATAAACGGTTTTATCAGCTGTTTCGGGAAGTGAGCCTGGTGGTTCACTCCAAAGGGGAGCTGGATGATGTGCTTGAGATGGTGGTTTCCCGTATGGTTCAAGGTGTCGATGCTCTGGGGGGGGTGCTGTGTGTGGTGGACAAGGATTCAACCCACTTCAAGACGCGGGCATCTTACAAAGTACCCGGATCCTATCTGGCCTTAAAACCCCTTGCCGGAGAGAAGCTCTCCTTTTGGCCTGAGATCGATAACAAGATCCACATCATTGAGGATATTTTCAAATCACCCCGGGTCAGATTTCCCCAGAAGGCCTGGGATGCAGGGGCAAGAGTGATGGTGGATGTCCCCCTGCTCATCGGGGGGCAGATCTTTGGATTTATCAGACTTTATTTTTCGGAAAACCCCACGCTTTCCGAAGATGTGATGGATTTTGTAAAGGGCATTGCCTCTCAAAGTTCCTGTGCCATCAATCATGCGGCCGAGATAAAATCCCATGTTCTTCAGTACAATCAGCTTGCCACCAAGGTGGATCGCCTGTCCTCTCTGGGGAGGATGGCCGCAGGAATAGCCCATGAAATCAACAATCCATTGACCGGTAT
>CAYWNB010000108.1:0-9827 GCA_964459195.1 uncultured Desulfobacula sp.
CTAGTATTGCTTTTTTTGCCGATAGTTTTCCCCCCTGTGTTTTTGCCAGCCAGGGCATGCTTGCATGGGTTCCCACCATTGAATTTTCGGTGAATGTCAGACAATTACCGGTGCCGGGCTGGCTGAAGGTAATTTTTACCACCCGGTTTGTCAGCAGCGGTCTTGTGGAAGAAGACGGGGAACTCTGGGATGAAGAGAATAATTTGATTGCCATTTCCCGCCAGATCGCCAAGTATCACCTGCCCCTTAATTAAAGGGCCAGCCTGATATGTTTTTTTCAGAAAGAATTTTTTTTATTTAAAATATATTGACTTATTATCGTTTATAGGCGACAATACAGGCTGTGAAATACGAAATAGAAACAACCAATATTTTTGACAAGTGGTTTTCTGGGATTAAAAACGCACGATATAAAGCCAGATTCCTAACCCGGTTTGACCGTGTGCAAATGGGAAATTTTGGGGATCATAAAAAACTTGATAATGATTTATTTGAATTGCGTTTTTTCTTTGGTCCTGGGTTTCGCGCATATTATGCTATCAAGGAAAATAAAATTGTTTTTCTGCTTTGTGGCGGGGACAAGTCAAGTCAGAAAAAAGATATCAGAAAAGCAAGAATTATTATGGAGAATTTGCCATGGAAGTAACAACTAAAAAATGGGATGCCAGTGAACATTTGGACAGCCCGGAAATAATCATAGAATACCTAAAAGCCGCCCTTGAGGAAGAAGACACCGAAGTATTAATGGTGGCTATTGGCAACATAGCAAAGGCCAAAGGAATGAGTGAAATAGCCAAAAAAACAAAATTAAATCGTCAAAGCCTTTATAAAACCCTGTCCCCAAAGGGTTCGCCAAAATTTGAAACGGTCTTAAAAGTATTGCGGGCACTCAATTTAAAATTAACGATAGAACCCGCCGGACAATAAAAAAAAGGCAGTCACCCTGGCAAGGGGCGGCTGCCTTTTTTCGGAGGCAAATTAATAACTGTATTACAGAGGGTTGTTCGTTTATCCTGCTACATCGACCCCGGTGTCACATCCAATGGAGTCAAACGCTTGTGGGTAATATGTGTATAAAACAATGAGTTGTCAAGTAAAAAGTTTCTGAAGCCTAACTCTTTTGTTAATTCCATGGTCAAAAAGAGGGCAGGACATATAAAAAAATATTTTCATTTATTGTGGCAAGTGTTATGACAGGGCATCTTTCATTACTATCAAATGGACCTGGACAAGAAAATGATCTTCAATATTGATAAATGGTATACTAGAGAAAAACGACTCGAGCAGCTTGAAAAGCATGTATCTGTTACCCGGACGGCAAAATTCGGGTTTACCGACTATGCCGAATCCGATAAACATCACCGGGTCAACCGGCATTTCGATACGATTGCAACGCGATACGACTTGATGAATACCATCCTGAGCGGCGGAATTCATTATGCATGGAAACGAAGGGCCGTTGAAAAACTGATGATCAAACCCGAAGAAAAAATTTTGGATGTGTGCGGCGGAACCGGCGATATGGCCTGTTTATCTGCATCCAAAACAGGTGAAAAAGGGATGTCCGTTGTGTACGACATTAACCGGAAAATGATCGAACAAGGGAAAAGAAAATCCATAAAGGGGGTACGCTTTGTTCAGGGGGATGCTGAATGCATCTCTTTTCCTGATGAGGCATTCGATGCGGTTTCCATCGGATTTGGCATTCGAAACGTCACCCATCTTGAAACCGGTTTCAGGGAGATTTTCCGTGTGTTGAAAAAAGGCGGCACCATGTGTTGTCTGGAATTCTCAAAACCGGATAATTCTTTTTTCAGATATCTTTACGATTTTTACTCGTTCAGGATAATGCCGTTAATAGGGGGACTCATCACCGGCTCAAAGGAAGCCTACATCGCATTTCCGGAATCCATAAGAGCGTTTCCCCTTCCCGGGGAGTTACGCCTTATTTTAAAAGATATCGGTTTTAAGGATATCAGAATAAAAAAGTTGACAAATGGAATCGCAGTGATCCATTCAGCAAGGAAATAAGCAAAAACAATTGACAATTTAAAGCTGTTTCTATAAATTCAGATCATAGCTTTTGGCCGATATTTTATGGGGTTTACAGACCGGCCAGCCCTTCGATTCAAAACCGGGTTTTATTCAAATGTCCCACTGAAGTGGAAAAATGTATGAAAATATATCAATGCCAATGCGACAAAGGGATGCATAATGGATAGGCGAACATTTCTCAAAACCGCCGGAATTGGAAGCATTGCAGCGGTCTATGGCTGTAAGTCAGACTATGACAAAAATATTTTTTCGCTGGTGACGGCACCTGAAGATTTTGTGACCGGTCAAGCCATCTGGTATGCATCCACCTGCATGGAGTGCCCGGCAGGATGTGGTGTCCTTGCTAAAAATCGTGAGGGCCGCGTGATCAAGCTGGAGGGAAATCCCGCCCACCCGGTCAACCAGGGAAAACTGTGCATCCGGGGCCAGGCTGCCCTGCAGTCTGTTTATGATCCAGACAGGCTGTTGACGCCGCAGCTCAAAATGGGTCAGACATTTAAACCCATCTCTTTTGATCACGCCTTTGGCATTCTCAAAGAGCGGATGCACGCCGCATCAGAAAAAGGAAGCAACCGCGTTAAATTGTTGACCGGCATCACATCTGCACCGCTCGCTGCCTTGTTTGCAACCACTTTGGAAGAATTTGGCGCAAGCCCTGCTGCCATGTATGAACCCTACGCCCATGATGCCTTGAGAGCAGCTCACCAGGTCGTGTTTTCAATGCGCGCGCTTCCCTCCTTTCATATGGAAAAATCAGATTTTATCCTGGGCTTTGGGGCAGATTTTATAGAAACCTGGCTGTCACCGGTTGAATATATCCGCAAATTCAAATCCATGCACAGCTTTAAAGACGGTACAAAAGGGATGTTTGTCCATGTCGGGCCTTACATGTCCCTGACCGCCGCCAATGCAGACAAGTTTTTCCCCATCACTGCGGGAACGGAATATATGGTGGCCCTGGGGTTGATCCGCAGGATTCTGGAAACCAGAACAATTGATCATCTGCCCGACCCGTTTTTAAGGGAACTTACGGCTGTCGCAGCCGCATACGATGCTGAGTTTGTTGAACGAAACACCGGGTTTTTGACAGCGGATCAAACCCTTCTGGCCGAATCCTTGCTCGCATCCCACAGCCCCCTGGTTTTAGGGTCAACAGGCGCGACAACGGCAGACAACTCCTTTGCCCTGGAAATGGCCGTGACCCTGATGAATCTTTTGCTGGACAAGGATCTTTCCCTGTATGATTTTGAACGAAGACATGCCCTTGAAAAGGTCATGACGGCAAAAGAAACAGCGGATGTCTTTAAAACGGCCGTCACAGACCCCACCGATCTTTTTTTGTTGTATAATACCAATCCTCTGTTTACGTTTCCTGAAAACACAAATTTGAAAGAGATTTTCATTCGCAAGGATATCTTCAAAGTCAGTTTTTCAAATTTCATGGATGAAACCTCCCAAAACGCAGACCTCGTCTTCCCGGTCCAGCTGTCTCTGGAGACCTGGGACAGTTATGAGAGCAACACAGCCTGTATTTCAACGCTTCAGCCTGCCATGGGTCGGCTCACCCAGGCCCCTTCCATCGGTGATGTCTTCCTTGACCTGTCAGGCCGGAACCGGCAGTTTGATGACTACTATCAATACCTGGCCGACTACCTGTATACGAATATGGCGGAAAAGAGCAAAGTCCATTTTATTCAAACAATTCAAACAGGTGGGATATTTGATTCCGACAGCAACGCAAGGTCCCAGAGACCGCCCCTTGATACGGGATCGATTCAGGTGTTCAAAAAAACACTGGATGCCATCCACCCCACTGAAAAACAAGGATTAACCTTTTTGGCGGTTCCATCAATTCGGTTGTATGACGGCCGGGGGGCCAACAAGTCCTGGCTCAATGAAATCCCAGATCCGGTTACCAGTATCGCCTGGGAAACCATGGTCATGATTCATCCTGCAACCCTTGAAGCATATGGATTCGCACACGCAGACATCCTGAGCATTGAAGCGGGTGATAAAACCATTCAAGCGCCGGTTTATTCCTACCAGGGGGTTGCGCCCGGACTGATGGTTATGCAGACCGGTCAGGGACACAATGCCTACGGCCGTTATGCCGCAGGATTCGGCAGCAGTCCCATTGATCTTTTGTCCGGCAATCTTGCAACCTCTGATTTTCTCTCCTATCTTATTACCCCAAGTTCGGTTAAACGGACAGGCAAGGTTGATGAGCTTCCCCAAACAGACGGCAGCCGGTCCCAGTATAAAAGAAAAATTGCCCTGTCCATGACCATTGGCCACGGTCTCGGTAAAGATGGCGACCACGGCGACGCGGGAGGCCACGGCGATTCTGCCGGGCATGGGGAGAAAAAAGGTGCAGGCCTGGATATGAACCAGTTCCCGCTGACCCTTCCGACCGAGGAAGGATACGATAAAAAACGAGATTTTTACCCGGCCCACACCCATGAAGGCTACCGATGGGGAATGGTCGTGGACCTGGACAAATGCGTGGGATGCAGTTCCTGTGTGGCGGCATGTTACGCGGAAAACAATATCGGTGTATCCGGAAAAACTCAGCTCACCAAGGGCCGGGAGATGGCCTGGCTTAGAATCGAACGGTATCAGGATCAGAACTCTGAAGACCGGCTGATATTCCTTCCCATGATGTGCCAGCACTGCGATAATGCGCCCTGTGAATCCGTCTGCCCGGTGTATGCCCCCCACCACTCCAAAGAGGGGCTCAACAACCAGGTTTACAACCGCTGTATCGGCACAAGGTTCTGTGCCCAGAACTGCCCGTACAAAGTGAGAAAGTTCAACTGGTTTGACTGGGATCTGCCCAAACCCCTCAACCTTCAGCTCAACCCCGATGTCACCGCCCGGAGCAAAGGCGTTATGGAAAAATGCTCGTTTTGCGTACAAAGAATAAAAAAGGCCCACAATCAGGCAAAAAATGAAAACCGGAAGATTCGGGACGGGGAGGTGATGCCGGCATGTGTACAGACCTGTCCTGCGGGTGCACTGACCTTTGGCAACTTTCTCGACAAGAACAGTGCGGTTTCCATCCTTGCCCGTGATCCAAGGGCATACCAGGTGCTGGGCTATCTGAATACCAAACCTGCCGTTATTTATTTGAAAAAAATGGTGCAGGCGTTATGAAACTTCAACCGGGGATTTTAAACATATGTCTCAATTGACGTTTGAAACAATCAATACCACGGTCCTGAACACGCTGTCCCGTCCGGGCAAGGTTTACTGGAGCATCATTGCCCTGCTGTTTTGCGGGGCAGCCCTCGGTGCCTCCTGCTGGGCATACCAGATCTTTGTCGGCGTGGGCGTGGCCGGCATGAACACACCGGTCCACTGGGGTACCTATCTGATCAATTTTGTCTTCTGGGTGGGGATTGCCCATTCCGGCACCCTGATCTCGGCCATATTGTTCCTTTTCCGTGCCAGTTGGAGAAATCCCATAGCCAGGGCTGCTGAGACCATGACCGTCTTTGCCGTGTGCGTAGCAGGCCTATTCCCTTTCATCCACCTGGGCCGGGCTTGGCTGGTGTTTTACATGCTGCCCCTTCCCAACCAGCGGACCTTGTGGCCCAACTTTCAGTCTCCCCTGATGTTTGATGTCATTGCCATAAGTACCTACCTAACCGTGAGCAGCCTTTTCTGGTATACCGGGCTGGTTCCGGATCTGGCCATTATCAGGGACCGGTCCGAAGGGGTACGCAAAAAGATCTTTGCCGTACTCTCGCTTGGATGGTCCGGTAAAACCGGGCAATGGCTGAACTATTCAAGGGCCTATATGCTGTTTGCAGGTCTTGCCACCCCCCTTGTCATCTCTGTCCACAGCGTGGTGTCCTGGGACTTTGCCCTGAGCGTGACACCCGGCTGGCACACCACCATTTTTGCACCCTATTTTGTTGCCGGGGCCATTCACTCCGGTCTTGCCATGGTATTGACCCTGAGCATTCCCTTGAGAAAAATTTTCAAGTACGAAGCCCTCATCACCATGGATGTGCTGGAAAGCATTGCAAAAACCATTGTTTTTACCGGTATCATCGTGGGATTTTCCTATGCCACGGAATTGTTTATTGCCTGGTACAGCCGGAACAGCATTGAAATGGAAACCTTCTGGTGGAGAGCTTTTGGTCATTATGCACCGGAATACTGGATCATGGTGGTCTGCAATACCGTGATTCCCTTGCTGTATTTATCTAAAAAAATCAGAACTCATGTCATCCCTTTGTTTATCATCTCGATTTTTGTCAATATCGGCATGTGGTTTGAACGGTTTGTCATCATCGCGGGCAGCGTTGCCCATGACTTTCTTCCCAATGCCTGGGGGCATTACCGTCCCACATGGGTCGAGGGAGGTATCATGGTGGGGGCCTTTTGCTTCTTCTTTTTTCTGTTTTTGCTGTTTATAAAACACCTGCCCTCGGTTTCCATGACTGAAATGAAAGAAATGATACATAAAACGGAGTAATTCATGAGCACAGCCATCATTGTCACAGGTCTTTTTAACACCCAGGAAGACACCCTGGCTGCTGTAGAAAAAATACAGAAAGAAGGCTTCGAGGTAACGGAAGTACACAGCCCCATCCCCAGCAGTGCCCTTGCCCGGGCCCTGGGCAGGAAAAAAAGCAAGATCGGCTGGTTTACCCTGACCGGCGGGATTATTGGGTTTGTTTCCGGATTTTCCCTTGCCGTGTTCACAGCCACAAGGTGGAGCCTCATTGTCGGCGGAAAGCCCATTCTTTCCTGGATACCGTTTTTTGTGATCGCTTTTGAGTTTACCATCCTGTTTGCCGTGCTGGGCAATGTGCTGGGCATCGTCACCCAGGTGGGGCTGCCTGACCGAGACTATGAAAAAAATTATGACCCGGAATGCTCAGGCTCCCTGTATGGGATTGAAGTGGCTTCAGCGCCTGAGAATCTTGACAGTCTAAAAGATCTGCTTCACCATACAGGGTCTTTAAAAGAATTAAGGGAAGACAAATGACGTCCATGGATCCTGCATTAACAGAGGATACGGCATTAACAGAACCTTCAGCACCTTTGAAAAAAAATGTGTTCATCATTCCTGCACTCATTGCCGGTTTAGGATTTTTATTTTTCATTTTTTTGGCAGCAGGTGCACATCCGGAAAAAGCCTGGCTTGTTTATCTGACAAATTTTCTGTTTTTTACCATCCTGTCCTGCGGAGGGCTTTTATTTTCGACCCTCATGCACTTTACCAAAGCTAAGTGGAGCCACTCCTTTGCAGCAATTGCAGAGGCCTTTTCCGCTTTTTTCCCTGTGTCGTTTGTCCTTTTTCTCCTGCTTTTCATCGGGCAGGACCACGTGTTTACATGGCTGGGACAAGATCTGCACGGAAAAGAGGTGTGGCTGAATGTTCCCTTTTTATTCACCCGGGACTGTGTGGCGTTTCTGATTCTCTACAGTCTTGGGTTTGCTTATCTTTACTACTCGCTCAAATTCAGGTTAAAGGCCGCCCCAAAAAATACGCGGCTGAAAGCCTTTTTATTCCGCCATTTTGAACAAAGTCCCCACGATCCTGAAACCATCAGACGCCGGATGACGGTTTTTGCCGGTTGGTATATGTTTGCCTTTGCCATCTGTCTTTCCCTGATAGGGTTTGACCTGGTCATGAGCACAGACCCCCACTGGTATTCGACCCTGTTTGGTGCCTACACCTTCATCAAAGCCATCTATGCCGGTTTCGGTGCCATTATCCTGCTGGTAACGATTCTTCACTTAACCCCCAGGGTTCCGTTTACCCTTACCCCGACCCAGCTGGGCGACATGAGTACGTTATTTTTTGGTTTCAGCATTGTATGGGGAGATTTTTTCTATTCCCAGTTTGTGGTCATCTGGTACGGGAACATTCCCGAAGAAACCGCCTATATCATTGAACGAACCATGACCCAGCCATGGAGCACCCTTGCATGGACCGTCTTTATCGGCTGTTTTATCCTTCCTTTTGTCATCCTTTTAAGCAGAAGCATCAAAAAAACCCCCTGGTGCATGATTGTTATCAGCTCATGCGTTCTGGCAGGACTCTGGATGGAACATTTCCTGCTGCTGGGACCCAGCTTTCTAGCGCATGATCCGGCTGTGTTTCCCATCGGCATCAATGAAATCATCATTAGCCTTGGATTTTTGGGTCTCATTAGTATTTCCATTTTAGCGTATTTCAAAGAATTCCCTGAAGTCCTGAACGAGGATTCAGGGGAGGTGGTTCAATGGAAATAATACTGGTATCCCTGACACTTTTAACCCTTATCCTTCTGGTGATCCTGGTGGGAACAGGCGGCAAACCCCTGACCCTTGTTTCTCACTTTCGGTCGTTTGTCGCCCAGGTGAAAGAAAATAAAATTCAATTGTTTGTTTTAAGCGCTTTGATCATTTCGCTCGCCTTGTTTGTCTATTCGTTTTATATCATGCCCCATGTGAATGCCGGGCCGCTTCAGCCCATCGCTTTCAGCCACAGGCTGCATGCAGGGAACAAAAAAATTGACTGTCGTTTCTGCCATTCATATGTGGACCGGTCAGTTCATCCCGGGATCCCGCCGGTGGAAAAATGCCTCTATTGTCACAACTATATTATTCCCAACCACCCGGAAATCAGAAAAGAACACAATTACTTTGATACACAGACGCCCACACCATGGAAAAAGGTTTTTTATGTGCCCGAGCATGTCATGTTCAACCATGAACGCCACATAAAAAAAGAGTTTGAGTGTGAAGCCTGTCACGGAGATATCGCCGGAACTGACCGGCTTAAGCGTCATGAATTTAAAATGGGGTTTTGTATCCAATGTCACAGGAAAGAAAATGCCAATTTGGACTGCTGGCTTTCCTGTCACAACTAATAAAGGAGCGTTTGCTTTGCCCGAGAACCCGACCCGACCCGACCCTGCCACTTACCTGACAGCCAGGGGATTTTGTCTGACCTCCGCCGCCTGGATGATGCTGGCCACCCTGGTAGGATTTATTGCAGCCATAGAGCTTGTGGCCCCTGATTTAACCGGCAACATTGCCTGGCTCCTTTTTTCAAGACTTCGCCCCATGCATGTCAACCTTGTATTGTTCGGATTTGTGACCCCGGCCCTTCTGGCCAGTGCGTTTTATATGGTTCCCCGGCTGCTGCGGACCGAGCTTTACAGTGAACGGCTGGGCGTTATCACTGTTGTCTTGTGGAACATTGCCCTTGTGGCCCTGGTGATCACCCTAGCACTGGGGTATACACAAGGACGTGAATATGCTGAAATGATCTGGCCCATTGATGTCGGCATCGTTATTGCGTTCAGCCTGATTTTCTTTAATTTCATGATGACGGTAAAAAACAGGAAGGAAAAGATTCTGTATGTTTCTGTCTGGTATGTGCTGGCGGGAACCCTTCTCACCGCCTGTACCTACAGCCTGGGAAACGTCATCTGGCAGCCCGACTCCGGCGCCCTGGTCGGCATTCCCGATGCCATTCTCCTCTGGTTTTACGGACATAATGTGTTCGGGCTTTTGCTGACACCGTTTTCAGCTGCCATTGCCTATTATGTCATCCCCCAGGTCTGCCGGACACCGCTGTACAGTCACACCCTGTCCCTCCTGGGATTCTGGGCTCTGATTGTCATTTACACCCATATCGGAACCCACCATCTTTTACAGGTACCGGTTCCCACCTGGCTCAAGGTGGTCGCCATTGTTGACAGTATTGCCATGGTGATTCCGGTGATGGCCTTTCTCATCAATATCTGGTACACGGCCAGGGGAAA
>CAYWNB010000109.1:0-9773 GCA_964459195.1 uncultured Desulfobacula sp.
GGGACAGGCCCAGTGCGAATTGGAAATCAGTGATTCGATAGTTGTAGCCAAGGGTTGCCATCTCATAGTACCAGGGCTCGTCTCCGGCATTCTCCTGAATAAGGTTTAGGCTTTT
Source organism: uncultured Desulfobacula sp. (assembly GCA_964459195.1). Lineage (GTDB taxonomy): Bacteria > Desulfobacterota > Desulfobacteria > Desulfobacterales > Desulfobacteraceae > NBML01. Next base: position 116 of record CAYWNB010000109.1, read on the forward strand.
GTTTCTGACCATGCCGTGGGTTCTCAGGGTTTGCAATTTATCGGCAAGGTTGTTGCCGTTTGTCAGGATAGCCCCGCCTTCTCCGGTAGTGACGGTTTTGGCCGGGTGAAAGAAAAAGTTTGGCATAGGGTATGGTTTGTTTGGTCATGTATTGTTTCCTTGGAATAAGTATTTTTTTATAAAATACGGGATTCCACAGGAAAATACAATGGATATCACATGTGTCTGTGTCTGTTGTTTTAAAGGATATAGAAGGTATGCATAACCCGGATAATGGCTCAGATTATGGTCAGGCAGTAAATATATGTTCACAGTGTTCCTCGTGAACCATTTTTTCCTTAGGTTTTAATTTGTTGACACTTTCTTTACTCTTTGATAGTTTTTTAGCGCCATGGATGATGGGTATGATATGCTTTCAGGATAACAGCGGGGGATTTATGGTGGATAGCACAGAACAAGATGATGGGATTATCGAATTGACACAGGTGGTTGAAAATGATTTTTCCGCTGCGCCTGACCAGGAGGTGATTGAACTCACTGATAGTGATACCCAAATTGAGGGAGCCAAAGAAGATTACCTGGATCTGGATTTTGATACCGGTTCGGCCAAAACAGACAACAATGGTCTGTTCGACGACGGGGACTTGGATTTTGATCTTGATCTGGATGAAACCATTGCAAGGGTTTCAGAACAGGACAATGAGATATCAGAACCGGTTTTGCCAATTGAACTTGTCTCTAATTCATCCGTAACAAATGCACCTGTGTCTGGTGCTCCCGCCACCGCAATTGAACCCGCCAGCACCCAGGAGCAGGTAGATGCTGCCCTTGAGCGGGTGATTGAAAAGAAATTTGCAAAGATAATTGAAAAGAGTCTTCTTGAAGTTATGGAAAAAGTTCTTGAACGAGAGATTGTGGACATTCGAAAACGGCTGCAAAACGATCTTGACGAGATATCTAATTCCTGAGTTTACTTAGGATATAAATTAAATAAGGTTTTGGGGATTCATAACAGAGTCCCCTTTTTCATTAATATGGGTTTGAGGAGTTAAAATATGGGTTCGGATTCTCTGAATAAAGGATATGAGCCAAAGGGCATCGAAGAAAAATGGTATACACACTGGCTTGATAACGGATTTTTTAAGGCAGATGATACCAGCGATAAACCGGCATTTTCAATCGTTATACCGCCGCCCAATGTTACGGGTGTTCTGCACATGGGCCATGCTTTAAACAATGTGATCCAGGATATCATGTGCCGTTACCGGCGGCTACTTGGATACAATGTTCTTTGGATGCCGGGAACAGATCATGCCGGTATTGCCACCCAGAATGTGGTTGAAAGGGATCTTGCGGCTCGTGGTAAGACCCGGGATCAACTGGGCCGGGAAGAATTCATTGAAGAGGTCTGGCGCTGGCGTGAAAAATCAGGCGGCGCTATTATCAATCAGCTTAAACGCCTTGGGGCTTCCTGTGATTGGGACCGGGAACGGTTTACCATGGATGAAGGCCTTTCCGATGCCGTCCGCAAGGTGTTTGTCCGGCTTTATAAGGAAGGCCTGATTTACGAAGGCCAGTATATCATCAATTGGTGCCCCCGGTGTCGCACGGCTCTTGCCGATCTTGAAGTGGAATACGAGGACAAAGACTCGTATATGTATTATATCCGCTATCCCTTCAAGAATCAAAAAAAGGGGCTCACCGTTGCCACCACCCGGCCTGAAACCATGTTCGGCGACACGGCTGTTGCTGTAAATCCCGAAGATCCGAGGTTTGCCGACCTGGTCGAGACCCAGGTGATGCTGCCCCTGACCGACCGGATGATTCCCATTATTCGGGATGATTATGTGGACACCGAGGTTGGCACCGGCGCCCTGAAGGTTACCCCGGCTCATGATCCCAACGACTTTAACCTGGGGGAAAAGCACGGGCTTGAAAAACTTAAAGTGATTGATGACGGCGGGTGCATGTTGGCCCCGGCTGGTAAATTTGAAGGATTGGACCGGTTTGAATGCCGGAAGCAGGCCGTGGAAGCCTTGGCTGAACTGGGACTGCTGGAGAAAAAAGAACCCATAAAACACAGTGTGGGCAATTGCTATCGGTGCCATACCGATGTGGAGCCCTCTATTTCAAAGCAATGGTTTGTAAAGGTGGCTCCCCTGGCTGAAAAAGCGTCTGAAGCTGTCCGCAGCGGTCGGACCCGAATCATTCCCGAGACCTGGAACAAAACTTATTTTGACTGGATGGACAACATCCGGGACTGGTGTATTTCCCGCCAGATCTGGTGGGGGCATCGAATTCCGGTGTGGAAGTGTTCTGATTGCAAGGCTATCATTGTTGAAGAAACCGATCCCACTGCCTGTCCCACCTGCGGTTCAAAGGAGATTGTCCAGGAAACCGATGTATTGGATACCTGGTTTTCCAGTGCCCTCTGGCCCTTTTCTACCATGGGATGGCCCCAAAATACAGAACTGTTAAAAACATTTTATCCCACCAATGTGTTGGTGACAGGCTTTGATATCCTCTTTTTCTGGGTGGCAAGGATGATGATGATGGGCATCCATTTCATGGACGACGAGATCCCCTTTGAGGACGTCTATATCCATGCCCTGGTCAGGGACGAGCACGGAAAGAAAATGAGCAAGTCCAAGGGCAATGTCATTGATCCTTTGAAGGTGATTGATGAATACGGAGCAGATGCCTTTAGATTCACCCTGGCCGCCTTTGCCGCCCAGGGCCGTGATGTGAAAATGTCCGCAGACAGGGTGGAAGGATATCGCAACTTTGTGAACAAGCTCTGGAATGCCTCCCGGTTTGCCCTCATGCATATTACCGAGAAAGATATTGTCATTGATCCTGAAAAACTTTCTTTATCTGAACGTTGGATACTCTCCCGGTCTGCCGCCACTGCCCTTGCTGTAAAGCAGGGCATTGAAAATTATAAATTTAATGAAGCGGCTTCTGATGCCTACCAGTTTGTATGGCATGAATTTTGTGACAGGTTTATTGAAACGGCCAAGCCAGCGCTTTATGAAAAAGAGGGTGTTCAACGCCGGGATACGGTTAGAGCTGTATTGTCAAAGGTTTTGGAAGACATTCTGGTGATGCTGCATCCGTTTATGCCCTTTGTGACCGAGGAAATTTACAGCATTCTGCCGGCTACTACCGGGTCTGTCATGAAGGCTTCTTTCCCCTATGACCAGGCGGTTTATGACGCCAGGCGAAATGAGACGGTTGAACAACAGATGAGCTTTGTATTCGGGCTTATTTCCGATATCCGAAATATCAGAAGTGAAATGAACATCCAGCCCTCCATGAAGATCAAGGTGCTGGCCAATACAGAAGATGAACGAGAAAAGATTATCATTGCGGAGAATAAATCCGTGATTGTCAACCTGGCCACCCTGGAAAATTTTTATTTTTGTGATGCAGCCAGTGTCCCTTCTTCCTGTGCCACCTGCGTGACCGGCAATACCACCTGCTTTGTCTCTTTGGAAGGGGTGATTGATTTTGAAAAGGAAATCAAGCGTCTGGAAAAAGAGCTGGAAAAAAATACCAAGGAACTGCTGGGGGTCCAAAAACGGTTGAACAACGAGAGCTTTCTTGATAAAGCACCGGATGAGGTCATTGCCAAGGTAAAGACCGTGCACGCAGGCCTTGAGGAAAAAAATGAAAAACTTGCGGCCAACCTTGAACGAATCAAAAAGCTGAAGTGATCATTATGGACATGACAGAACAAATTATCCAATTGGCCCTGTTTGAAGATTCAGGGCTCGGGGATATTACCACCGAGAGTATTTTACCTAACCCCCGCAATGGAAAAGGGGTGATTATTGCCAAAGAATCCCTGGTCCTTGCGGGAATTGGGGTTGCCGTAAAGGTCTTTGACCTGCTCAATCCTTCCATTGTCTGTACCAGCGTTTTCAAGGACGGGGAGGTGGTTCAAAATGGCGAGGTTATTTTTGAGGTCCAGGGGGATCTTTTGTGTCTGCTAAAGGGGGAGCGGGTGGCCTTGAATTTTTTGCAGCGGCTTTCCGGCATTGCCACCCTGACCCGAACTTTTGTTGAAACCCTGGAAAATCCCAGAGTCAGGCTTACGGATACGAGAAAGACCACCCCGGGGTTGCGGCGCCTTGAAAAGGAAGCGGTGAGAGCCGGGGGGGGATTCAACCATCGTTACTCCCTCTACGACGGTATCTTGATCAAGGACAATCACATTGCCGTTGCCGGCGGGATTGAAAATGCGGTACGGGCAGTACGGGCCAGAACCTCCCATTTGATGAAAATAGAGGTGGAGGTTTCCAACATGGATGAGGTCAAACAAGCCATTGCCGCCGATGTTGAGGTGATCATGCTGGACAATATGGACACCGAGGCCATGAAAGCTGCAGTGGCCTATATAGGGGGCAGGGCAATTGTGGAAGCCTCGGGAAATGTGAGCCTGTCCACACTGAATGCCATTGCCGCCACGGGAGTGGATGTTATTTCCTGTGGCGCTTTGACTCACCAGGCCCGGTCCGTTGACCTGAGCATGCGGATCAATCCGGTATAGATAAAACGAACCCGGCCCAGGTGACCTCAGACTTAAGATTCAACAAACTTGAGGTCGTCTGGCTGGGTCAGGAAAAAGTCAGTGTATTTCGTCCGGCTTGTTTGGATTTATACATGGCCTTGTCCGTGCGTTTGATGAAAGTAGTAAAATCTTCCCCGTCCACAAGTTCACCGGCTCCGATGCTCACCGTCACTGACTGCGTTTTCCCAGGTTCCGGCCTAAAGACTTTAGTTGCGATTTTGTCTTTTATCCTGTTCCCGACCACACCAGCCATTTTAAGGTCGGTTTCAGGGAAGAGAATGGCAAATTCTTCTCCGCCGTAGCGATAGGCCGTATCCATGGAACGCATGCAGGCGTTGATAATATGGCCGATGCGCATCAAGACCTTGTCCCCTTCCATGTGGCCCCAGGTATCGTTGTAGCGTTTGAAAAAATCTATGTCCAGAATCAGCAGGGAGAGCGCCCTGGAATACCGGTCATAGCGCTTGATTTCCTGTTTGATTTGATGGAAAAATTGCCGGGAATTATAGAGTCCTGTCAGGGCGTCGGTGATGGCAAGCTGTTCCATTTCCTTTAGAAGGCTGGCCCTTTCTTTTTTGAATTCAGACTCCCGTAAAACCCGCTTAATTCTCAGGTCCAATTCTTCAAACCGAAAGGGTTTAAAAATAAAATCACTGGCACCCACCCGTACAGCTTCTTCATAGGAATAGTCAGCACTGTAACCGGTCATCACCATGACATCAATATCAAATTTTGCCTTGATTTTTTTGGTCAGTTCAAGTCCGTCCATACCCTGCATCATGATATCGGTGAGCACCATATCTGCATCAAATGTTTCCAATAGGGTCAGTGCGTCTTTGGCGTTGAGTGCGCTTTTAACCTCATAGGAGAGTATTTTAAGATATTCTTCTACCGATTCTTTGATGGCAATATCATCATCCACAATCAGAATAGAGTAGGTCATGGTTTTTTTCTCCTGGAAATGATTGGACACAAGCGAGCTTATCTTGACACTTTTGACCTCACTTGATAAATGTATAAGAATAAAATTTAGCGAGATAGAAGTAATTTGTCAACTCTTAAGTGCGGAGTCCAATTGAAGTTAGATAAAAAAAATATTAGAAATTTTAGTATTATTGCCCACATTGACCATGGTAAGTCCACCCTGTCCGACCGGATGATCCAGTTGTCCGGAATTATTTCCGACAGGGACATGAAAGAGCAGATTTTAGATTCCATGGATATTGAGCGGGAACGGGGGATCACCATTAAGTCCCAGACCGTCTCCCTTCCCTATACTTCCCCCGACGGTACCCAGTATTTGTTAAATCTCATTGATACCCCGGGACATGTGGATTTTTCCTATGAGGTTTCCCGTGCTCTTGCTGCCTGTGAGGGTGCCTTGATTATTGTGGATGCCACCCAGGGAGTTGAGGCCCAGACCTTGGCCAACTTATACCTTGCCATGGAGCATGACCTTAAGATTATTCCCATTATTAATAAGATTGATCTGCCGTCGGCTGAGATCGAGTGGGCCAGGGATCAGATAGAAGAAGACCTGGGGTTGGATCCCGATGAGGCCCTCCCGGTATCGGCCAAGAGCGGTATCGGGGTGGACAAGATTTTCCAGGCGGTTGTGGAGGGTATTCCCGCCCCAGTTTCAGAGGGTACCGGCAATTTTAAGGCCCTGATCTTTGATTCCCATTACGATGCCTTCAGGGGCACCATTGTACATTTCAGGATCTTTGACGGCACCATCAAAAAGGGAGATAAAATCCGGCTCATGTCCAACAATTCCGAGTACAAGGTGGAAGAGGTGGGGCTGTTTCAGATTTTAAGAATTCCCCAGGACCACCTTATGGCTGGCCAGGTGGGATATTTTATTGCCGGTATCAAAAATATCAGCGATGTAAAGATCGGTGACACCGTGACCATGCCAAACCTTCCCTGCGACAAGGCCATGGGCGGATTCAGGGAACCTACCCCCGTGGTTTTTTCTTCCATGTATCCTGTGGCCGCAGATGATTATGAAGAACTCACCGCAGCCCTTGAAAAACTCAAACTCAATGATGCCTCCCTGATTTATGAAAAAGACAGTTCTGCCGCCTTAGGGTTTGGCTACCGCTGCGGTTTTCTAGGACTGCTGCATTTGGAGGTTGTTCAGGAACGGCTGGAACGTGAATATGACGTTTCCCTGATCTTAACCTCACCCTCGGTTCAGTATGAGATCACCTACACCACAGGAGAGATCAAAATAATTGACAACCCAACGGCCTATCCGGATCCTGCTGAGATTACCAGAACCCGTGAACCCTTTATCAATGCCTCCATCATTGTCCCAGATAAATACATGGGCAATGTGATGCAGGTTTGCCATGAGTTCCGGGGGGTCAGCAAAAATTATCAATACCTGACCGCCAACCGTCTGGAAATGAAATTTGAACTCCCCCTGGCCGAAGTGGTGTACGAATTTTATGACCGGCTCAAGAGTGTCACCCAGGGGTATGGGTCCTTTGACTATGAGATTGCCGGATACCAGGACACTGATCTTGTCAAGCTTGATTTCCTCATCAATAGTGAACGGGTGGATGCCCTGTCCCAGCTTATCCACCGGGATAAGGCGGAGGCCCGTGGCAGGACTGCCTGCAAAAAACTAAGGGAGGAGATCCCGAGACAGCAGTTTAAAATTCCTATCCAGGCGGCCATTGGCGGCAAAATCGTTGCCAGGGAAACCATTTCCGCCTTTAGAAAGGATGTGACGGCCAAGTGCTACGGCGGAGATATTTCCAGAAAGAGAAAGCTTTTGGAAAAACAGAAAAAAGGGAAAAAACGCATGAAAATGGTGGGATCGGTTGAAATTCCCCAGTCGGCGTTTTTGTCTGTCTTAAAAACCGATTAGGCGTGGGAACCGAAATCTGATGGGAGGAAAGGAGCTTAGGGAACAAGGCAGTTTGCAAGTTCCGAAAATCCTATGCCTCCCTTTGACGCTGTGATCCAGGCAGGTTTGAAGACAAGCCTGTCACAGCAATCTTGCACATTGGCAACCCCCACGGCATTGGGGAAATATTCAAACATGGGTTCGTCATTGAGGGAGTCTCCCACAAAAACAACCCTTTCCTTGATGGTATCCAGATCTGTTTTAAATATTTCTTTGAACAAAAGTTTTGTCATGGTCAGTTTATCATAGGCCCCGAACCAGCCGTTTACATGGATTGAGCTGATCTTGGCACAGGCATCGTTTTCCGTAAAAATAGCCACAATCTTGTCAACGGCTGCCGGGTCAAGGGCCGGTACATCTTCTGCAAAATCAATGGCAAGGTCTGCTTCCCTGTAGCCTTGATCCGCGGAGACCACACAACCGGGAACGGAGGTGAGAATTTTTTGTCTTAAGGCGGTCAGTTTTATTTGATCCTCTTCCCGTTCCTGATCTGTTTTAAAATACCGGCGGATCATTTTCTTTTTGATGGCGTCATAAACAAAATAAAATGCGCCGTTTTCACCCACAACCCCGTGAACAGGCCACATCCTGGCAATGTGATCGCACCATCCCCCGGGCCTGCCCGTTATGGGAATAACTTTGATGCCAGCGTTTTCAAGGTCTTCCATTGCACAAAAAGCAGATGCAGGGATTCTGCCATTAAGGGTGATGGTATCATCAATATCCGTTAGGAGGTAGGCAATGCCGGATCTTTTTTCCCTGGGAAAATTTTTAATAGGTTCCATTTTATTTTTCTTTTTCTATCAAACCCTTTACAAACCATCTTTGCATGAACAGGACCACCAAAACAGGGGGCAGCATGACAAGAAGGGCAGCTCCCAGGGCAATATTCCATTCGGGAAGATCATCTGCCTGGGGAATGAGATTTTGAAGACCAATAACAGCCGTTGTCATTTTGGGATTGGTGGTCACCAGAAGGGGCCAGAGGTATTGGTTATAGCCATATACAAATTCAATGACCACAAGGGCGGCAATATTGGTTTTGGACAGGGGGAAAAGAATTTTTCTGAAAAACATCATGGGGGAGGCCCCGTCTAATTTTGCTGCCTCACACAGTTCTTCGGGAATGGTCAGGAAAAACTGGCGGAATAAAAAGGTGCAGGTTGCCGATGCAACCAGGGGCAGGACAAGGCCTGTATAACTGTCCAGCAGGCTCCAGTTTAAACTGACCACGATGTCATGGCCGCTGACCCAGGATGCAAGGCCGTTCAGGTGAAGAAGATCCCACAGGGCCTGGAGGGGGGCGAGCACATTTGCCGCCATTTCATAGGTGGGAAGTATTCTGACTTCCACGGGAAGCATCAATGTGCAGAAAACCGATGCAAAGGCCACCACCCTGAATTTATAATCAAAATAAACAATGGAAAAGGCGCCGATCATGGACACGGCAATTTTGCCCGCAGTGATACCCGATGCCATGATAAAGGAATTTAAGATCTGGGTTCCCAGATTTCCCCTTGTCCAGGCTTCTTTTATGTTGACGAAAAACTGGTCTCCCGGGATCAGGGGCATGGGGACCCTGGAGACATCTTCCAGGGGCAGGGTCGCTGCGATCAGGCTATAAATAATGGGGAATCCTACAATGAATATTCCCCCTATTAAAAATGTATAGGTAAAAAAATCAAGTAGGGGGGTTTTCTCAACCATAAGTCTTATCCACCATATTGTACCTTTTTTTCAACAAACCTGAATTGAAGAAAGGTGATAACAATGATCAGGGTCATGAGCACCACAGACTGGGCTGCTGAAGATCCTAAATTTAAGCCCACAAATCCATCCTGGTAAACTTTGTAGACCAGAATATTGGTGGAACCGCCGGGGCCTCCTTGAGTTACGGTGTGAATAATACCGAATGTTTCAAAAAAAGAATAAATAATATTCATCACCGTTAAAAAAAAGAAGGTCGGAGACAACAAAGGGAATGTAATGAACCAGAATCGTTTCAAGGGGCTGGCGCCGTCAATGGCGGCAGCTTCTATCAAGGACTTGGGAACAGCCTGGAGTCCTGCCATGAAAAATACAAAATTATAACTGATCTGCTTCCAGGCACTGGCCATGACGATCATTACCATGGCATCACTTCCGTAAAGAACCGGATTCCAGTCAAT
>CAYWNB010000110.1:0-9749 GCA_964459195.1 uncultured Desulfobacula sp.
GGGGGCGGTAATTTTTAGGCAAGGTCAGGCCGAATAATAAAAAAGGCTGTCGGCAAGAAAACTGCCGGCAGCCCAAAAAAAAAAGAAGCTGATTCTTTAATTTATTTTTCTAATGTTTAGCTGGGGAACATGGTATCCTCAATGTCAACCGCCACTGAACTTGTGTTCATCAACGCCGCAAACCTGCCCAGGGTGATGGGCAATTGGGTCTCCACATAAAATTGGAGAGATTTGATAATGCCCTGGTAAAAGGGGATGTCTTTCTTCTTGGCTTTTGCAAGTTTCTGGGCCGCCACAGTGGCTCTCCAGAGTAGCATCCATGCCATGGTGGTATCCCCTGTGGCATCCTGGAAGGGAAGGGCATTGGCAAAGGCTGCAAGGGCCTTTTCAGACATGGCGGTCTGGCCCATGTGAATGGCCACTTCAGCCAGTTTGTTCATTACCTCTTCCACCTTGGCTGCTTGTTGGGCAAGTTCGGCAATCTCCTTTGCAGCGGCAACGGTTTTCTGCATTTCACCAAAGAGGTCCATGATGGGTTTACCCTTGTTCATGCCCAGTTTCCGGCCCAGCAGATCCATGGCCTGGATACCGTTGGTTCCTTCGTAAATCATGGTGATCCGGCAGTCCCGAAGAAGCTGTGCCATGGGATATTCTTCGATAAAACCATAGCCGCCATATACCTGCATGCCATGACTGCAAACCTCAAAGGCCCGGTCCGTTACATAGCCCTTGGCAATGGGTGTCAAAACTTCAACTATGCCCTTGTATTTTTCTCGTTCTTCCTGGGTCTGTGCCACCTCTGCCATGTCTAAACAATACATGGAAAAATAGAGAAGGGACCGGATGCCTTCCACATTGACCTTCATCATCATGAGTTGACGCCGGACATCGGGATGACGGAAGATGGAAACGGACTTTGCATCGGGGTTCATGAATTCGGTAAGATCCTTGCCCTGAATTCTGTTCCTGGCATAGTCAAGGGCGTACATATAGGCAGTGGTCGCACAGGCAAATCCCTGGAATCCCACCAGAAGCCTGGCGGAATTCATCATCAGGAACATGGCTTTCATGCCCTTGTTTTCTTCACCCAAAAGGGTACCAATGCAATTGCCCTTGGAACCCAGGGAAAGGGAACAGGTGCTGTTTCCGTGGATTCCCATCTTATGTTCAATTCCGGTGCAGATGACATCATTGAATTCACCCAGGGTGCCGTCCTCTTCTACCCTGAATTTGGGTACCAGAAAAAGCGAAATCCCTTTGGTGCCCTCGGGTGCCCCTTCGATCCTTGCCAGAACCGGGTGGATGATATTTTCCGTCAGGTCATGCTCTCCACCGGAAATAAATATTTTTTCCCCGGTGATGGTGTAGGTGCCGTCTCCATTTGGAATAGCTTTGGTGGTCAAGGCACCCACGTCCGATCCGGCGCCTGGTTCAGTCAGGAGCATGGTGCCGGTCCATTTGCCTGTATACATATTTTTCAGAAAGACGTCTTTTTGTTCCTGGGTACCGAAATGTTCGACCAGGTGTCCGGCTCCCTGGGTTAGCCCTGGATACATCATAAAGGGGTAGTTGGCCCCATTGAAATATTCAGCAGCTGCCGAGGCAACGGTTTTGGGCATCCCCTGGCCGCCCCATTCCGGGGATTCCGTGGGTGCCAGCCATTCGCCTTCATTGAACAGGTCAAACAGGCGTTTGAAGGAATCCGGGGTGGTCACTCGCCCGTTTTCAAGGGTGCATCCCTGTTCATCCCCTTCTTTGCTGGAGGGCAGCAATTCTTTGACAGCAAAATTTCTTGCTTCTGAAATGACCAGGTCAATGGTTTTTTTATTGAAATCTGCGAAATCCTCATGGATTTTTGACAAATTTTCTGCCTCAAGCTGCTCGTGCAGCACAAATTCGATATCCCTACGGTCGGAAATTACCTGTGCCATCTTAAATTGCCCTCCTGGTGATGTTGTTCGTATGGTTTTGGTTATGGTGGTTTGCTTGGTTTTAAATGAATCATTCCTCATTAAAAAATCAACATAACTTAGCATTTATTTTGTAAAAGTTATATGCTAAAAAGTTCATTATTATTAATAAAATAAAGTATTTGCATTTTATAACCTATCCAATTATTCTTAAAATTACTCTTAAATCATAAAATGAATATTAATTCATTACATTAAATTTTTAAATAGTCAACGATTATTTTTACAAAACCGATATAGTTTTGTATACATTGTTTATGGAAAAAATATTAATATCTGCCTGCCTCATGGGGGACATTGTCCGGTATGACGGAAGGCAAAAAAAAATGGACCATGTTCTGCTTCGATTCTGGGAAGCCCAGGGACGGCTTGTCCGGTTTTGTCCTGAAACGGCAGGGGGTCTGAAAACCCCGCGGCCTCCCGGGGAAATTGTCAATGGAGACGGGCAGGATGTGCTTGAGCAAAGGGCATGGATACGGACGTCCGCGGGAGAGGATATCACCCCTCAGTTTCTCCGGGGGGCAGCCATGGCCCTTGAGATGATCAAGACCCATGCCATCAAAATGGCTATTTTAAAGGCAAGGAGCCCTTCCTGCGGGTCTGAGCTTATCTATGACGGAACCTTTGAAAACAGATTGATGGAGGGCGTGGGCGTGACAACTGCGCTATTGAGAAAGAATGGTATTCTCGTTTTTTCAGAAAACAAAGTTGAAGATGTAAAATGTTTGTTAAAATAATATTTTACGAAGAATTTTTTCAAAAAATAAATTTGTTTTTTAAGGCGGTAAAAATAGATATTTCTTGACCCCACCCCCTATCTTTGATAATTTCTTTCATTTGGATAAACAGTGTTTTTAAATATTGAAAGGTAGTAAATACGCTGTTTTCAGTATTACTATTAATTTATAGGAGGATAGGATGAAAAAATTATTATTGTTGGCTGCAAGCCTTTTTCTGGTGCTCTCTTTCGCTGTTTCTGCCGGAGCAAAGACTGTGACCGTTGGACTGGATGCAGATCCGGTATCCCTTGACCCCCATGTTCAGCTGTCCGGCGGGATGCTCCAGCTGTCCCACTGGGTGTTTGATCCCCTTGTTCGCTGGACCCAGGAACTGACCTTTGAACCCCGTTTGGCCACTAAATGGGAACGGTTGGATGAACTGACCATGCGCTTTTATCTGAGAAAGGGTGTGAAATTCCACAGTGGAAACCCCTTTACTGCCAAGGACGTAAAATGGTCCTTTGACCGTATGCGGACGGGTGTGGATTTTAAAGCGCTTCTGGAACCCTTTGAGGGCGTCACCATCGTAGATGACTATACCGTGGACATCAAAACCAAAAAACCCTATGCCCTTCTTCTCAATATGGCCACCTATTTCTTTGCCATGGATTCAAAGTTCTATACGGGCACCGATGCAAACGGACAGCCCAAGGATGCCATCCTGAAAATCGGTGAATCCTTTGCCCTGAACAACGAATCCGGAACCGGTGCTTTTGTCGTGACCAAACGCGAACACGGGGTTGTGCTTGAGATGGAGCGATTCAAAGATTATTGGGATACAAAAAGCCCGGGTAATATTTCAAAACTCATCATCGCCCCCATCAAAGAAAATGCCACACGGGTGGCGGCCCTTCTTTCCGGTGATGTTGATTTTATTTCTCCTGTTCCTCCCCAAGATTTCAGAAGAATTGATTCCGATGACAAGGTGAAACTGGTCACCATTTCCGGCGGCCGTATCATTACCTTTCAGATGAACCAGAACCGGGTTGAGGCCCTTAAGGATGTCCGGGTTCGCCAGGCCATTGTCCATGCTGTCAATAACGCCGGTATTGTTAAAAAGATCATGAAAGGAACTGCAACCGTTGCCGCCCAGCAGGGACCCAGGGGATATGCCGGTTATAAAGAGGCTCTTAAGCCTAGATATGACCTTGCCAAAGCCAAGGCCCTCATGAAGGAAGCTGGCTATGCAAACGGGTTTGAAATCACCATGATGGCCCCCAACAACAGATATGTGAACGATGCCAAGATTGCCGAGGCCACTGCCCAGATGTTGGGGAAAATTGGTATCAAGGTGAACCTGAAAACCATGCCCAAGGCCCAGTACTGGAATGAATTTGATGCCAGAGCTTCCGACATGATGTTGATCGGCTGGCATTCAGATACAGAAGATTCCGGTAATTTTTCCGAATTTTTAATGATGTGCGAGAACAAGGAAACCGGATACGGCGCTTATAACAGTGGGTATTGTAACCCGAAAGTAGACGAGCTGACCATTGCGGCTCAGTCTGAAACCAACCTTGAAAAACGGACTGCCATGCTCCAGGAAATCGAACAGATTCTCTATGACGACGCAGCTTTTGTCCCCTTTCACTGGCAGAACCACTCCTATGGCGCCAAAAAGAATCTCCAGGTGAAACCGATTGTCAATGCGATGAACTTCCCCTATTTCGGTGACATGATCGCCGACTAGTTGCAACACGAGTATTACGTATTAAAACGCTGCCCCCACCTCCGGGAGGAAGATCCTCCCGGGGGTGGGGGTGCCTAAATTTGGAAAAATAAGAAAAAACATGTTTGCATTTATTTTCCGCAGAATCCTCCAGGCGGTGGTGGTCATGCTCGTCATCAGTCTGGCGGTATTTGCCATAAAAAATCAATTTGGAGATCCTGTCCGGGATCTGGTCGGCGAAAGGGTCACCCCGGAAGAACGTGCCCAGATCGCTGAAAAAATGGGCCTTAACGACCCCTTTTTCACTCAATACGGCCGGTTTGTCAGAGATGCGGTCACCAAGGGGGATCTGGGAAGATCTTTTCTATACAACAAGCCCAACACTGAGGTGATCATCGCCCATGCCCCTGCCACCATTGAGCTGGTGTTCGGCACTGCCCTGATCATCATTGTGATCTCGCTGCCCCTTGGGATATATTGTGCGCTGTGGCCCAGGCGGCTTCTATCCCGGTTTACCATGAGTTTTTCCACCCTGGGGGTCTCCATGCCTGTTTTTTTAACGGCCATTTTGCTCATCTATCTGTTTGCGGTCCATTGGCAGGTGCTGCCCTCCTATGGGAGGGGGAAAACCGTGGATCTCTTCGGCATGGGGTATTGGCATACGGGTTTGCTCACCATTGACGGTATCCGACATCTGATTCTCCCCTGTGTCTCTTTATCAACCCTGATGCTGCCCCTGTTTATCCGTTTGATCCGCTCGGAGATGATGGAAGTTATGGAAACCGAATATATCAAATATGCCTGGGCCAAGGGGTTGTCGCCCGCCAGGGTTTGGCTGGTCCATGCCTTTAAAAATACCTTACTCCCTGTGATAACGGTGTTCGGGGTCCAGATCGGTATCATGTTTGCCTTTACCCTTTTAACGGAATTGGTGTTCCAATGGCCGGGTATGGGGTTTATGTTTCTTGAAGCGGTGAACCGGGCGGATCTATCACTGCTCATCGCCTACATGGTGGTGGTGGCAGCTCTGTTTGTATTTGTCAATACGGTTGTGGATATCCTCTATGGATTCATCAATCCCACCGTTAGAATAACAGGGTCAAAATGAAAAAATTACAGCAATTTAAAGAATCGTATTTTTTATACTCTTTTAAACGGGACAAGGTGGCCATATCAAGTTTTGTTGTCCTGGCGATATTTCTTATCCTGGCAATTACCGCCCCCTGGATTTCTCCAATGGATCCCTATGATGCGGCCAGCATCGATCTCATGGATTCTGAAATTCCGCCCATGTGGATGGAAGACGGGTCTTCCCAATTTCCCCTGGGTACGGATAACATGGGCCGGGACATGCTTTCCACCATGTTCTACGGATTGCGGACTTCCATTATCATAGGGGTTGGCGCTGTCGCCATCCAGGGGTTCATCGGAGTGGTGCTGGGACTCATGGCCGGGTATATGGGGAAAAAAACCGATGCCATCATCATGCGCATCGCCGATATTCAGTTTTCCTTCCCCTATCTGATGATGGCCATTCTCATGAGTGCCATTTTTCAGGTGGTGTTTGGGCTGGGCAGTTTTGAGCGTCTGGCCGTTCCCCTGCTGACCATTATCATAGGGCTTTCAAATTGGCCCATGTTTGCCCGGACCATAAGGGCCTCGGTTATCGGCGAGAAAAACAAGGAATATGTGGAAGCCGCCCGGGTGATCGGCCTGCCCAAATGGAGCATCATGTTTCGTCATATTTTGCCCAACTCCCTGACATCGGTGATGGTCATCTCCACTATCCAGGTGGCCAATGCCGTCATGAGCGAGGCGGCTCTTTCTTTCCTAGGACTGGGCATGCCCGTATCAAGACCTTCTCTGGGATCCCTTATCCGGGCCGGTCAAGAGTTTTTCTTTTCCGGTTCCTGGTGGATCACTGTTTTTCCGGGACTCTGGCTGGTGCTCTTTGTGCTGGTGATAAACCTTTTGGGTGACTGGCTCAGGGATGTACTTAACCCGAAACTTTACAAAGGATAGAAAATTACGATGTCTCATCTTTTAGAAGTGCGGGATCTTGAAGTGAAGTTTGCGCTAAGATCCGGCGATATAACAGCCATAGACGGTGCCAGCTTTACCCTGGACAAGGGAGAGCGGCTGGGAATTGTGGGGGAAAGCGGGGCGGGAAAGTCGGTGACCGGTTTTTCCATTATCAATCTCATCAGCAAACCGGGGTTTATTTCCAGGGGCAGCATCTATTTTGAGGGAAAAAAGATCAGCGATTATAGTGATTCCCAGATGCGTAAAATTCGGGGGAATCGGATTTCCATGATCTTCCAGGATCCCATGATGACATTGAACCCGGTGTTTACCATCGGATTTCAGATGATCGAGACCCTGAGGGCCCATCAAAAAATTTCAAAATCTGCTGCCAGGATAATTGCCCTGGAAAAATTAAAAAAGGTTCAGATCCCTTCCCCCGAAGAACGTCTGGATCAATATCCCCATGAATTGTCCGGTGGCATGCGCCAGCGGATCATCATTGCCATATCCCTGTTGTCAGATCCGGCCATTATCATTGCTGATGAGCCCACAACTGCCCTGGATGTGACCATCCAGGCCGAGATAATGGATCTTTTGCAGCAGCTTTGTGCGACCGAAAACATGGGGTTG
Organism: uncultured Desulfobacula sp.; assembly: GCA_964459195.1. GTDB lineage: Bacteria > Desulfobacterota > Desulfobacteria > Desulfobacterales > Desulfobacteraceae > NBML01. Next base: position 7,074 of record CAYWNB010000110.1, read on the forward strand.
ATCCTGATCACCCATGATCTAGGAGTGGTCTCCCAGGTGACCGAGAAAATTGCCGTCATGTATGCGGGCAAGATCATTGAATTCGGCTTAACCGACCAGGTGGTCCACACCCCGGTTCATCCCTATACCATCGGCCTCATCGGGTCTATCCCCGGATCCACGGCACCGGGAGAAGAACTTCGGCAGATTCCCGGCATGATGCCAACCCTGAGCAATATCCCCCCCGGGTGTGCATTCAATCCCCGGTGTGAACTTTGCGAACCCATCTGTACCCGGGAAACTCCTGTGCTTGAGGAAAAACGAAACGGCATTATGGCAGCCTGCCATATGAAATAACCGATGAAATATTATGGGAAATAACATGGAACAAGATCTTAAAATGAACCTGGAAAAACCATTGGTTTCCATCAATAATGTGGTGAAGCATTTTGATATTTCCGGCGGGCTCCTTGATCAACTCACCTTCAAAGGCGGTAAGCCCAGATTTGAAAAGACCACTGTTAAGGCTGTGAATGATGTTTCCCTCTTTGTTAACAAGGGGGAAACCCTGAGCGTGGTCGGGGAGAGCGGGTGCGGTAAATCAACACTTGCCCGGGTGATCATGGGATTGTATCCCCCCAATTCCGGGCAGGTTCTCTACGACGGCCAGCGGATTGATAATTTAAGCCACAACCAATGGCTTCCCTTTCGCAAGAAGATGCAGATGATCTTCCAGGACCCTTACGCCTCCTTGAACCCCAGGAAAACCGTGCGCCAGACCCTGGAGGAACCCTTGCGGTTCCACAACCCTAAAATGACGGCGGCAGAAGCCACGGACAAGGCAGCCGAAGTCATGGAACAGGTGGGGGTGGACCCTGCCTGGATCACCCGGTATCCCCATGAATTTTCAGGCGGCCAGCGTCAGCGGATCTCCATTGCCAGGGGCCTTATCCTGGATCCCCAGTTTATTGTGGCCGATGAACCGGTATCTGCCCTGGATGTGTCCATCCAGGCCCAGATTTTAAATTTGCTCATGGAGTTGATGGATAAGCGGGATCTGACCTATCTGTTTATTACTCATGATCTTTCCGTTGTCCAGCATATCAGCACCCGGGTGGCGGTTCTTTATCTGGGGACCCTATGCGAACTGGCCTCGGCCAATGATCTTTTTACTGAGCCCCGGCATCCTTACACACGGGCTCTGCTTTCCGCCATCCCCAAGTTGGGGGAGAAAAGAGCAAAACATATCAAGCTTAAGGGGGAGGTGCCCACACCCGTCCATCTTCCCACCGGCTGCGTTTTCCACGGTCGGTGTGTTTATGCCGATGAGCGCTGTGCAAGAGAAGTGCCGAAGCTTGTAAAACTTGCCAACGGGAGCTTTGTGGCCTGCCATGGGGTTGAGGAAAACCGTCCCATGGACTAGGATGGGGAACAGATGTTTGTCAACTTTAACATGAATGAAAAAAGGGGAAGTCATGCCGTTTGTGAATATTAAAATTACCAGGGAGGGGGCCTCACCGGATCAGAAAGCAGCGCTTATCCAGGGGGTAACCGATCTTCTTGCCAATGTGCTGGGGAAAAATCCGGCAACAACTGTCGTGGTCATCGAAGAGGTGGATACGGACAATTGGGGGATTGGCGGAGAATCCATTACCCTGCGAAGACAGCGTGAAAAATAAGCAGTGTAATGACACCTGACTGGCTAAGCGAGTGGATGGAAGACCACGGGTTATCCAGATTCTTGGAGAATAAATGAATAAAATTTTGATTTCATTTGCTGCGGTTTTGGGCACCGTTCTGTTTTTAGGAGGGGTGATTCTGGTAAAATTTTATATGGAATCCAGGAAATTGTCGCCCGTGGAAACCCGGGAGATTGCTGCTGGCGTGTATGCGGTAAAAGATTCCTATGTGAACTTGTTTCTCATGAAAAATGATGACACCTATATTGCCTTTGACGCCGGCAATGATGCAAAACAGGTCCGGCAGGAGCTTGCCAGGCTCAAAATAGACCCCAAAACCGTAGCAGCCGTATTTTTAACCCATTCAGACCCCGATCATGTCGCGGCATGCACCCTTTTTTCCAATGCAAAAATTTACCTTCCCAAAGCGGAAGAACCGATGGTGAACGGGCAAATATCCCGTTTCTTATTCATGAAAAATCAATTGGCGCACCCCCATGAACTTGTTGAAGATAACCAGATACTCCATATCTCAGGGCTGAAGATCAAAGGAATCTCAACGCCTGGCCATACACCCGGTTCAATGTCTTTTCTGGTGAACGAAACCCATTTGTTTACAGGGGACACCATGGGGATAAAAAATGGGGAAGTCATACAATTCAATGATCTGTTCAATATGGATTCCCAGCGCCAGCGAAAATCCATAACCCGATTGGCAGCTTTACCCGGGGTGGACTATATCTTCACAGCCCATTATGGTATCATTGATTCCCCTGAAACGGCTTTTCGAAACTGGAAAGAGTAAGTCCTTGGTTTTGGGGCTCCTTGATACGGGAATGAACAAGTATTAAACGGGGATTAAACGGGGCCTAAATGCCATGGCAAATATTGTACCTTATATTTTTAAGATCCAGCGGTATTCCATCCACGACGGACCCGGGATCCGGACCACCCTGTTTTTCCAGGGGTGTCCCCTGTCCTGCCAATGGTGCCACAACCCGGAAAGCCAGGCCATGGG
>CAYWNB010000111.1:0-9725 GCA_964459195.1 uncultured Desulfobacula sp.
TTTTTTCTTCTCTTCGTCCAAATTTTCTTTTAGTGTATTCAAATGCATGGTAGTCATAATTTAAAAACTTTGCTCCTGGTATTTCCTGTTAGGCCCTATTCTTCCATTTTTCCCCGGCAGATTTTATTTCTTCCTGTTTCCTTGGCTTTGTAAAGGGCCTTGTCAGCAACTTCTATGATTGATTCCAAACTCATTTTCACATCAGGTTGAATGCTGATAAGGCCGTAGCTTAAGGTGATATAGGTGGATACTCCGGAGTTTTTATGAGGTATTTCAAGGGTTTGAATGGCATGTTTGATCTGATCGGCCACCTTATAGGCCTCTGCTTCATCGGCATAGGGTAAAACCGCCACGAACTCTTCCCCGCCGTAGCGGGCAACAAAATCTCCTGCTCTTCTCAGGGTGGTCTCTATCATCAGGGCGACCTGTTTTAATGTATTGTCTCCCTTTCCATGCCCATAGGTGTCATTATATCTTTTGAAAAAATCGATATCCATAAAAAGAAGGGATATAGATTTGGAAGAACGGCGGGCCCTGAGTACTTCATTTTCAAAAACCTGATCAAACCGTCTTCTGTTGGGTATTTCGGTAAGGGCATCAATAAAGGCGAACTCTTCCAATAGCTTTTGTTTTCTCTGGTAGGCAAGGTGAAAGTTGACCCGGGCCAACACCATGGGCGGATGAAACGGTTTGGTGATATAATCCACGGCACCCGCCTCAAATCCTTTGGTGGCATCCATTATCTCGGAGACAGCCGTTACGAAAAGAACGGGAATATGACGGGTGGCAGGGTCATCTTTGAGGGCGGCACAAAATTGGTAACCATCCATCTCCGGCATGAGAATGTCTGAAAGAATAATATCCGGCGGATGACCAGATTTTGCAATTTTAAGCGCTCTTTCTCCCGATATTGCAGGGACCACCCGGAATTGATTTTCAAATAGATTCACTAAAAGTTCGATATTCTGCCGGTTATCATCCACAATGAGGATTTTGGGCAAGGATTTTCTTTGGTTTTGCATTAAGCATGATCTCCTGGTGTTAAAGCATCTATCATGATTTGAATCTGTTTCTCTGCTTCGTCAAGGGCAAAGTCAGACAGATAGGATTTTAAACGTTCAAAGGCTTGGCTTCCCACATAATGTTTAAAGCTGTGGGTATGTTTATTGATATGGTGATTCACCAGACTAAGATCATCAAATAGTTCCTGTTCAACGTTTTTTAAGATGCCGATAAATGCTTTAGCATCAAGGATAAGCGGATTTTCTGGCAGCTCTGGCGGAAAAGATAGGTCTGTTATTCTCTCTTGATCGGTATTTTCAAGAAAGTCAGCAAGCCCTGCCATCACTTTTTGGGTTTCCCGGGCAAATGCCTGATACTCTTTATCTGAATAATCGGTTAAGGATTCCAAAACCGCTGCTCTATCGGACAGACCCTGGATGCCAAGGTTTGCGGCCACCCCTTTTATGGAATGAAAATACCTTTTGAGGTCATCAAATTTATTGTCTGCCCTCAGGGTTTCAACCGTCTCAAGGACATCGGAGAAATCTTTATAAAAACTGTTAAGCAGTTTTTCATAGAGCCGGGCATTCTGATTGGATCTAAAAAGACCTACACCAAGATCGATACCGTCAATATCGGTAACGGGGAAATCCGATTCTTCTTTGGGTGAGCCGGTCTTTTTGGAGACGGTCATTGGAAGTGGTTTAAGGTATGTGGCAAGTGTTTTGAAAAGAAAGGCCGGGTCAATGGGTTTGGTAATATAATCGTTCATTCCGGCGTTTATCCCTTTATCCCTGTCTCCCTTTAATGCATGGGCGGTCATGGCAATGATGGGGAGGGCGTCAAATTTTCCCTGGGACCGAAGGATGCGGGTCGCCTCAAGACCATCCATTAAAGGCATCTGAATATCCATCAACACAAGGTCAAAGGGGTCTTGCTCCAGGCGATCAATGGCCTCACTCCCATTTTTAGCACAATGGACGACTAATCCTGCCTGGGTGAGCCACTCCTGGGCAATTTCCCGATTTATTTCATTATCCTCCACCAGCAGGATGGTTCCGTTCATCTGGGGGATAACAGTGCTGAGGTTGGTATTGACAAAAGGGTTTCTCTCCAAAAATCCTTTCGCCGGGAGATTCCGACCATATATCTCCATTATGGAGTCAAATAAAAGAGACGGATTGATGGGTTTGTGAAGGAACGCATCCAGAAAAGATCGATCTGTTTCATGAATAAGATCCTCTCTTCCATAGGATGAGACCATGCAAATGATGGGCAGCTGATCAATATTTATATCTCTTTTGATCCTTTTTGCCGTTTCTATTCCGTTCAGGCCGGGCATTTTCCAGTCAAGGATAATAAGATCATAGGTTTGGTTTGTCGTTTCCAGAAGAAAAAGGGCCTGCTCCCCTGAATCAGCCGTTTCCACAGTCATGCCAAAGGATTCAATTATTTCACTGATAATCTGCCGTGCAGTTTGATTATCATCCACCACGAGCACCTTTAATCCCTGGATATCCTTCGGTGGAAGGATGGTCAGCTGGCTTTCCATTGGCTGGGATTTAAAGCAAACCCTAAACGAAAATGTACTGCCAAAACCCAGTTGGCTTTCAACCGATATGGTTCCGCCCATTATTTCCACCAATTGTTTTGTGATGGTAAGGCCGAGTCCTGTTCCCCCATATCGGCGTGTAACGGATTCGTCTTCCTGGGTAAAAGAATCAAAAATATGGTCCACTCGGGAGGGTTCAATTCCCGTTCCCGTATCCTTGACAGAAAAATCTAAAACAGGAGAGTCATCTTTTTTCGTGGACCCAAGGCCGATTTTGATGACGATCTCACCTTTTGAAGTAAATTTCAGGGCATTACCCGTAAGATTAATAAGGATTTGACCCAGGCGTGCCGGATCGCCGATCAAGGCGTTGGGTATTCCCTTTTCTATTGCAACAAGAAGCTCGATATCTTTCTCACTTGCCTTGTGGCTGAACATTTCAGTAAGGTTTTCTATCACCGCGTAAAGGGAAAAGGGAATCTCTTCCAGTTCAAGGTGACCGGCTTCTATTTTTGAAAAATCAAGGATATCATTGATAAGGGCAAGAAGCGCCTGGGAGGAGGATTTCATCTTGCACAAATACTGTGTTTGTTTCTCCGACAACTCTGTTCTTCCGAGAAGATCTCCCAAACCGATGACCGCATTCAGTGGGGTTCTTATCTCATGGCTCATATTGGCCAGAAATTCACTTTTTGCCATGGATGAAGCCTGGGCTTCCAGGCGGTCTTTCTCCGCTTTTTCGGCTTCTATACGTTCTGATATGTCAACGATCATTCCTTCGAAAAGGTTTTCACCTGAAAGATAGTGGGTGTTCATTTCCGCCCAAAAAAAGGTGTTGTCCTTTCGGCGAACCTGGAAGCGAAATCGGGTCACCTGTTTGTTTGTCTCCATCAGCGCTATAAATCGTTTTCTATCCTCCTTAACTGCATATAAGTCTGATCCCAGATTCTGTATTGTTTCAATCATATCCCGTTCCGAGTCATAGCCTGCCATGGTAACCAGGGATTTATTGACGGTGATGAGTCTGCCGTCAGGACTGGATTGAAAAATACCTTCCAGGGCGTTGTCAAAAATCCCTCTGTATTTTGTGATCAGGGCTTCCATTTTTTCATGATTGTCCTGAAGATGCTGGGCCATTTTATTAAGGGAGTTGGTAAGATCGCCCAGCTCATCTTTTCGTTTAATCCGAACCCGTTGTTCAAAATCACCTCTCCCTATCTTTTCAGCGGCCCGGGTCATCAAAATGATGGGATTTGCAAGGGTCTTGCCGATAAAAAAGCCCAAAAGAAGAATAAACGGCAGAGAGATAAGAAAAATTAAAAACGACTGGATCAACAGTTTGTCAGTGTATTGGGCAATGGTTTCAGCAGAAATATCCATACCAAGGATAATGGAATATTTGCCGCCCTTTAATGGGACATATCCTGACATCCAATCACCCCATTGATCGGTATATATCTTTTTTTCTACGCTGGGCCCTGACATCTTGTAAAAATATTTTTTAAGTACAGGGCCGGGTGACTCATACACCTGACCCATTTTTGCGGCTGTTAGGGGATTCACGTCGGCATCCACCAGAAAAACAATTTCCCCCTTGTCATTACCCGTCATGGTGTACACATAATAAACATCGTCTATCTCATCGCGAATATGCTGAAGGTTTTTTTGAATTTTACGATATAGTGCCATGTCCGGCTTTTTTGAATCGAGCAGGCGTGTATGGGAATTGTCGTCCACAATATAACGGCTGACAGAAACAATATCCAAAATTCTGGATTGAAGATTGGATATCATATGGTTACGGCCCGTGATGAAAAAAACAATGGAAAAGACCATGGACAATAAAATGCAGACCGCCAAAAAACAAATAGTGAAGCGACCTGACAACGACAGAACCTTTTTTTTATTTTGTGCCACACCCTCCTCCTTGTTACATCCTTCTTTTTTTCTTCAACGACACCCTTCCTGGAAAACAAATTTTTATCTTTATTATTGGTCAGGCAAGTGCTGGTCAGTAAAGCACAAATTCATACCAAATTCCACTAAATAGAATATCCATGGACCAGATCAACGAATATTTCAGTGGAAACAGAACCCAGTTTGATCTGGCTCTGATTCCGTCGGGTACCGCCTTTTTGCAGCCAGTTAAACTGGCTTTTTTATCTCTTAACATTGAAGCTGAAGAAGATGCTGCAAAATTTTGATATTTTGAGAATCGTATATGTTTTTTCCCGGTGATAGCAGACAACCCCAAAAATCTTTTTTTTCTGCATGGCTGACACAACACCTGCATTAAATCGTTCTGAAAATAAAGGCAAGACCCCCAGCCTAAACAGCAATTTCTTGTTGAGATTAAATTCTTTCCTTTCTTCCTGAAAAACTATTCCACAACATTCCCATGAGTCCCATGCCGGGTTCATATTCTTTTCCGTTTAAAAATAATTTTTCCACCTTTAAGGAACGAAGCTTTTTCGGCTCCAGTTTTAAGGGATTCTGGTTTAAAATTATCATATCCGCAAGTTTCCCTATTTCCAAGCTCCCGCGTTCTTTTTCATCAAAAGAGGTCCAGGCCACTTCGTATGTATACATTTTTAAAGCATCCATAATCGAAACAGATTGATCCGGATCATAAGGATGATTACATGCCCCATAGATTCCTTCGATTGGATCAGGATGGGTTACGGGTGCATCAGATCCGCCGCTAAGATGTATTCCAGCATTCAAAATAGATTGCAAAGGAGAACTTTTTTTGAGACGTGGGCCAAGGATTTCATTTAAATACTCTGCAGGTTCTAAGGGGCTTATAAGAAATCCTGGCTGAACCGTTATTCCAATTCCTAATTCGGCAATTTTTTTTAAATCATCCGGAAGAATCAGACACGCATGAATAATCGTATGTCGATGATTTTTGCGAGGATAGTCCAGAAGTGCTGTTTCAATTGCTTTTACTGCACGGGAAACAGCGGCATCACCAATGGCATGCATTTCAATCTGCAAACCAGCACGATTTGCCTTTTTTGCAAATTCGATCACTTCTTCTTCACTTTGGAAAAAAATACCTGTATTATCAGGGTCGTTATGATAAGGCTCATTTAATGCAGCATCACATGCACCAAAGCACCCATCAAGAGCTGTAGCAAAACATCCGCCAATGCGGGGCAATTTGCGTTTTATTACCTTGTCCACTTCCATGGTTTGAAAAAATAATCGTGTTTGGAATTGATTTTTTTTTGCCCTGGCTCTGGCAATCAAACTCACCAGCGTAATATCAAGATCTTTGGGAAACCCGATCCCTTCTGTTGCATGAATTAATCCAATCCCTTTTTCTGCCAACAGGTCAAAACTTTTAACTATACTTTTTACAAGATCCAAAGAGGGAACCAATGATGTGGCATAGTCCGTCCCTGCCAGATATGCTTCATTAAACAAATGGCCTTTGTCTTCTATAAAACCTCTCAAATTTTTAACTTTGTCAGGAAACTTTTCCTGCATTTTTGTATTAAAAACTGCTGAGTGTCCATCATAGCAGATAATTATCAATGGCATATCAGGACAGACTTCATCCAGTTCCTGTCTTTCAATCAGACGTTTTTCTTTAACACTGTGTTTAGAAACCCCAAAGGCAATAATTGCTTTTAATTTTTTATTCTGGGTCATGTATTTTTGGATAATTTCCTGGATTTCTCGAATATCTCTTGCGTCTCTCACATCAAAATAAGAAACCGCAATCAGTGCCCAATTTGAGAAATGCATGTGTCCATCCCCAAAAGAGGGCAGTAAAACACGATTCCCTAATTCCAATGGTGACTTATGATTTGCATATTCTATGGGTAGAGAATTTCCCAAATAGACAATACGCCCTTTCTCCTCAACAAGATAATTATAAACGGTGTTGTTTTTATCTAAAGATAAAACTTTTCCATGGTAAATGCGCATAACGATAATTACTCCTTTTGATTAGAATAGTCATTAAACAAGATAATATTTTCAGGTTCAGCATGGATGGTTATCCCCCAAAACCAGGTATCCGAGGAAGATTCCCAGTATCTGTCACATAGAAATTCAAGGAGCATACTTTATCATTTGGTGTGCCGGCGTATCCAGGCTTCCAGACCGGACCTATGTATGCATTCGAGTATTGTAAGTGCCTTGTCAGCCTTCCACTGAAGCAGCAGACGATAATTACGGCTGATGCGAATCCGATAGCAGTTGGCAATTCGTTTAATGGGTTTGGTCTCTCGCCAGATGAGCTCATCACTGACGGCAAAACCTGCGGCTGCCTTAACCGCCTTATTTCGAATTGGTATTGGGATTTCTTCACATGAACGCTCAAAGGCTGGGGTAAAATCAGGTGTTAAGAATTTGTTAGATTTTTGCGGTGGTGAGAGTAAAGAAGTGGATTCCTGATTCGAAACCTTATCGGCTGATGTAAAATTGTGTTTCCTCGATTTTTCCCGTTCCTGCTGAAGTTCCTTTCGCAGGTCTTGTCGTTTTTCCTGCTGTGCGCCAATTTCAGTCTTCAGGGATGTGACACGACACCGCAGGTGGGCAATAGTTTCTTTGTCCTCGGTATGGGGTTGGTTTTGGGCCTTATGTCCTTTGTGTACGGCTGGCACCGTCTGCGATGATTGCTGCTTGAGTCTGGCAGCCAGTTCATCGAGCTGATTCTCCTTATCTTGCAGCTCATGTTGCCCTTTGCGGATGCTGTCCTTTGCAGTTGTCAGTTTTTCGTTGAGTGCCTGTAGTGCTTGTGACATCTTCTTTTCTTCGGCTTCCTCCAAATCCCGTTGGAGACACCATTCCAAATAGTCTTCGATGGGATCATCCCAGGCTTCCAGGTCTATTTCAGCTCGTGCCCGGCGAATAACGCTTATCAGTACTTCATTCTCAAAGGAATTATCAGGATTACCTGCAATGTAGGCCCTGGCAAAGGCGATACTCAACCCAGGAAATGATTTTTCAAAACCATAGCTCAGTCGGAGCAGAAGTGATTCCATTGGCAAATCCGTGTGTATCAACTCACTGCGTAATTGATCATCCATGTCATCCAGCAATGGCCGTTGCCGCAGCAATTTGAATTGAGTTTCTATGCTGCGGTTTTCCGGCCACCACTCAGGTGGTGGATGGTAGTCATATATTTTTTGTGCCAGATCTATATCATCGGCATCCAGGGTGGAGAGTATCAAATCAATGAAATGGCCGGTATCGAAATCGTTATTGTCCGGTCGTGTGTGGAGTTCTTTGAGCATGTCAAACGCCTGGGTCCTCAAACCGAACGAATCGCAACGCCGGTATGAGGCCAGCAACTGGGTTGGATTCAATCGGGCGGGATCCAAATTTTTAAGCTCGTAGGCACGCATTTGCTCAATCATCCCAGCGTCGTCTACGAGATTGGGTGAGTCGCGTATTTGTGTCCGGGTCAATCCTTCATAGGAGGAGGCATCCCGGATTAGTTGCTGATCCGATTCCATGCAGCACTTCTTGTATTTCTTCCCGCTTCCACAATGACAAGGAGCATTACGGCCGGTTTTAGGAACCGGCCTGCGAACAGTCTGCCCGCTGCCGATGACCACAGGCGGTGGTTCATCAGGCAACAGATCCAAAATATCGGTTTGGGTAAAAAATCCCTTTGTGACGGGTTTCGGATCTCCGAGCAAATTAAGCGTTGTAGCGATCATCATAGCAATTGGGGTTGAGTAGACAGATGTTTGCTCTAGGATCTTAACCACCCGCTTCACCGGTTGCCGATCAGAACCGTGGACAATGGTCATTTCAGCGGCAAGAAATGCGGCATATACCTGGCGTTCGTGCGAGAGGGCTTCATCCACAGCCGCCGAAAGAAGCGCTGGAATTGCATTCGGCCCCTGAAATCGATATAGTGAGCCAAAATCCGAAACAGGCTCGATCACCTTTAATACATCGCCGAGAAGATCCGAGTCCAGCTTGATCTGCCGAACGGCACAGACATTCATCAAGATACCCAATGCCGCATCTTCGCCATTGGCAATAAACTCACGAGAAAGCGCTTCAAAATCAGCAATATCAAGGCCATCCATTTTTTCCGCAGCATCCAGAATTTCCGGATGACATCGCCGAGTCTGGCGGATTATTTCAAAAATATGTTCCATTGTTTCCCATCGTTGTCATATCCGCAATTTTATGCGCGCACGTATAAATTTATACGCGATCTTGTTACTGTCATTTTTAGCCCGGTGTGTAAAATGTTCCTTTCCGGAAGCGGGCTGTCTGTAACCCGTCTGTAGAAAGTTTGTTCATAAAATCAAGTGACAAGTGCATGAGCTTCTCTACATTCATTCTAGCAACGTTTTGTTCATCCTCAGTGGCAGACACACGATTAACGATCTCATCTACTACGTCATCAAATGTTCGAGCACCATCGAAAACCGCCCCTGCTGCCGAAGTTATCTCGAACATCATGCCGGGCAGGCTTTCAAGCAGCTCTATTGGGAGGCCGGCCTCTTGGCCTTGTTCAACAGCACTCTGCACTGTTCCCTTATGCAGGTAATGAAGCACGAGCCCTTTGATAATATTGTCTAACATCTCACTCAACTTTCTGTTCTCCTGTTTTCAGCCAACGACGCTTTTCAGTGGGCACTGCTGTTTGTGCTCCGCGCTTAACGGGGTAATTCGGTTCCTTCGCTCATGATCCGGATATACTCTACATAAGAATAAAGGCGATTACGCTTCTGGCCGGTTATTTCTTTTACTATACCAAGCTGTTCAAGTTCACGCAGGCAGGCATTAACGGTAGCCGGTGCAAGTTGCGTTTTCTCCTGGACCCAATTCGGTGAAGCCATTGGGCGCTCGAGCATTGCCTTATGAACGAGATGGGCCGAACCGGATATACGCTTCAGTCCGTTAATGCGCAGCCCATCTTCAGCAGATAGTTTCATCAGTTGCTGAGCGGCTTCAACGGCTTTTGTTGCTGTATGAATAACGGCATCTGCAAAGAAATCGAGCCAAGCCTCCCAGTCACCGGTCAGCCGTACTTCGTTCAGAAGTTCATAATAACGTTGTCGGTATGTTTTGAAATAGAGGCTGAGATACAACATCGGTTCCTTGAGGACTCGTTCAGAGCACAACAACAGGGTTACTATGATTGAGTGCCCTCGATCATAGATGAGAGTACTGCTTCCTTGCGCACATACAT
>CAYWNB010000112.1:0-9596 GCA_964459195.1 uncultured Desulfobacula sp.
TTCCTTGATGGACGTCAGCATGTCCACATAAAAATCTATTTCAAGATCCGGGTGCATCCCGCCCTGAAGAAGGATCTGGGTGCCCCCGAGATCTATGGTTTCCTGAATTTTCTCGGCCAATTCCTGTTTTGAGAGAATATATCCTTTTTCAACGGGTTGATAAAAGGCGCAAAACCGACACCCGGACACACAGATATTGGTATAGTTGATATTCCGGTCCACCACATAGGTGACAACCTTTTCCGGGTGAAACAAAAACCGTTTTTGGTTGGCAAGACTACCAAGGGTCAAAAGGTCGGCATTTCGGTAAAGATCCAGTGCCTCTATGCTGTCAATTCTTTGATTTTCTTCTATTTTCTTAATGATCGTATCGATGTGGCTCATATGCATACCATTTTTTTCTATTCAACTCAGTTTAAAACAGGATTATAAAAAGAATCTCTCTGGACCGGTTCAAACCCGGCAGAACGAATCATCCCTTCCATTTGATCCTGGGTCAGGCCCTTGGCGGATTTGGCCCCTGCCGTGTGGGTGATCCGTTCCTCAATGATGGTCCCGTCCAGATCATCGGCCCCAAAATTTAAGGCCACCTGGGCAAGGGATTCTCCAATCATGACCCAATAGGCCTTAATGTGGGAAAAATTGTCCAGCATCAAACGGGCAGCAGCCACATTCTTCAAATCATCCATGGCAGTTGTCGGGGGAAGATGGGAAAGCTGTGTATTCTGGGAATGAAAAGCCAAGGGAATAAAGGCTGAGAACCCATGGGTTTCATCCTGGAGTTCCCGCAAAGAGATAAGATGGTCCACCCGTTCCTCCAGGGTTTCAATATGGCCATAGAGCATGGTGGCATTGGTCTTTATCCCGGCTTTGTGAACGGTTCTGACAATTTCAAACCAGCGGTCATGACCGATTTTTTTGGGGAAAAGTGCGTCATGGACCCTTGTATTCAAGACCTCTGCTCCGCCACCGGGCATCATGTCAAGCCCTGCCGCCTTGAGCTGCCGGACAGTTTCTTCCAAGGAAAGGCCGGATAAATTGGACAAATAATCGATTTCCACACAGGTAAATGCTTTGATACTGGCCTTTGGCCGTATCCTTTTGACGGTTTTCAAAAGATCAATAAAATAATCAAAGTTTAGGTTTTCATTGAGACCGCCCACAATGTGCAACTCCGCCACAGGCTCATCAATCCGTTCCATGAGTCGTTTTTCGATCTCTGCCATGGACCAGACATAGGAACCTTTTTCCCCATCGTCCTTGGCATAGGCACAAAACCTGCATCGATTCTTGCAGATATTGGTATAATTCAAATGCTGGTTATAGACATAAAAAGCCTTGTTCCCATGCAGGTTACAACGAACATGATTGGCAATATGACCAAGCCCTATAAGATCGGGGGTCTCATAAATACACATCCCATCTTCCTTTGAAAGACGGGAGCCTTGTTTGACTTTTGAATAGATACTTTCAAGCCGTTCATCCAAAAACGATATCTTCATTAGCGCCTCTTTCTTCTCACAACCCTTCTTTTCTTTTTCGGTTAAAGACCGGCCGCTGCAAAGGCCATGTTCTGTTTAGGGTCCAATAGGTTATTCTGGGTATAGGAGCAGTTTGCCCTTTACCGTTATTTTTTCTTCCAGTTCTTTAAGCTGCTCTGCAACTTTTTTTGCTGCTTTCTCTGACCTTTTTTTCGGGTCTTCATCAATGTTGACAACCGGCAATTACTTGTTAACAAAAGAAGGAGTGATTTCCTTACCCGATTTAAAATCTTTCTCCATTATTCATCTCCCCGATTAATCTCGGAAATCATATCTGCAATATCAGATGCCATTTGTCCTACTTTATCGCTGTTGAGCGTCTTTGTCGGTGCATCTTCTGTCACATGGGGTTCATCATTTTTATCAGAGGAAAGCGTGTCCTCATCCTCGCCATCCCCATCATCCCTCACGGTTGAAATTTTAAGGCATTCTCCCTGTCTGTTAAAAATCACCGACAGGGGAACTTTAATTTCAAAATTAAACTTATAAACAATTTGATTGTTATGAACAATCAAATTGCCCTCCTTGAAATCAACTTCATCCTGAATTGCAAACTGGTGTTTTTCCAGCAATAATTTTTCTATGGTGTTCCAATCAAGTTCTGCGTTTATTGTATCAATAAATTCTTTTTCACTCTCTTGAATTGTCTCTGGATTTGTAAGCTTCACAGATCACCTCAATTTTGTTTAAATACCAATACCATTTCCTTTGCAAAACTCAAGTATGCCGATGATGCTGGACTTTTTACATCGTAAAGTGCAAGGGGTATTTTTTTTTCAATGGATCGTTTAACGGTTTCGTCTTCTGGAATAAAGGTGTGAGATACTAAGTCTTTTATTTCTGACAGGCTTTGATCTGCTAAAAATTGATTAATTTGCGTATTTGATCTACACCGATTGAACAAGATATTTACAATTTTCAAAGGCGTTTCATGGGTATCCCGAATATATTTTATCAATTGAAGCAGACAACGAAAGTCTTCAAAGCCATTGTACCGGGGGCACATGGTAATGATCAGCCAGTCGGCAGCAGTAAGGGCTGCAACACTTAAAAACCCATAGGAAGAAGGGGCATCAACGATGATATAATCGTAATCAGCCTCAATATCTTCCAGAAAAAGGCGTAAAATTTTTTCGTTTGCAACCGTTCTACCCAATTTTGATGCAACCGGAAAAAGATTAAATCCAGCGGGTAATATATCCAGACGATTAAATTGGGTATTCACAATAGCTTCAATAATCGTCGCCTTGCCACTTAAGACAGAAGACAAATCAAATGGATACCCCAGCGCTTTAATACCGGACCATTGAGTGACAGAGCCCTGGGGATCACAGTCCACAAGGAGTATTTTTTTTTTGTATAATGCAAGGGAGACCGCAAGGTTCAGCGCTGTCACGCTTTTACCGGATCCGCCCTTCTGTCCTGAAATTGTCAGTACATTGCCCATAACCATATATTTACGCACAATTTTAAAAAATATCAATCCCATAGTTTTATAAACCGCCATTTACAGCATATTTACACTCTTGACAGCCAAGAATATCTATCCAAGATTTTGTCCTCTCCGGTTGAAATAATCAGATAGATATACCATAATGCCCAATGAAATTAACCTTTGTAAAAGGAGACCTCACCCCTTGGCCAATATTGCCATCTCACTTAAAGGCATTGAACAGGCAATTGAAAACCTGAAATACCGACCTGGTTCAATAAAACAAAAAACGCTTTTAGCCATTCGAGCGTTCTATAATTCAGATGATGCCCTTGCCGATGCCGCCTGGATCGGCAGGCGGATCCCCACTGTAACCGTCAGTTCCAGGGCATTGTTTAAAACCGCATTTTCCTCCAACACCATTGGTTTCAGATGCATATCTGAAATATGCTTATGAGCATTGCAAATCACCTGGATGATTTGATCGAACAATATATCGATTTTCTGATAATTGAAAAAGGGTTGTCCCACAACAGCATTGAATCCTATTCAACCGATCTGGCAGGCTATGGTGATTTTCTTGAAAAAAATCACATTATTGACATGGCCCAGGCAGATACCACTGTCATCCTGGCATGGCTCATCCATTTGGCCAAAAAAGGTCTGTCTTCAAAATCCAGGGCCAGACACCTGATAACCATCCGGGGATTTTATAAATATCTTATCAGTGAAAAGCACCTGAATATCAATCCGGTAAAAGAGGTGGATATCCCGAAAATTGGCCAGGCACTTCCTAAAATCATGTCCATTGCAGAAGTTGAAACACTGTTGGCAATCGGGGACGTGAGCACACCCAAGGGAGTTCGGAACCTTGCCATGATGGAAATCATGTACGGCGCAGGCCTCAGAGTGTCTGAATTGATTTTTCTTAAACTCCAGGATGTAAACCTTGATGCAGGTCTCGTACGGGTCATGGGAAAAGGGTCCAAGGAAAGAATTATTCCCATTGGCAGCAAAGCAAAATCCATCACCCGGGAATGGATTGACACTCGTCCCCTGGTTCTAAAAAACATCCCAAGCCAATACCTCTTTATTGCCAGGGCTGGACGTCCCATGACACGCCAGGCATTTTGGAAAATCATTAAAAAAAATGCGCTTCTGGCCGGTATTTCCAAAAATGTCACCCCCCATACCCTTCGTCACTCCTTTGCCACTCATCTGCTGGAAGGCGGTGCAGACCTGAGGTCCGTCCAGACCATGCTGGGGCACTCAGATATTTCCACCACCCAGATTTATACCCATATTTCAAGGGAATACCTGATAAAGATGCACCAAAAATTTCACCCGAGAAATTAAACGCTCCAAAAAACAACAACCAAAAAAAAATACAATTGGAAGAATAGCAATTAGAACGCTGAACGACGCACCCACAGGCTGATGTTCATAAACTTTCAAAAACCCCTGTAAAACTGGGTATTTACCCCAAAAAGCACCAAAGCAACCATTGATTATTGACCCGCTTGTATGCTAAAAGGTATCCTTGTTTCAGCCATTGACCCAACCATTTGGCGGGAACGATGCCTGATACCCCTTAACCCAAAACCCTTAAGGTTTATGATACCCCCCCCCTATGGATAATGCAATTGCTTTGAAAAACAAAATACTGCAGATATCAAAACCTGCCTATGTAACAGAAACCAAAGGGCAGCTCTCTTTTTCAACCAAGGAAGAGGCCCTGTTGTCTTCACCGGAGAATAACATCTCCTCTCCGGGTAAGATTGCTTTTTTACCGGCCATTAGCCTGGAAAGTCTTGGGGATAAAGCCTTTAAACAAAGACATGGCCTGACCTATCCCTATATAGCAGGGGCCATGGCAAATGGAATTTCTTCGGCCCAAATGGTTAAAACCATGGCAGAAAACGGCATGATGGGCTTCCTAGGCGCCGGCGGCCTTTCCTTGGAAAAAATAGAAGAAAATATCATTGACCTAAAACACAGCCTCAAAGAAAAACCCTTTGGTTTCAACCTGATCCACAGCTTAGGGGATCCGGACCATGAAATGGCAACGGTAAAACTCTACCTGAAACATCAGATCCGTTTAATCAGCGCGGCAGCATTCATGCGGATGACCCTTCCCCTTGTTTACTATCGGGTCAAAGGAATTTTTCGGGATAAAACCCAAGTGATCATAACCCCCAACCGTATTATTGCCAAAGTATCCAGAATTGAAATTGCCCGACAGTTTTTTGCCCCGCCGCCTGAAAAGCTGGTCAATCAATTGCTATCCTCGGGTCTGATCACAAGGGAAGAGGCCGAGCTGTCCCAAGAGATCCCCATGGCCCAGGATTTAACCGCAGAAGCGGATTCAGGCGGCCACACCGATAACAGGCCAGCGCTTACCCTTTTGCCCACCATGATTGGATTGAAAAACCAATTCATGGAGATCTATCACTATACGACACCCTTGTGCGTGGGAATGGCCGGTGGTATCGCCACGCCGGAATCGGCAGCCGCCGCATTCGGCATGGGGGCCGCCTATATTTTGACCGGCTCCATTAACCAATCCTGCGTGGAGGCTAATGTTTGCGAAGATGTCAAAAAACTGCTCTGCCAGGCAGAACAGGCAGATGTGGCAATGGCACCGGCAGCAGATATGTTTGAAATTGGTGCTAGGGTGCAGGTATTAAAACGAGGGACCCTGTTTCCAGTCCGGGCAGAAAAACTCTACCAGCTTTACAAAACCCATGGCTGTTTTGAAGAGATCAATGAACGCTCCCGGCAAGAAGTTGAAAAAAAATTCCTCCTGACCGGATTTGAACAGGCCTGGCAGTCTACCCGGCAGTTTTTTGAAAGCCAGGGCAACCCCAAGGAAATCCAAAAGGCGCAAACAGACCCCAAATATAAAATGGCCCTGGTCTTTAGATCCTACCTGGGCCAGTCCTCAAGGTGGGCTATCAATGGTATTCCCCAAAGGAAAATGGATTATCAGATCTGGTGCGGCCCCTCCATTGGCGCCTTTAATCAATGGGTCAAAGGAAGTTTCCTTGAGAGCCATGGGAACAGGAAAACCGCTGAAGTGGCATTAAACCTCTTATTTGGGGCCTGCCTGTGCACACGGGCATCTTTTCTCAGAGCCCAGGGGATTGACCTGCCCCTGGAACTTACCACCTTTAAACCCTTACCAAAACAAGAGCTGCTTTCCCTTATTTCCATGCGTTCCTGATTGTAAAACTTTTGTCAAAAGCCTTGTCAATGGATGATTTACCCCTTTTCAAATAGTATATTACTCATTAATTTTCACCCTAACTATTGATAGATTATATTCATGGATAAGACTGACAAATCGGATACATTTTCAAATAAAGACGCCATTGCCATCATTGGAATGGGTTGCATTTTCCCAAAATCCAGCAATCTAAAGGAATACTGGCATCTTCTATTTAATGGAATTGATGCCATTGAAGATATCCCGGATACCCATTGGAAAATAAAGGATTATTTTGACCAGGATCCCGCAAGCCAGGATCATGTCTATTGCAATCGGGGCGGATTTATTCCCAGCATTGCCTTTGATCCCTTAAGCTACGGCATTCCCCCCAATAACCTTTCGGCAACTGATACTTCCCAGCTGTTGGGGCTGGAAGTCGCGAAAATGGCGCTTGAGGATGCGGGGTACCCCATCAACCATCCCTACCTTGAAGAAAAAATAGTCAATGTGATACTAGGCGTCACCGGCACCCAGGAACTTGTGATTCCCTTGGGAGCAAGACTGGGCCACCCCATCTGGAAAAAAGCCCTGGAAGACTCGGGCATTGATCCTGAAAAAAAAGAAGAAATTATCCATCGGATTCAAAGCGCCTATGTCCCCTGGCAGGAAAACTCTTTCCCAGGTCTCCTAGGCAATGTTGTGGCCGGCAGAATTGCCAATCGACTGAACCTGTTCGGCACCAATACGGTCAGTGATTCAGCCTGTGCCAGTTCCCTTTCCGCCATTCATACGGCTGTCATGGAATTGTCATCCCACAGATGCGACATGTCCATCACCGGCGGGGTGGACACTCTGAATGATATTTTCATGCACATGTGTTTTTCAAAAACAGGGGTTCTGTCCCATAGCAGTGATATCAAACCCTTTTCAAAGGATGCCGATGGCACGGTATTGGGTGAAGGCATCGGCATGCTGGTTCTCAAACGGCTTGAAGATGCAAAACGAGACAAAAACAGAATTTATGCCCTGATCAAGGGCATGGGGACCTCCAGTGACGGGAAAACCTCCGCCATTTATGCCCCCGAAGCGAAGGGACAAATACTGGCATTAAAACAAGCCTATGATCTTGCCGACATTCATCCTTCTACCGTGGAATTAATTGAAGCCCACGGTACCGGCACCCGGGTGGGGGATAAGGTGGAATTCACGGCATTAAAGGCATTTTTTGATCATCCCGATTCAACCGCTGCCAACGACAAAGCAGCGACCCAAAAAAAGACAACGACCAAGGATAAGACAGCGACCAAGAACAAGACAGCGATTGGGTCGGTCAAATCCATGATCGGACACACAAAGGCCGCAGCAGGTGCTGCCGGTATCATTAAAACAGCCCTGGCCTTGTATAATAAAGTGATCCCCCCCACATTAAAAGCCGACACCCCAGACCCGGAACTGGATATCAACAATTCTGCCTTTTATCTGAATTGCCTCGCCAAGCCCTGGATGGCCAAGGCAGACGGCAGTCACCCAAGACGATCCGGTATAAGTGCCTTTGGTTTTGGCGGCAGTAATTTCCATGCAGTTTTGGAAGAATATGATCCGGTAAAATCCCATGTCTCCTGGGACGGATCCGTCCAGATCCTTGCCTTTTCTTCCAACACCCAAAAGGATCTCGTGCTCAAGGTCAATGGCCTCAAAAAACAGCTCAAGGCCTATGCCGGTTCGGATTCAGGAGAAAAGAATCTGGCAATTGCCTGGCAGGCCTTTGAATCCAGACAAAAATTTTCCTGTGATGACGAATTCAGGCTTCTGATTGTCTTGAACAAAACAGATGACCTCTTTGAGTTGATTGAAAAAGCCCTTCTTACCATTACCCAGGAAGCAGTTTCTGCTGGACCTGTATTTTTTGCCCAGGGGAAACCAGTCGGAAAATTAGGGTTCTTATTCCCCGGCCAGGGCAGCCAATATACACAGATGGGCAAAACCCTGACGTCTGTATTTCCCGAAGCCATGGAAGCTATTTCCCTTGCCCAGTCCTGTTTTCAAGAGGATAACAACACACAGGACAAGGCGCTGGTGGACTATATTTTTTCCCCTCCCAACCATTTAGAGACAAAAACAGTGTCCGAAGACGCCTTGAGGCAAACTAATATTGCCCAGCCGGCCCTTGGGGCAATTTCCCTTGGTATGGCACAGATACTAAAACGATTCAAGGTCGAACCCGCCATGACCTGCGGCCACAGTTTCGGAGAATTATCCGCCCTTTATGCTGCCGGATGGATAGACAACAAGAGTTTTTTAACACTTGCCGCAGCAAGGGGAAAATACATGGCAGCAGCTGGGGAAAAGGCCACGGATTCCGGCAGCATGCTGGCCGTTCAAGCCCCTATCAAGGATATTGAAGCGCTGATTACAGATGAATCCCTTGACCTTGTCCTTGCCAACAAAAACAGCCACACCCAGGGAGTGCTTTCCGGCAGTACCCGGGAAATCGACAGGGCCAAAAGCCTTTGTAAACAAAAAAAGATGAGGGCCATCAAGCTTCCTGTGGCAGCTGCATTCCATAGCAAATTGGTTGAAAAAGCAGCCACCCCTTTTAAACGTTATATAGTCGACAAACAAATAAATCCCACCCAAATTGATGTGTTGTCCAATACAACAGGATCTGCATATCCCCATGAATCAGACCAGGTCAAGGATATCCTTGGCAACCACCTCATGCACCCGGTCAATTTTATCGACAATATAGAACAAATGAGCAAAAATGGGGTTTCCACATTTATTGAAGTAGGCCCCAAAGCCGTCCTGACAGGACTTGCAAAGTCCATATTAAAGGGGAAAGAAATCACTGCCCTTTCCCTGGATGCCTCGGGCGGTAAACGATCAGGACTGGAAGATCTTGCACAGGTCCTTTGTACCATTGCGGCCAAGGGTTTTTTGGTTGACCTGAACCAATGGGAAGAAAGAGTGGAAAAACCCGTGGCCAAAAAGATGAGAGTAATGCTCTCCGGGGCAAATCCCAAACCTGTAAATAAACCGAATCCACTTCCCCCGAAGACACCCAAAAAAACAAATGAGCCTCCAATGGCAGAACAGACCCGGCCTGAACCCGACAGACCTGAATCAGGCAAGTCTGAACCAGACAGACCCAAATCATACAGACCTGGCTTAAAAGGATCAGATATGCGATCACCCAGCGCTTTAAAAGAAAATCAGTCAACCGCTCCCACAACCCCTTCTTCAGAAGCCATACACCTGGTTCAAAAGGGACTTGAGGCCATGCAGCAACTTCAGTCACAAACTGCCCAGGCCCATGAAAAATTTTTGGAAACCCAGACCCAGGCCAGCAAGACCCTGGCCAGCATGATGGAACAGACCAGAGATTTTTTTAGCAATGTTCCTACAGAAAGGCGAG
>CAYWNB010000113.1:0-9457 GCA_964459195.1 uncultured Desulfobacula sp.
TCGTTTTTTAAAGACCATTTTTAATACTGCAAAAAGTATAAATGACAAAACAAAACAAATGACAAGCCAGAGCATGGAACTGACATTCACCTGGGAAGAAGATCCTAAAGAGAATGAAAATATACAGCGTTCTCCAAACCGTTGTAAAAGGGTTTGGGGCGTATACACTGTTGTCACATAGGAAACCATCAACAGGATGGGAAGTACGTTGACAATAAAATGTTTTAACATCCCTTCAAAAAAATAATCATAATAGGCCTTGTTTAATTCGGCCTGGTCAACATTTTTTGCCAGGGCCTTGCCTTTTTCCCTGTCAGGATGTTTCATGGCCTCTTCACGGATACCCTGCCAATGTCTAAATTCCTTTTCCAGTGTAACAGATCTTTGGGTCACATAAAATCGTGCAATAATTCTTGTAAAAATAACGACAAGAAAGGCAAGAACAAATATCACAACTCCAGGACCCAGGATTTCAAGGGGAGCCAGGGTGGTATCCAGAAACACCACGGCATTGTTTAAAAATGCTTCAATAAATCCCCATATCCTGTCCATAACATCGTTCATAAAATTTGTCCTTAATATAAAACCCGTGGCTAATTCTGCCATTATAGAGATTCAGCACACGGGTTTCAAGTTTGATCTTATACTGAATTTAATCTAAATCCAGATTTCAATTTTGAAAAATCTGAAAAACAGAAAGAATAATGTAACAGCAAGAATAATCTTTAAGGTCATTTCAGAGAACATCTTCTGGGCACGACTGCCGAGCATTCCCCCTGCAAACCCGCCGATGATAATGGCAATGGCCAGGGTCATATCAGGCAGGTATCCTGCCATTAGATATCCGATAAATGAACCAATACTGGAAAAGCAGGTTCCCACCAAGGATATGGGGACTGCCACATACATGGGAAGTGCACCCAGGGTTGTCATGGCGGGAACTAGAAGGAAACCACCGCCAATACCAAAGGATCTTGATACGATACCAATGAAAACACCAAGGATTGCAAAAAGCAATGGGTTGATTTTAAATTCTTCGCCCCAGAACTTAAACCGATAATCCATGAGACCTGTTTTTACAGGTTCAATACTGCCCATTTGAGCGGATCGGCCTTCGGCCTTTGCTGCGGCAACCTCTTTATTAAATTTCTGGGTCATGGCCTTGATATTTTTTCTTTTATTCATGGCCTTAGGTGTCATTTCCATCAGGGTTTTAATACCCATGATAACAACCAATATGGCCAGCCACTCTTTATAGGCTTTCATGGGCAAAATGGCAGACACATATTTACCCAGCCAGATGGATCCGATAAAGATACCCACACCAAAGGAAAGCCCCACTGGCCATGCAACCCGCTTTTCAATTTTGGCATATCGCCAGAAAGATCCCAGGGGAGAAAACAGGGTCAAGGCAATATTGGAGGGCTTTAAAACATTGGCTGCATTGATACCAACAGGTCCCATGGTGTTAACAACCAACACCTGGAAAGCCGCCATGAGCATACCACCGGCCGCACCAATCATGGAGAAATAGGTTCCCACCAGAACGGCACCGATAACAATCCATAGGGGGTTCATATATCGAAACCCTTTGGTGAGCCAATACCCGTTTTTCTCAATCTTATAATTACCAATTTTTGCACTGTTCACATACACATCAAATTTGGTTTCGGGGGGAGTATGTCTGAAGGATTTAAAGGAGGCGGTAAATTCACCCGTTGCTTTATCCAGTTTTACGGCGGTGCCCTTGTCCCAATAATTGCCGCTTGACTGGTCACCAATGACAGATCGTGAAAAAATAACCACTTTACCTTTTCTGTTACCTTCTTTAACAATGGTATTGATACCATAGCCACTCTCATTGGCATACCTGAAAAAATTCCATTGTTCGTCTGATTTGATGGGTCCGAGCATACCACGAGCTGCTGCATCCACATCACTTAATTTATTTTTCAGATAGAACATGGTGGTGCTGTAAATCCCTTGTCCTTTTTTCAAAAGGACAGAAGGACCACCGAATCTTTTTTTATCTACCTTACCAAATTTTTCCGGTACATTGGTAATCATATAATAAAGGGGGGGGATCTTTGTATCCTGGGCAAATCCTTTCTTTTTGCCATCCTTTTTAAGTCTTTTAGTCTCAAATGCACCATCGGTGTCACCGGGTGCAAACATTTTCTGCTGGGCAATGGCAATATATAAATCCTGACCCGGTACGATCTTCCCGGTGATCTCAACCACATCCCCTGCTTTATAGGAAGATGCCGATATACTGTCCCCGGCAAAAGATCCTGCCGCTGTAACCAGTAATACCAGCGACATCATAATGAAATACTTAAAAACTTTCTTCATCTAACTCTCCTTTTTTAAAAACATCATACAATGATTATAAATTAAAATATCTAACAGCTAGTTTTGCCCCCAGATAACTTGTGACGCCTGACACTGCCATATAAATAAACAGATCGTAAATATTCAAAAAAATGATACTCCCCATATATGATCCTGCAAAATTCATAGCAAGATTTATCGCAACAAACGTAAGCGCTCCGGTACCGACTCCCAGGATAACTGAAAAAAGAGGAATATTTGAAATCCTTTCTTTCAATACTTCTACCAGCCGGTAACCGGTTATTGCCCCGTTAAATCCGATAAACAGCGGCAGGACAAACAAAATCTTCTCTATGGCAATAAAAGTTGAACAGAAAACCGCAAGAACCAGTGATCCCCCCACACCAATAAAGATTGATTTTAAGGATGCAATGGTCATTTTTATATTTTTTCTACTTTAGTTTTTATATATTTCAGCAGAGTCGTACCGCCATCTTTTTCAGCAGCATTTGTTTTCATGATACCAGGTGCATTGACGCCACCTATTTCTGGAAATTTAGGGTCTCCTTCACATCCACGGACATGTCCAAACCCGCCCGCACTGCCAAGTACGCCCTTTGATATTGACCAGGTGGGATTTGCAACCATTTCCACACTGCCCCATGGGGATTTCAACCTGACCTTGTCACCTTCGGCTATTCCCAGTTTTTGGGCATCAAGTTTGTTTATCCACAGCGGATTTGTTCCCATTGTATTCATGGCCTGAAAATTGCTGAACGTTGAAGAGTGCTCATGCCCAAAGACCCGAAAATTCCCAAAAATAAAGGGGTAGTCTGTGTCGGCCTGCAATTCTTTGTCCGGTTCTTTATAATCCGGCAGAGCATCTACCCCTTTTTCCAGGGCAACAGGGTTAACAAAATTATATTTTCCTGTTTTACTCGTTCCAGAGCTGCCATATCCATCAGGTGGGTTAATGCTGCCCCATTTTTTATACTTATAGTATTCTGCCTTGTCTGTAATGATGAACCCTTTTGTCTTGAGTTCATCAAAAGACCATGGGGTCCCTTCCATCTGGTTTTGGAAGGCATCTTCAATATCATCCCATGGAAAGTATTTGCCCAGGTCAAGTCTATCTGCCAGCGCTTTTATTATTTTCCACACGGGCCTGGTGTTATACATTGGCGGCACAATTTCAGCATAGTAGCCAATAAAAGCATCGTAAAGCCAGTCAGGTTTTACCTGGCTTTGCTCCAGCCAAGTGGCATCGGGAAGAATAACATCACACAACAGAGCGCTGTTACACATAAAGGCTTCTATGGCTGCCTTGAATTCCATTTTTTCAATGGCTTTAGTGGAATCTTTTTGGTTGCCGCAGGAAAGAACGGGATCTCCATAATAGAGGATCATGCCTTTAAGTTTGCCTGATTCAACAGACGCCAACGTGTTTGCCGGAACCCAGCCAGCCCACATATTTAATTTGTCGAGTTTGGGTGCAGATCCCTTGGGGGGTTTTTCCTGTCCCTCTCCCCATGGAGATTTCAATTTTCTTTTAAAAGGAAGTGAGGGCCCTCCTGGAGCATCAAATGTACCACATAGTCCATTTAAAGCTTGTAATGCAGCAGTCCCGTACATGCCATTGGGAACTTGTGCGAGTCCGGCCCAGGACGAGGCGCCTTTGTTTTCAGCCATGGCAAATTCCATGGCAACCCGTTCTATGGTCTCTGCAGGGACACCACTGATCTTGGCCGCCCATTCTGGAGTCCTGGCCGTTCCATCTTCATTACCCAGCACCCTGTCCTTAAGTTCATCAAATCCATGGGTCCAGTCTTTAACAAACGCTTTATCATAGAGCTCATTTTTTATAATGACATGGCACATGGCAAGGGCAACTGCGCCATCTGTAGCTGGTTTGACCGGGATCCACTCTGAAGCCGCAGCTGCTGTCTCTGATTTTCTGGGATCAAAAACCACCAGTTTTGCCCCATTCTTAAGGGCCGCTTTCAATTGAGTGGTTTTTCGCTGCCCATAGGAAGTGGCAAGTTCATTCATGCCGAAATGGATAATATAATCTGCTTGTTCATAATTAATCCACGGCCTCTTGTCATTGAGGTTATGTTCATTTGCCATACGATTGGCATTGTCACACATGGGCCTGTGGGTCATTTTGGGGCATCCAAGGTGATCAAAAAGTCCCTCATGTATCCAGTTTATAAAATCATTTCCCCTGAAAAATCCTAATTTTTCAGGTTCTATACTTTTAATACCATCTGCAACAGCGTCAAGAGCCTCTTCCCAGCTTGCCTTTCGGAAACGGCCATTCTCTTTAATGAGGGGTTCTTTAAGCCTATATGGTGAATATAGATGATTTGGAGATGCGGCACCTTTAGGACAGAGTCTGCCACCGCCTTTGGGATCGCCGGGAAGCCCTGCAACGCCTGTCAGTATACCGTCTTTTACTTTTGCTACCATACCGCACAGGGAACCGCAGGTATAACAATGTGAGGGTATTTCTTTTGAAGGTTCTGGTTCAACGGCACCTTCTTTCAGTGTGAAATAGTTAGAATCAAGATTCAGTGAGAAACAAGCCTCCATCATTTTCTGGGTTGTCTCTTCACCCCTGTTAAAACCATCTATTCGCATATTTTCACACATCAAAGCGCCCCGTGTGAAATGAGCAAGACCCTGATAAAAGTCCGTGTTTGCAGAAGCAGTCAGTTGATCACAAAAAGAATTGACCCATTTAAGATATATGTTTTTAAAAAATTTTACATACATATCTGCGTCTTGTTTTTCAAGAAGATATCTTAAAAATTCCATTTCAACGGCAATGTGATCATCAAGATCTTTAAAATCAGGATTTTTGTGAACGCCGGCTGTTTTAAAATACTCCCGGATCGTTAAAACCGGTTTCTGCATGAGTACAGGTTTTTTCCCTGTGTGGGCAGATTCGTATGGGAATACGGGATTGGGTCCTGCATTGAGGAAAACATCTGCATAATCATAGCTTAAGTCTTTATACAATTTTTCCGAATCGGTATTTTTCAGGCAGGAAACCATGGCCTTTGCACCACTGGTGAGATCCATAAACCCACATCCTTTTACAGATTCAAGGAGCCCATTAAGAAATTGTTCATCCTGCATGCTTTTAATTAATTTCAAAGGAATCTCATCGCGGTACAGGGTGGAAAGAAATTGGTATCTTTTTGCCCTTGATTCCATATACGTTTTATCCATACTTTATTGCCTCCTTAGCAAATATTATTCTGAGATTACAAACAACCCAAGATCTATTTAGCCAGAACCATGCCAGTTAGGCTGCCACAGATCGAAATTAAATATATTAACGATATAACTACCCGAAATAAAATAAAATTTAATTATTTTGATATTTTAAATAACAATAAAAACAGTCTTTAAGCTAAAAACCTGCGCAAACCCGACATCAAATTCAATACCAAATAATTATTCGAGGAAAGCCCTGAAACAAATGGATATTGACGTATAACAACAAAGGATTGCCATAAGAATACTGCGCAATAAAAATATTGCACTGCATTTTTTTTACTGCGCTTCCTTCCAAAAAAATCCTGTTTGTGTTCTTTTATTTTCAATGTTATTCTTACTATCTCGTTACAGCGTAGATTTTAACCAAAATACCGGAACCAGAACAAAAGATCATGCCTATTAAGAATTTATTCAGATACTGGACCTTTCAGGTGTTCTCACCGGGAACGGTTTTAAGGGAAAAATATGAATCATTTAAGGCTTTGCTGGAATATGACAAAGTTGCCCACGAGTTGATGGCCGATTTGGAGGATATTTATCATACGCAGAAAAAGTGTGACTTTCAGGCTGTCGTAAAAACCTATGATCAATTTTCTGCCGCTGTTTTACAGATGGTTGAAGAACTTTTAAAAATGTGTCCGTCAAACTATTGGAGCCTGAAAGCGTACTATAAAAAGTTTGATTTTTATATCCGGTTTATGCTTGCTCCGCCGGAATTTGATTTTTCACCTCCATTTATCATTGAATTTAATAAAATTTCATCGTCAAATAAAACGGTTGTCGGCAAAAAGGCCTTTAACTTATCACACTTATATACTAAGCTGCACTTACCCTCCCCAGACGGATTTGTCATAACCACCAATGCCTTTCATTTCTTCCTGGAGGCCAATAACCTGCGAGACACCATCAATGAAAAATTAGCCAGGCTTGATATCAACGATGCCACATCACTTGAACAGACAGCCTTTGAAATTGAACAGCTTATATTAAATGGCCATGTCCCCGAAGATATTGAAATCGCGCTGACATCTGCGATAAAACAGCTTGAAGAAAAACATAACCGGGCAATGCGGGTCGCCTTAAGGAGCAGTGCCGCTAAAGAGGATGGAGAAGCGTCTTTTGCAGGTCAATACCAGACCCTGTTAAATGTCAAAATGGAAAATCTACTGGCCGGCTATAAACACATCATTGCCAGCAAATATTCTGCCCAGGCGCTCTTTTACCGAATCAGCCGGGGCATCCTGGACAGTGAAACCCCCATGGCGGTTCTGGTCCTTGAAATGATTGATTCAAAATCATCCGGTGTGATGTATAGCTGGGATATTGGAAATCAAAATTCCCGGAACCTGCTGATCCATTCTGTCTGGGGTCAGGGTGAACTTCTTGTGGAAGGCAAAGTTTCTCCAGATGTTATCCGAGTCTCAAAAAAGAGCCCTGAAACAATTATCAGCATCCAGCCTGCTGCCAAACTTAAACAAATGGTTTTAGGCCTGGATCAAACCCGGATAATAGATACAGCCCCCCACCAGATAAACAGCCTCTCCCTTGATGAATCGTCTGCTCTCATCCTGGCCGGGTGGGGAGTATGCCTGGAAACACATTTTAATGAACCCCAGGATATTGAATGGTGCCAGGATAAATCCGGCAAGCTTTTTATCCTCCAGTCCAGACCCTTGAACCTAAATCCGGCTGAGATTTTGCCCCCTGAAAAACAGGCCCCCCCCCCCGGGGCAAAAATTGCAAATAAAATAATTTGTTCAGGAGGCGAACCGGTCTGCCAGGGAACAGGCGCAGGCCCTGTCTATATTCTTGAGCAATTATCCCAAATACCTCATATACCTGAAGGATCGGTGCTTGTGGTCAGGCATGCTTTGCCTCAATTTGTTATGGCAATAGACAAAATGGCCGGAATTATAATCGGTTCTGGAAGCCGTGCCAGCCATTTTTCGTCCATTGCCAGAGAATTTGGGGTTCCGGCAATCGTAAACCTGAAAAATGGTTTTCCCGATCTATTCCAGGGAGATTTGGTGACTGTGGATGCAGTACAGGGCCTTGTATACCAAGGAAGGGTAAAATCCTTATTGGAAAAAGTCACGCCAAAAGAAGATTTTTTTTGCGACAGCTCTTTTATGGTCAAACTGCGGTATGTTCTTAATTTTTGCGCCAAATTAAAACTGACAAACCCTGAATCTAAGTCTTTTGTGCCAGAAGCATGCAGATCTCTCCATGATATTATCCGGTTTACCCATGAAACCGCCATGAAGGAAATGTTTTTAATGGGCAATAGAAAGGGGAGCCGGAAAAAAGGGGCAAAAAAACTTATTTCCAATATCCCCATGCTCTTTTATCTCCTTGATGTGGGCTCGGGGATCAAGGATGTCCCAAAAACAAAAGATCAAAAGGATGCAAATTTTTTAACACCTGAAAACATTGCCAGCATACCCATGAACGCTTTATTCAAAGGGCTTTCCAACCCTAAAATATGCTGGTCTGAAACCACACATTTTGACTGGGAGGAGTATGACAGAATTGTCATGGCAGGCGGGATTATCAGTGCCGACTCCCCAATGTTCGGAAGTTATGCTGTTCTGTCAAAGGAATATTTGAATGTAAATCTCAGATTTGGATACCATTTTGTCATCATAGATACCATCTGCTCCTCTTCCAAAGAAGATAATTATATCCTCTTCAGGTTTTCCGGTGGGGGCGGCAATCCGGTTGGGCGATCCCTCAGGGTCTCTTTTATCAAAGAAATTTTAACGCGGCTTGGCTTTTTAGTGGTCGTCAAATCAGACCTTATTGATGCCAAATTCATGCACGGATCCTTAAAAACCATGGAAAAAACACTGGATATCCTCGGCCGACTTTTGGGTGCCACCAAACTCATGGATATGTATCTTAAGGAAACCGTAGGATTAGAAATTTTGGTTGATGATTTTATGAATGGCCGGTATGATTTCAGATCGGCTGTTGATAAAGAATTGGAAACCTGAAAAGGAAGCTGCCATGTCTCCATACCCCATGAAATGGATTACTAAAAGCCTTGCTGTCGGTTACGCTCCCATGTCATATGAAGAGCTTGATACCATAAAAGCCCAGGGAATTGATGCTATTGTAAACCTTTGCGCTGAATTCAGTGATCTCCACGACCTTGAAGCATCTTCAGGGTTCGAGGTATATTACCTTCCCATATGGGACGAGGATACTCCCAAAATAAAAGACATGGAAAGGGCCCTGGCCTGGCTTGATGAAGCCATTTACCTTGGGAAAAAAGTACTGGTCCATTGCCGCCACGGGATAGGAAGAACCGGAACCCTTGTCACCTCCTATATGATCCGCAGAGGTCTTACACTCAAAGCCGCTTCAAAAAAGTTAGAGAGATCAAATGCAAACCCTGCCAATTACGGTCAATGGAAACTGGTAAAAAAATATGGTAAAAAATCAGGGGCTCTGACAATAAGAGAACCCTCCCTGGAGATCAAAAACCGGGTGGATCTCAACATTTTTTTTTCCGACTATGAATCATTGATCAAAAACATTGATAAGCAAATTGATAAGCAAATTCAAAAACACGGGGCCCGGAGCAGTTGCGGCAAAACGACACAGTCCTGTTGCTCAGAAACGTTTAACCTTCAATTGATAGAAGTGATCTACCTCCACTCTAAAATAAACAAACACTTTAGCTCAGCTCAAAGGGAACTGCTCATAGAAAGGGCCGTTGAAACATATAAAAAGAATCGTCTCCTATGCCCGTTTAATGGGGGGGAAGGTTGTGAGGTTTACGAAATAAGACCGGCAAGATGCAGAATTTATGGAGCCGTTGAGTTTTCAGCAGACACCC
>CAYWNB010000114.1:0-9413 GCA_964459195.1 uncultured Desulfobacula sp.
CTGGCCAAAGGATATATTCTAAGTTGAAATTTTGTTTTGGGCATAACTCAAATACACCTCCCGTTTTTTCTTGCCAAAAAGCGTCTTCTATCCTAATATCACTACGGCGATTCGGATATTATATACAGGCGCAGGCAACATGACAAACAAGGATATGGATTTTTTCCACACGGCCACCACAAAAATTTGTGGTAGCCTGGATGCAGACCGAATGCTGTCTCGGTGCAAAACTTTTTTAAATCAGCATTTCCCAGTGGACAGAATGGTTATGGGATTTTTCGACCCTGAAAAAAGGGCCCTTCACAATGTTTCCAGGGCCTCGGATATGCAGGAAACCTTTGACGAACTGGTCTATGTCCCCGAAGAGGTGGCCGAATGTATCAGGATCGAACATACTCATGAAGAGGTTACCATCAAAACTTGGTCCGATTTCCCCCCCGCTGTGTACCACTGGTGGAAATCCATGGGCATGGTTGACGGATCATATATGCCCATGAATCTTTCCTTGGAGGGGGTGTATATCGGATTTGTAACTGTTTTTTCCAAAAAAGTTGACCGATACACCCACGAGCATGCCCGGCTGTTTTCCATGCTCAGCAGCCCCTTTGCCGTGGCATTGAGCAACCTGCTTCAGCACAGGGAGTTGGAACGTCTCAAAGACATGCTCAAAGCGGACAACCAAGATTTGCAACAGCGGCTTCGGGGATGGGTGTCTGATGAGATCATCGGGGCTGCATCCGGATTAAAGGAGGTGATGACAAAGGTCCGCAAGGTCGCTCCCCTGTCCAGCCAGGTCATGCTCCTGGGGGAAACCGGTGTGGGGAAAGAAGTGATTGCCAATGCCATTCACCAGTCATCGACCAGGGCCAACAGGCCCTTTATCACGGTGAACTGCGGTGCCATCCCTGAAAATTTGATGGACAGCGAATTGTTCGGCCACGAACGAGGGGCATTTACCGGGGCAACAGAAATGAAACAGGGGCGCTTTGAGCGGGCTCACCAGGGAACCATTTTCCTGGACGAGATCGGAGAGCTGCCTCTAAATGCGCAGGTCCGGCTGCTGCGTGTCATTCAAAACAGGGAAATCGAGCGGGTCGGCGGGGTAACGCCCATTTTCGTCGATATCCGCATTATTGCGGCCACTCACAGGAATCTGGAACAAATGGTGGCAGAAGGGGAATTCAGGCAAGACCTCTGGTTCCGCCTCTATGTGTTCCCCATTACCATCCCGCCCTTAAGAGAGCGGACCCAGGACATTCCGGAACTGGTCCGTTATTTCATACAGAAAAAGGCGATAGAAATGAAGTTTAAGTATCTGCCGACACCGGTGCCAGGATTTATGGAATTTTTTCAAAAAAATGCCTGGAAGGGAAATATCCGTGAGCTGGAAAATATCGTGGAGCGGGTTATGATCCGCCATATGGGGGCCCCGGAATCAAGCCCCCTTTCTCTGGATGATCTGAAAGACGAAGACCTTCAAATTTCTGCCCCGCCCCTGCCCCTGGATCTGCCCCTGGATTTGCCCCTGGCAAGCCTAGATACTGCCATGGCAGATCATATCCGGACCGTCATGGCCCATACCCGGGGTAAAATCAAGGGGGACGATGGGGCGGCAGCTATTTTGGGGATTCATCCATCCACCCTGAGGGGCAGGATGAAAAAGCTGGGAATCCCCTTTGGTAAGTCTGAAAAGTGCTAGATCCTCCCCCCTTTCTTTAATTGTGCGGTATTTGGCATCCAAAAGAATCAAATACCGCACTTTCTTATTATCATTCATAAAAAAACCTATTATTTCAAGCCTTTATCTTTATGGCACGATTCTGGCTATATGTGATTGTGTATCGTGTCGGGTTCCGGATAAAAATGCCGGATACGGCATAAATAATTTTAATTTTTTTATGAAAGGTAAAAAAATGAAGAAACAAGTGAGTATGATCGCGGCATTAATGGTTATGCTATACGGAGGTATGGCTTTTGCTGCAGATTGGAATTTCTATGGATCTGCCCGGGTAGAAACCTTTTTTACAGACAGCGATCAGGACGACAGCACCACTTTCAGCGAGTCCCTTCAGAGCAACTCCCGAATCGGCGCAAAAGTAAATGTCAACGATGAACTGACCGGCCGCTTTGAATACGGTACATCCGGAGGCAATGCCAATATCCGTTTGCTCTACGGCGAATGGAATTTCGGACCGGGTTCACTGACGGTTGGTCAGGAGTATACCCCTTTGTACATGCCCGTATCCAATCAGGTGTACGACACAGACAACGGACTGGGTGGATGGGGCGAAGCCTATCCCGGCCGGCATGCCCAGATCAAGCTGAAATTCGGTGGATTCCAGATTGCGGCAGTCTCGCCGGACGCAACCTATCTTATGAATAATATCCTTGTCGATGCAAATACCGAGGTGACCATCCCCAGAATGGAGTTCAGCTACAAAATGGACATGAATAATCTCGCCTTTGGTATCGGCGGTGGATACAGCACCTTTGAATATAATAATACCAAGGACATCGACTCCTACGTGGGTATCATTAAAGGAAAATTCCAGACCAGTGCATTTTCCCTGGGGGCCCAGGCCTTTATCGGGCAGAATGTGGGCAATCTCATTGCCTCCCACACCACAGGAAATGACGATGGGGAAGGATATGCCAAAATCAATGGTAACCAGGTCATTGACAATGATGCACTCGGTGTTGAAGTAGTTGCTGCCTATATGATCAACGAAATGGTTTCCCTTGAAGCCGGTTACGGTTATATGAAAACCGAATACGACACC
The DNA here is from genome assembly GCA_964459195.1 of uncultured Desulfobacula sp. Taxonomy (GTDB): domain Bacteria; phylum Desulfobacterota; class Desulfobacteria; order Desulfobacterales; family Desulfobacteraceae; genus NBML01. The sequence goes on from CAYWNB010000114.1 coordinate 2,781, forward strand.
AACAACGCGGACAAAGAGGATGTAGCGTCTTATTATTTACAGGCCCCCATCACTCTTGCGTCTGGCGTCTTTGTCATTCCTGAAGTCGGTATGGTGGACTACCAGGACCAGGATGAAATCGCCTATTTTGGTGCCAAATGGCAGATTAATTTTTAGACCTGCCTGCTGAGAATATATATTTTCTTCTTTTGCGCTGGGCCTTCGGGCCCGGCGCATTCTATATTTTCCCCTTCTGCTGAACTCTTAAAAACGACCAACTTTTAATACGTAAATCGTTCGCGGGCAACACCCTTCTTTTTCCAGAGAACGCTATGCTGACCGGCGCAAGCTATGCCGTATGCCGTCTGTCTCCTGTCGAGGCATCTGTGTTACCGGATATTTGATTTGTGATTGTGGCTGATGCCTGGTAAAGTTCAATATTCTCTCTGTCGGTAGAATTAGGCAGATAGGAAGTTTTGACGGTATTTTTGACGGTAGTTTTAAATTTTGTGGATTATAACATGCTGAAAAAACTCATATATATTGACATGGATGATGTGGTTTCTAAAACCACGGATACCTATACAGGTATTGTTGAACAAGAATTCGGGAAACAGGTTTTGTTTGAACAGATTGTTACCTTTGACCTGAGGGCATCCTTTGGCCTGACCGAGAATGAGTTCCATTATTTTTTCGACCTGATCCACCAGCCCGACCATCTTCTCGGGTTTGAGCCGGTGGAGGGATCGGTTGACGCCCTTGTAAACTGGGCCCATGCCGGCCATTGCATTGAAATTGTTACCGGCCGTCCCACTTCCGCCCTGGAGGTCTCCTTGGAATGGCTTGAAAAACACGGGGTTCCCTTTGATTCTTTTACCATGGTGGACAAGTACAACCGGCCGGGAAATGATCCTGCCATTGCCATATCAAAGGAAGACTTGTGCCGGCGAACCTATGACTTGGCCGTGGAAGATTCCCGAGAAATGGCCCTTTTCCTTGCCACTACCATGGGGGTGCCCGTGGCCTTGTATGACCGGCCCTGGAACGTACAACCCATCAACCATGAAAGGGTTGTGCGGTGTGCCTCCTGGCAGAATATCGGTGAACAGCTCCCTGGGGCCGGGCAGGCCCCAAACCTTTAAATCTCCTTTTACGGTACCAGGCAGATCAAGGCCCAGGCTCCAAAGCCCAGGAGAACCAAACCCGCAGCCCGATTTGTCCATTCAAGGACCCTTGCATTCAGTCGTTGTTTCAGCTGCCCCACTCCCAAGGTCAGCATCATCCACCAGAGGCATGACCCCAGGAAAACACCCATCACCAGGGATAGTGCTCCGGCAGATGCCTTTGGGGCAGCACCAAGACCCAGGCCTGCGAAAATGGCCATAAAGGCCATGATGGTAATGGGATTGGTCAGGGTTAGAAAAAAAGCGGATAAATAGGCGGGTATATATCCCTTGAAAATGGGGGCGGCCTTGGCTTGTTCAGGGGATTTTTGTTTCAGGGTTGAAATGCCCAGGCCGCATAAAAACAGGCCGCCTGCAAGGAGAAGCCAGGTTTGAAACCCTAGGAGCAGATTGGAAATAACAGCCAGACCAAAGCCTGCCACACAGCCGTAAATTGCATCGGCTGTGGCAGCGCCCAGACCTGTTGCAAACCCTGCCCCGGGGCCGTGGTCAAGGCTTCTTTTGATGGTCAAGATGCCAATGGGCCCCACCGGGGCTGCAATGGAGAAGCCGATCACAATTCCTTTGATAAAAAAGTTGATTAAAAATTCAAATTCCATTGTGGTGTCTTCCTTAAATGAAAAAAGTCCCCTGCCGGTTATCTTCCACGGGGATCGGGTGCAGGGATAACCATTTTCCAGAACAGGATAAAAAAATCATCAAAGTTTGTCGTCAGTTTCCAGGTCATGCCTTGATAATACCAATTATGGATGTACCGGTGACAGACCATGTAATAGGCATCAATGATCTGGGAAAATGAGAGATTTGAATCAATTTTCCCCTGTTCAACAGCCCTTTTAATATGGGTTTTCAGCAGGACCAGGTCATCTTTTCGGCGATAGCTTTTGTCCTTCATCCAGGTGCGCATGGGGACTGTTATAAAAGCGGTTACGGCCAGGCCGGGATTCTTATCGTAAAAATCAAAGGTGACCCAGAACACTTTCCTGAAAATTTCTTTGATACTGTCCATGCCGGCAATGTGACGTTCCATGGTCTGGCCGATCTGGGAGATTTTTTCATCCAGAATGGCAAAGATTAACTGCTCCTTGGACCTGAAATATTTGTAGAGGGTGCCGGAGCTGATGCCGCTTTTCAGGCTGATTTCCCGGATATTGACCCCGTGGAAATCGTGGCTTGAAAACAGTTCGAGCACCACGGGGTAGAGTCGGTCCTTGAGTTTTTCCGGCATCACCGGCAGTTGGGGATGGTATATAGTATTATTCGGTCTGGCCGCCATCCCATTTCCCCTGTTGTCTTAAGTCTTTTATGATGGTATCCGCTTTTTCCATGAGGCGGATTTTATCCACCTTGGTACTCCGGGTCAAGGGGAATTCCTCGCCGGTCGGCCAGATCTCCACATGCAAGGGGCGCTTATAGGCGGCAATGGATTTGCAATGGGCCAGGACAGCCTCCATGGTCAGGTCATTCCCGGGTTTGGGCCGGACAAAGGCAAAGATGGCTTCGTCAAACAGATAATGCTTCATGCCCACCACATCCACCAGATCCACCCCGTCCATGGCGGCAATATGGTCTTCCACCTCTCCGGGAAAGACATTATAGCCTTTCTGTTTGACCATGAATTTTTTCCGGCCGGATAAGTACAATGCCCGATACCCGTCCATCTGTCGAAAATATCCCAGATCCCCGGTGTAGAGAATTCCTTCGGTGGACACGGCTTTTTGTGTTTCCCCGGGTTGGTTAAAATAGCCCAGAAAGACAACGGGCGGGTGGTAGCAGATTTCACCGGCCTCGTTGTCCGGCAGTTCTTCCCCTGCGGACCCGTCCTCTCGCATGGGACGTCGAACCGTGACGGGGGCAAGGTCATCGAAGGATTGGCCTACCTGTCCGGCCATCTCTTCCATGGAAATGCCCGGTGGGGTAAAGGTGGCAAACCCGGCATTCTCCGTCATGCCGAGGCCGGTGCCGAATTTGGGAGCCATGGTGGCCAGCCGTTCAAGGAATTTGACGTCCACGGCCGCACCGGCATAGGCCACAAATTTAAGGCTGGACAGGTCAAAGGAGTCGTATTCTGGCAGGTTCCAGAGCATCCGGAACATGGTGGGGATTTGCCCCATGACGCTCACCCTGTGGCGTTCCACGGCCTCAAGACTGGTTTTGGCGTCAAATATCCGCAGCAGAACCGCCTTGCCGCCCAGGTACATGGTGGTCATAAAGGTTTCAGTGACGCATCCCACATGGCTGGGGGGCAAATTGACCAGGCAGGTAAAGGTGTCATTGGCAATATCAGCACCAAACCCCTTTGCCAGTATCTGGTTCTGGACAATGATATTTTCATGGCAGAGAACGGCGGGCTTGGGCTCACCCGTTGTCCCCGTTGTGTAGATGATCAGGGCCGGTGTTCTTGTCTCCACCCGGGCATAGGCTTTTTTTAGGCCTCCTGTGAAAAAATCGGCAACCTTGAGCCAGAGCAATCGTTTTTTGTCCATGAGGGCGGTGATGCTGACAGCCTTGTCAATGATATCGCCGGCCCTGGGATCCGGTGTGAACTGGACCAGGTGTTCAACAGAAGAACATCCCTGTTGAACGGCTTCCCCCACTTTTCTGAAATCTTTCACCGGTGTGTTGCCCAGAAAGAAAAAGGCCTTTGGCTCAATTTTGTTGATGTCCCGGACTACTTCGGTCTCTGTTAATCTTAGATCCAGGGGCGCGATGATGGCGCCAATTTTAAAACAGGCATACATGAGCATAAGATGTTCCGGCACCAGAACCAGCTGGGTGGCCACCCGGTCCCCCTTTTGGATGCCCATGTCCAGGAGTTTCAGGGCAAAAAAATCAATCAGGGAGTAAAATTTTTTGTAGGTAAGGCTTTTGTTGTCTTCGTGCTGAATCATGGCCACATGATCCGGCCTTTCTTTGGCCCATTTTTCAATGTAATCGTTTACCGTTGCAAGTCGTGGGTTCATGCTGGCTCCTTTTTTATTTTAAGGTATCCGGATCGAAGGGCTTGTTTATTGTCTGCGTTGAGTACGTTAAAAAAGATATCCCTGTGATGGAAATGCTCCTTGTATCCAAGGCAATTGATTTTGATAGTTGTTCCCGGTTTTATCATGCCGGTAAAATTGCAGGCAATCTGAGAAATTCGACCGGGATCGCCGTCTGCTTCCCGGTTGACGATTTCTTGGACTGCCAGGGTCAGGGTGGCGGTTCCCTGGAGGATAATTCCGGGCAGCCCCACTTCTCTGGCAAATTTAGGGGAGGTATGAATGGGAAATTCAATATGGGTACACCCGTCATAGACATAGGGGAGCCATCGCTCAATTTTGCGTTTGCAAGTCCATACCGGGGCGCCAGGGGGATCAGGAGGATCGGGAGGGTTAAATTCCGGCAGGGTGGGCAGTTGTTGTCTGCCCGCCTCCCCCAGGCATTCAACCCCCCGGAGCATGGCCCCTATATATTCGGTAAAAACCGGGTTTTTTTTCTTGTCTGTGGCGGTGAGTTCTATCACGGCGTGGGTTCCTGCCCGGTGGGGCAGGAGGGCGGCAATCTGACCGGTCAGGTCCAGCGCATCCCCGGGCCGGACCAATCGGTGGAGGATGAGGTGTTCGGTGTAGTGGACCTGGGTAAACAGCACCTCTTTGGGGAACTCTCTTGATTCAATATACCGGCCCAGGTTGCTCAGAATGGGCCAGGTCACGGCCACGGGAAAGGTGGGAGGGGCGACAAGTCCGCTTTCCCTTGTGTCATCGAAATAAAGGGGATTGTCATCCTGGATTGCTGCGGCAAAATTGGTGGTGTTCCGCCAGGTGATTTTGGCATTGTGGGGGGCCAGTCGTGTTCCGGCGAGTTTGCTGTCCAGTTTCATTGTTCATGCCTCCACAGAGGGTGTGCTGAAGTAAGCCTAAAAAAATTGTTTGTCATGGTAGCTAAATCATAGTTTTAATTATATGTCAAAAAGAAAACGATGTTTTAACTTTGCTGTCACTAATAGGAAATGTCCTGGTTTTTTTTGTTAAAACTGGTATCTTTTAAAAAAAGCAGATATAAATAAAATTTTTATGGAAAATTGTTCAATCGTTTTGGGAGGATAGAAAGATGAAAAAAGTTGGATTGGTCGGCTGGAGGGGAATGGTGGGGTCTGTTCTCATGGAAAGAATGATGGCGGAAGATGATTTCAAAAAATTCACCCCGATTTTCTTTACCACCTCCCAGGCAGGCCAGCGAGCACCAGCTGTGGGGGTTGATGCCCCAGCCCTGATTGATGCCCACAATGTGGATGCCCTCATGGAGATGGATATTATTATCTCCTGCCAGGGCGGTTCCTATACCAAGAAGGTGCGTCCCAAACTTGAAGAGAACGATTGGAAGGGATACTGGATTGATGCGGCCTCCACCCTGCGGATGGATGAACAGAGCATTATTGCCCTGGATCCGGTCAACAATGACCTGATAGAAGAAGGTCTTGCCCGGGGGATTAAAAACTATATCGGGGGAAATTGTACGGTTTCCCTCATGCTCATGGCCCTGGGCGGCCTGTTTGAAAATGATGCAGTGGAGTGGCTTACCTCCATGACCTACCAGGCCGCTTCCGGGGCCGGTGCCAAAAACATGGAAGAACTGGTCGCCCAGATGCGATATATCGGGGACAAAGCCGCCAGTATCCTGGACAATCCTGACTCGGCCATCCTGGATCTGGACAGAAATGTTACCGACACCATCCGATCCAAGGGATTTCCCGTGGACAAGTGGGCTGTGCCTCTGGGGGCCAGCCTTATTCCCTGGATTGACCGGGCCATGGACAACGGCCAGACCCGGGAAGAATGGAAGGGGTTGGTGGAGACCAATAAAATTTTGGGCCGGTCCGACAATCCCGTGCCCATTGACGGCCAATGCGTACGCATCAGCTCCATGCGCTGCCACAGCCAGGCTTTTACCATTAAACTGAAAAAGAATCTGCCCTTAGATGAGATCAATGCCATGCTGGCAGCCAATAATGACTGGGTAAAGGTAATCCCCAACCTTAAACAAGAGACCATCCATCACCTGACGCCGGCTGCTGTCACCGGCACCCTCACCGTGCCCGTGGGCCGGATCCGGAAGATGAACCTGGGGGATGATTTTTTAACCGCATTTTCCGTGGGGGATCAGCTTCTGTGGGGAGCGGCAGAGCCTTTACGCCGGATTCTAAACATCATTCTTTAACACAACTTAAACTTGCGTTTCGCTCTTTGAAAATCGGAAATGGATATTTATTCTCACTTCTATGATCTGGTGAGAGCCTTTATTCACATATATTGTCAGTTTATACCAGTTCAACTGGTGTTGAAAAGATTTTAATTTGAGATTAATTGGGCTATAATTTTCGGAAATATTTGCCTGTTGAGGTCATTTCAGGATGTGGGCATGAAGATAGGTTTGAGATTTATATCGAGAAATATCCGTCTTGCAAAATTCATTATATTTCTAAATCCAT
>CAYWNB010000115.1:0-1936 GCA_964459195.1 uncultured Desulfobacula sp.
GCCCTGACAGGAGCACTTTAAAATTAAGGATTGCACTTTGGGACTGCAATGGGATATAAACCTTGCCTTGCCAACCAGCACACAAACATAAAAAACAACACAGGGTGATAAAAATGAAAACCGATTTTATAAATATTTCTGAGCTGAGCGTCCAGGATCCTTTTTCCTCCATTTTTCCCATTGGAAACGAGACCCTTGAATCCATCGCCCAGGACATGGAGACCAATGGGTTTGATGAAATTTTTCCCATCATTGCCTGGGAAGGGAAAAACATTGTGGTGGACGGCCATACCCGGTTTGCTGCGGCAAAAGCAGTGGGCCTCGAAGCGGTGCCTGTATTGTTTAAGGCCTTTGAAAATGAAGATGATGCGGTTCTTTACAGTTTTCATGTCCAGCGAAATCGCAGAAACATGTCCGACGAGGATATCCTCAACTGCCTGGCCCTGCTGGACACCATACACGGCTCAACAAAAGAGGGTAGCAAGGACGGATCAAAGCAGAACCGGAAAGAGACCAACGAGATCCGGGCAAAGGAATTGGGTATCAGCCCCAACAAGGTGGACAAGGCCCGCAAGGTCATGGAACACGGGAATGAAGATATCCGGGAAAGTATCAGTTCCGGGGAAAAATCTATTAACAAGGCATTTCAGGAAGTCCAGGAGGCTCGCCGTGAAAGCGGTGAAATCAAAGGTCCCTCAACCACTGGCCTTGGCAGTGCGGCACGCTATACCCAGACCCTTGGTAAATTCCTAAAGGAACTGACCCGGATTAAACAGGACGGCTGGCAGGATGTTTCCCAGGAAAAAGCCCTGGCAGACATTGAATCCGTCAAAGAACTCATCGAAAATTCCTATCCCGAATAAGGTTGTCCCAAAATCGCTTCAATAGAATCACTTCAATAGAATCACTTCAATAGGACCGCTTCAATCAGTCCGACACCGCCAGGGGCCCTATCGGGGCCCTGCGGGATTCTTGCCAGTTGGAAACAAAGAGACCCGCAAGCGCTGCAAGCCCTGCCAGGTGCACCCACCAGGGAGCCGGCCAGAGCAGGGCTCCTGCACAGCCAAAGGTCAGCAACCGGACCCAAAAACCTATACGCATTTCCATGAATCCCTCCAATGCTGCTGCAAAGGCGTAAAGGCCGAACAGGGCAAAAAAGAAAATCGTAAAATCATCGGCCCAGGACCCTCCGATAAAAGGAGTGTAGGCAAACAACAGGGGGACAATATACAGCCCCTTGGCCAGCTTCCAGGACTGGAACCCCGTGGCCATGGGCTTGGTGCCGGAAATAGCCGCGGCGGTAAATGCTGCAAGGGCCACCGGCGGGGTGACATTGGAATCCTGGCTCAGCCAAAAGACGATCAAATGTGCCGACAACAGGGCATAGGTCAGGGCGTGGGGGGTTAAAACCGCTTCTCTCACCATACCGGCCATGTCCACGGGAATTGTATCAACTATTACCCGGGCAACAGGGGCGGTCATGGGATTTCCAATCTGGGCCAGATGCTCCGGGGAGGCCAGCATGAAGATAGCCTTGGCTGCCTCGGGGATTTTTCCGTTGACCAGGGCATCCACCAGCAGTCCGTCGGAAATCAGGGCGTGGAGCGCCGGAGCCGAAAGGGTCCCCAGGACGATATAGGCGGCGGTCACGGGCAATCCCATGCCCAGCACCAGGGAAGCCAGGGCAATCAATGCAATGGCGATGACCAGGCTGTGCCCGGCCCACTCGTTGATCATCAAGGAAAAGGTGTTGCCGATGCCGGCCGTGGCAATGATGTTGACAACCAGGCCCACGGCGCAAAGCAGAATAGCGGTCATCACCATGTTCCGGGCCCCCATGGCCAGGGCTTCGATAACGGCTTTCACCCCCATTCGATTGGGAGAAAACCAGGAGGCCACCACAACGGCCACAATGGAGATACCAGCCGCATAGGTG
>CAYWNB010000115.1:2036-7887 GCA_964459195.1 uncultured Desulfobacula sp.
GGTGTTGTAGGAAATCTGGGTGTAGGTGGCCATAACAAAGGCCCCTGCCCCCATGATCGGCGGCATGAGCTGCCCCCCTGTGGAAGCGGCGGCTTCAACCCCGGCTGAAAACTTGGCGGGGAAACCGGCCCGTTTCATCAAGGGAATGGTGACAACGCCGGTGGAAGCAGTGTTGGCAACGGCTGAGCCCGAAATTGTCCCCATTAGCCCGGAAGCCATTACCGCAACCAGGCCGGGGCCACCCACCATTTTTCCGGCAACGGCACGGGCCAAATCAATAACAAAATCACCGGCCCCGGACCGCAGCAAAAAAGCACCGAACAGGATGAACATAAACACATAGCTCGACGAGATACCGGCAATGGTGCCAAACAGGGCATCATCTCCGTAGATACTGCGAAATAAAATTGTTTCCGGTCTCAAGCCGGCAAATTTAAACACCCCAGAAATTTCTCCCCCCCACCAGCCAACGTAACTTAAGGCAACAAGGATAAGCACCGGAATAAACCAGCCAGCCACCCGCCGGGTAAATTCAAGGGCACACAGGATCAATATGATGCCTGCGATCCACTCGGCAGGAGCCATCCGCACCCCCCGGGCATAAACGGCGTCTTCCATGGCAATGAGATAGATGGCGGATCCCGCAGCCAGCACTCCCAGCAAAATATCCAACCCCTTCCAGGCCAGGGTTGGATTCTTGCGTAGGGGATAGACTAGGGAAGCCATCAAGGCAAATCCCGCGAAATGCAGGGAATTCTGCCAAAGGGAAGACAAGACTATGCCCACATTGAACCACAGATGCATCAAAGAGACAGCCACACCCAAAAAGAGCAGCAGTCGGGAGGATGACAATTGAGTTTCTGTTTCAGTTGTCGGCATTTCAACGAACTCCATTATACAGTGGTTTAGCAGCCGCCCCCGAAAGGGCGGCAGAAGGCAATCGTTTTGTTATTGTACAATCAGGTGGGCAGGTATCTTGATGCCAACCTCTTTATAATACCTGGCGGCACCGGGGTGCAGGGGCAGGGGCAGTCCGGAAATTGCCTTTTCGATTGCCATGGCCTTGGTGGCGGCATGGATGGCATTGAGAAAGGACAGATTCTCATAGGTGGTTTTGGTGATCTGATAGACCGCATCCTCATCCACATCGGCACGCACGGCCAAAAAGTTCGGCTGGGCAATGGTGTTGATATCCTTTTCCTGGCTCGGATACGTACCAGCCGGAATCACAAAGCGGGTCCACAATTTCATTCCGCCATCGGCCTGTTTCATCTGGGCGTCGGTGAAGTCCAGTACAATGATATCGTTGCCCATGTTTGCCATGGCCTTGGTGACGGCTGAGACAGGGGAGCCTGCCGGCGTGCTCATACCGGCTGCCTGGTGATTTTGCAGGGCGTCAGCAGAGGGGCCATACCCCACATGGATCAGCTTGTAGTCATGTTCAACATCGGCACCCAGATTGGTCAGCAATACCATGTTGGACCCCAGGGTCCCGGAATTTTTTTTGCCCAGGGACAGGGTCTCCCCCTTCATCCCCAACAGGTCTGAAACCGTACCGGTTTTGGCAAATTTTTTGTTCACGGTAAAGTGCTCCACATTCTGCCAGAGCATGGTCACCGACCTTAGATTTTTCTGGGGACCTTCATTTTTTATGGGACCGGTACCCTTCCAGGCATAGGCCCCGTAAAGCCCCTGAAGAATGGCAAACTGAACTTCATTTTCCCTCAGCAATTTCACATTTTCCCCTGAACCCGCCGAGCTGATGGCCGACAGACCGATCTTCTGCTTGGGCTGCAGCTTGACCTTGACCAGTGTCGACAGGGCAACACCCACCGGATAATAGGTGCCGCCGGTGGAAGCGGTGGCCATAAGGTAACTGCGATCTTCTCCTGCCTGAACCGTTGTAGTGGAAACCACACCCAAAAAAAATGCCAGTGCCGCAAAAATCAAAGTGACTTGCTTGATCCGCATCATCCCTATTCCCTCCTCAAATGTTTAAAAAAAGTGTCTTTAATGGTTTAAATAAATTACCCATTGACCATAGGACGAAAAAACGCTCTTTGTCAATAGACGCTAAATTCGCCCAGCAATTCTAATTATTGCGGTTAATTAAATCTGAAATTTATTTGTCGCTGCCTTAAGCTGACCCATGACCTCATTGAGGGTCATTGTCTTTTTCTTAACATTCGAAAGGAGATGGACCTTGCCAGAGGCTTGTTGTGCCTGCTCAACAGCCTGGCTGGTGGTTTTTCGTGTTTACGACTCCGGCACAAGAACAATTTTTGCCGCAGCACTTAATCCTTTGTCAAGGTCTGAGAATGCCTGGCCGCCCTGGGAAAGAGGTCGGGTTTCAACCCAGCTCAGATCTCCCAGCAAACCGGTGTCAATGGCTTTAACGGCAGCCCTCACATCTGCGGCAGTATAACAGTAAACGCCGATCAATGTGACTTCAAAAAGGGTTAGTTTCCGAATATCCAGTCCGTCCTGTGAATCCATCAACCCGATGTGAACCAGTGTTCCGCCTGTTTTTACCGCTGACATGGCCAGTTCACGGGTTTTACCGCCGCCGACACAATCAATGACCAGGTCGAAACTATCCGCCTTACCGGCGGACTCTTTTATGGGATTAAACACCTGGCACCCGGTGTGCTCAGCTGCGGATTTTCCCCTGAGATCATTGGTTTCAGCCAAAAGAACGTCAAAACATCCATATCCTTTCAACAGAAGGGCCACAAGCATGCCGATGGCGCCGCCGCCCACAACCATCACCTTTAGCTCGGCAAGGGGACGAAAAGATTTAAGTCTGGCCAAATTTAAAGCATGAAGGGCTGTGGCCGCAGGCTCCGCAAGACTTGCTTTGACAAAGCCAAGTGTTTCAGGAAGCACCACAAGATTTTTAGCGGGGATCTTGACATACTCGGCATAGGCACCGGCCAGCCGCATGCCAATCAGCTCCCTTTGATCACACAGATTGGAAAACCCTGTGTCGCAATAATGGCAGGCACCGCAGGTAATCAAGGGGTTGATCACAGCCCGGATGCCTTTTTGGGGCCCCGACACAATGGTGCCTGCCACTTCATGACCCAGGATCAGCGGGGGAACCCGCCGGGGATCGTGACCATGGTAAGCATGCATATCAGAACCGCATATGCCGGTGGCTTCAACTTTTAGTAAAACGTCGTCGGAATCGAGAACCGGATCAGGCTCGTCCCGATATACAATCTCATTGGTATCTGTGTATACAAGTGCTTTCATAGGAATTGTCCTCTTTCAAAATAGATGATTTTTGGAAAAACTGACGGTTTTTCTATATTTGCCCGATTGTTAAATATGGAAAGGCCCCCCCGACAAAACCAGGGGGCCCCACACATAAAAACGATTGGGTTCTATTTTGCTGTCCAGCCGCCATCCAGGTAAACAGTTTGCCCGGTAATATAATCTGAGGCAGGTGAAGCCAGAAAGATAGCAACACCCTTTAGGTCGTCCAGCTCTCCGTTTCGACCGATGATGGTCTGGCGGGCCAGGGCATCAATGACCTCCCCCTGGTTATACAACCCCTGGGTCAGGCCTGTTTTAAAAAACCCGGGACCGATGGCATTACAGGTAATACCGCTTTCATCCTTGGACCAGGCTTCGGCCATAGCCCGCGTCAACTGCATCACCCCGCCTTTGGATGCGCCATAGGGAACACTGTTGGGAAATGCACGTTCAGACTGAAGCGATGCAATATTGATGATTTTCCCCCATCCTTTTTCCTGCATACCCGGGATAAGGAGCCGGGCCAGAAAAAAGGGAGCTTTCAAATTAATATTAATCTGCTTGTCCCAGCTTTGGGTACTGACCTCTTCCCAGGACTGACGCAGGTTGATACCGGCTGCATTAACCAGGATATCCGGGGCACCAAAAAAAGACGCCGATTTTTCGACTGTCCGGGTCAGTGCATCCATATCGGAAACATCACAAGTCAGAAAAGCGGCTTTCCCTCCTATGTTTTCAACATCCAGGACTGCTTGTTTTAATGCATTTTCTTCCCCGGGCAGTGCAACATGCACTACGGAAGCTCCGGCTTCGGCAAGGCAGAACGCAATGGCTCTACCGATTCCGGAACTTCCTCCGGTAACCAAGGCAACATGCCCACTTATATCAAACAATGTATCAATAATCTTCATAACTTCACGCTCCGTTGAAAAATGTCACCCACCATCCTGTTGTTAATTTTTTTTCAAATATAACAATAGGCCCCTATTATTTTCTAATGGTGCCCAAATCAAATTTCTCGTTGGGAAAGTATTTTGCCAACCGCACATCGCAGGCCAACGCATGGCCTTCCATGCCTTCCAGACGGGAGATGCGGGCACCTACCTGACCAACCTGATGGTTGGCTTCCTTTGTGAGGCTTTGATAGGTAAGAACTTTTATAAATTTATGAACACTCAGGCCACCGCTGTATCTGCCCGCACCTTTTGTGGGCAGAATATGGTTTGGACCGGAGCACTTGTCACCATAACTGACAGTTGCACCCTCTCCCAAAAATAAGGACCCGTAATTGGTGAGTTTTTCCAACCACCAATCCAGGTCTTCCGCCTGAATTTCCAAGTGCTCGGGAGCAAATTTATCACTTTCAACAACCGCTTCTTCCCGATCTTCGACCAGAATAACCTCTCCATACTCTTCCCATGAAATCCGACATGCTTCGGGATCGGCAAGCTCTTCAATGAGAGAGGGCATTCTTGCAATAACTTTTTCGCCCAGGGTTTTAGACGTGGTGACCAAAATGGCGGGAGAGTCAAGACCATGCTCTGCCTGGCTGACAAGGTCAACGGCAACGATTTCAGCATCAGCTGTCTCGTCGGCAATAACCATAATTTCAGAAGGTCCTGCAAAGACATCAATTCCGATTTCACCAAAAAGGATTCTTTTGGCCTCGGCAACAAAACGATTGCCCGGGCCAACCAGGATATCGGCAGGATTCCCTGAGAAAAGACCAAAGGCCATGGCAGCAATTCCCTGAACACCGCCGAGGGTCAAGATTGTATCTGCACCACATATATCCATGGCATAAATAATGGTGGGATAAATACCTTCACCGTTATAAGGAGGGGATACGGCAACGATATTTGGAACCCCTGCAGCCTTGGCCGTAGCGATACTCATAAGCGCAGATGCAACGTGGGAAAACCGACCGCCCGGGACATAGCAACCCGCCGTATTGACGGGGACTAGACGTTGTCCTGCAATAACGCCCGGATGGAGTTCTGTTTTGAATTCCTGGAGGCTGTTTTTCTGGGCTATGGCAAAATTGAAAACCTGATCCTTGGCAAATTTAATATCATCCTTAACCTGCTGGGACAGGGAGTCCGTCGCTTTTTTAATCTCCTCTTTGGTCACAACAAACTCTTTTTCCCAACCGTCCAGATTTTTGGCATATTTCCTTACGGCCTCTTCTCCATTCTCACGGATGTCGTCCAACATGTTTACAACGATTTTTCTGGTTTCACATTCTGCCGTCTTAGGGGTCTTTGCAGCTCTCTTAAGATATGTTGCCATTTTTTTTCCTCTTTAAATTAGGGGTAATATTTTAATTGTTCCGGAGACCTCCTGAAAAATTCTCTGGGGATTTTCCTGGGAAGAGGATGCTTTCAACTGACCCTGGCTTCTAAACTTGAAAAAAACAGCCGGTCAACACTCTTATCATCCAGCAATTAAGTTAATGTACGCGCGTACATCTAATACTGCTTTATCAAATGCATCTCAAGGTGTCAAGAAATTAAAAAAATTTTTTTTATAAAATCCTGGACCCAGGGGGCAATACCAAACGACATTCCCTTATCTGCAAAAAACATTTGCACCC
>CAYWNB010000115.1:7987-9369 GCA_964459195.1 uncultured Desulfobacula sp.
GTTGCAGGTGCAATGGGTATCGGCCAAGGGCAAATTCTTCAGATGCAGTTAAATAAAGTTAAAAATATTTACAACAACCACAGCGTAATGGCCGGCACCGACATGATCAAGAGAACCACTGCCAGCATACTGAAAACAAAATAAATGGCGTATCGGGAAATGGCCATAACCGGTTCTCCTGAAACACCGGAGACCACGAACAGATTCAATCCCAATGGTGGGGTGATAAATCCAATACCCAGGGCGCTGACCATGAAAATACAAAAATGAATATCATTCATGCCGATTTCCAGGGCCAGGGGCATTAAAATCGGTGCCAATATAACAATATTCGGAGTGGTTTCCATGACACATCCCGCAATAACCAGGATGGCAACCATGCTGAGCATGATGAGGTATCTGTTCTCGGTCATGGAGGTCATGGCATAAACAAAATACTGGGGAACTTCAAGGGCTGCCAGTGTCTGGGCAAAGGGCAGGGACATGGCAATGATGGGGACGATGACACCACTGACCTTGGCAGAAGTTTCCAGCATTTTAGGAATATCGGAAAGCCGGATCGTTTTTTGATAAAACCCGATGATCAAGGTTACAATGACCGCCACGGATGCGGATTCGGTCGGGGTGAACATACCTGAATATATCCCGCCCAGTATGATAAACGGAATCAAAAGGGCATACCGTCCGCTCCAGACAGTTTTAAGCCAGTACCTTACATCAAAAGTTCCCCTGGTGTCTTCGTATCCCTTTACCCTGTTGACCAGGTAATTTGTGACCATTACGGACATTAATACCAGCACTCCTGGAATCGCAGCTGCTAGAAACAAGGTGGAAGCCGAGATGCCCAGGACCAGGCCGATAATGATATATGAGATGGAGGGCGGAATCAATATTCCGGTACACGAGCCCGCAGCCACCAGAGCGCAGGCATAGGCCTTGGGATACCCTTTGTCCACCAGACGATCAATGGTAATCCGGCCAATGGCGGCGGCATCGGCGGCATCGGATCCTGAAATACAGGCAAAAAACCCGCAACCAAGGACCGTTGAGGTGCCAAGGCCACCCCGCTGCCATCCCATGGTTGCCTCGGCCACGTCCAGCAATTTGTTGGACAACCCGCTTCTGACAAGCACATCGCCGGTTAAAATAAACAAAGGAACTGCGATCAGGGCAAAGGAGTCAACACCGTCAAAAAGGGCCTCTCCCAAAAGCGTCGCGGGTAAAACGTCTGTGGTCATCAGCATGATGACCGAACCTAGGCCCACAACAGCCCAGATCCTTACGCCCAGGAGAATGAATAGGACCATTCCCAATAGCGGTCCGTAAAAATCCCAACCAAGAGATAGCTCGGTTGTAGTCATAAGATGGTTATACATATCAGG
>CAYWNB010000116.1:0-9324 GCA_964459195.1 uncultured Desulfobacula sp.
ACCTCCATTGTTATAAAATAACATATAAATATTAATCCTTACATTACACATCAGAAACAATATAATGCGGTAAAAACAATTTTTCTATGGGAAAAACACCAGGACTGGAGTATAAGGATAACACTGAATTTAAGTCTAAAATATCCACCAATTTAAATATTAATAATATAGTGAAACAATAAATCATGATCATAGATAACGCCAAAAAAGTCTTAAAGATAGAAGCCGAAAGTATCTTAAATCTTATTCAAAAAATAGATATTTCATTTGAAAGCCTGGTAAAAGATATTTGTCAATCCAGGGGACGGGTCATCATTACGGGAATTGGAAAATCAGGACTTATCGGCAGAAAAATTGCCGCAACTCTGAGCAGTACAGGTACAAACGCTTTGTTTCTCCATCCCGTGGAAGCGGTCCACGGAGATCTTGGGATGGTAAGCTGCGACGATGTTGTTATTGCCATATCCAATAGTGGTGAGACCAGTGAATTAAACCAGCTGCTTCCGGTAATCCGGGATGTGGGGTGTCGCCTGGCCGGGTTTACAGGCAACCTGTCATCCACCATGGCTGGATTTTGTGACCTGGTCATTGACACCGGGGTTGAACGAGAAGCCTGCCCCCTTAACATGGCCCCCACTTCCAGTACCACGGCCCAGCTTGCCATGGGAGATGCCCTGGCTGTGGCATTGATCCATGAAAAAAAATTTAAAAAAAGCGATTTCATGAAATCCCACCCCGGCGGTGCCCTGGGACAGCGGCTCTCCTGTAAAGTCGGAGAAATAATGTTTGAAGCCAGCACGGTTCCCTTTGTAACGATGGGCAACACCATGACCCGGGCCATTGAAGAAATGGATAAATTCAAATTAGGAGCTGTGATTGTCCTGAGCCGGACAAAACAGCTTATGGGCATTATTACGGACGGAGATATTCGGCATTGTGTTGCTGTTTCTACCCCTGATTTTGGCCAGGTTGCCGTGGAAAAAATCATGACACCAACCCCCCATTTTCTTGGTATTGATGCCTTTCTCTATGATGCGCTGAACCTGATGGAAAAATATGAGATAACGGTATTGCCCATTGTTGGAAAGGAAAATAAACTGGAAGGAATTTTGCACCTGCATGATATCCTTGGGAAAGGATCCTTTAAATTTAATGGAGGCAGTCAATGAAAACCGATGATTTCAATACAAAGATCTCCATTCTGGGTGAGGCAAAAATCGATTCCCCCCTGAAAAGCCATGGTATCCCCGGTGAAGGCGGTACCCGATTTATTTCCGATGATTCCAGGATTACCGTGGATGTTGAAGTTGAAGCCATGGAAGGGTTTATTAAAAATAATCAGCGCCTGCCCAGCTTTGAACAGACAGGTCCCAGGGAAAAAATTTATTTTGATCCCAGCAAACTCAAATGTGCCATTTCCACCTGCGGGGGGCTCTGCCCCGGGCTCAATGATATTATCCGGTCAATTGTTCTCGAATTGTATCATATTTACCATGTTCGAAATATTTATGGTATTCGCCATGGTCTCCAGGGATTTATTCCCGATTACGGGCATGATATCATGAATCTTGACCCGGAGAGTGTTTCCGGAATTCAGGATGCCGGCGGGTCCATTCTGGGATCCTCCCGGGGAACCCAGAATATCAGCATGGTGGTAGATTGCCTTGAGCGAATGAATGTGGGTATTTTATTCATGGTGGGGGGGGGCGGCACCCTGATGGCATCCAAACGAATTGCCGATGAAATTTTAACGAGAAAATTAAAAATATCGGTGATCTGCATCCCCAAAACCATTGATAATGACATTTTTCTGGTGTCCCGGTCATTTGGTTTTGATACGGCTGTTGACGTGGCAACCCTGGCCATTAAGGGGGCCCATAATGAGGCAGCAGCTTACCCTTACGGCATTGGTCTGATAAAACTCATGGGAAGACACTCTGGGTTTTTGGCGGCAACAGCAGCTCTTGCCCAGCAGGATGCCAATTTTGTGCTCATCCCGGAGGTGGATATTTTCCTTTACGGGAAAACCGGATTTTTGCAGGCCCTTGAAAACAGAATCAAACAAAGAAAGCATGCTGTGATCATTGTGGCCGAAGGGGCGGGCCAAAATTTTTTCGATGACCAGGAAAATCAGTACGATGCTTCGGGCAATGTGGTACTCAAGGATATTGGCATCTATTTAAAGGACAAAATCGCCCAGTATTTTAAGGAGAAAGAGATCCCCATATCCCTTAAATACATCGACCCCAGCTATATCATTCGCAGCCTGCCGGCCAATGCCAATGACAGTGTCTTTTGTGGCTTTCTAGGAAGAGATGCCGTCCATGCCGGCATGGCGGGAAAAACAAATCTTTTGATCAGTTTCTGGAATAACCACTATGTCCATGTCCCCATGGAGACTTCTGCCGGCAAGCGGAAAAGACTGGATCCCTGGGGAAGGTTATGGCAGTCTGTGCTGGAAGCCACCGGTCAGAACATGTTTTTTACTGACTGATCTCCATGAACCGTCCACGTTTGACGGTGATCAAAAACAATTCCTTGTTGGCACTGCCGGTTTTATCAAACCAAGTGTTGCCGGTCACCCCTTCAAACACCCGGCCTCCCTGGAGAACATTTTTCAGGCTTTCCCTTGAGTCCACGGCCTCATCCAGAGCAACTTCAAATAAAATAGTGGCCGTGTCATAGGCAATGGCCTCAAGAAACCCGGGAAGTGTCGCATATAGATCCTTAAAGCCCTTTTCAAATCCGGCGGTTATGGGATTCTTGCTGTTTCCAAAGTATCCGTCGGTGATCACTGCATTTTTATTATACCCCTTTGCACCGGTCAGAAGACTCGCCTGGTGCCAGAGGTTGGTGCCGAGAAGCACCATGCCCGTGGCATCATTAAAGGCAAGCTGGGGAAGGATCAGGTTAACCCGTGACACAGAATCCGGGATAAAAAGGGCTTGAAAATCTATCTCAATTGCCGCTTCAATGGGGGTGGTAGCCCCCCCTCTAGTATTTTGTAATGTTATATTTTCTTCCCGCACACCCGAAATTCCAACTTCCTCTCCCGTGGGTGTTTCCGGTATTAAAAAATCTGGTAACGGATAATATTCCCCGGTGAGTTTCTGGATGGGAATGGTAAAATCGGTTTTCTTTCCATCATAGGATTCAACCCCGACAACCTGCCCGTTGAATTCATCCACAACATCCCAGAATAATTTCATATACCGCTTTCCATACCGTTCATTGGGATATAAAATGGCCATTTTTTTTAAACCAAACGCCTTAAAAACATAGGATGCCAAAGACCGGACTTGCATTTCAGGGGTAATGAAATTTAAAAAAAGGTAATCTCCCTGGAGGGGAAATTCACTTTTCTGGGTCAAGGCGATCAAGGGGATTCCTAAAGTTTCTGCCCGGGCACCCGCCGTCCTGGGGGTCAGCATAGGTCCTAAAATACTCATTACCTTTTCCTGGTTCAGTTCATCAACACATTGGGCTGCTATTTCCGGGTTTGACTGGGTATCCTTGATCATCACATGAAACGGTCTACCATGGGCTTTTGACAGGTCCTGGATGGCCAACTGGATTCCCTGCAAGGCTCTTTGCCCAAAAACTTGATATTTCCCCGACAACGGCAGCAGGCAACCAATGGTATCTCGTTTAAAAGTGGCTGATTTCATGGCAAGCAATAGATCCCGGGCATCCTCGGCATAAACATGATCAGGATAGGTGTTGATAAAAAGATCCAATGCTTTTCCGGCTTCCATATAATTATTTTGGGTTGCCAGGTTTAATCCCAGCCAATAGAGCAAAAGCGCATGGGGGATACTTAAATTTTTGATTTGAAGAAACTCTTCAATGACAAGGGGGGAGGTTTTAGCCAGGACCTGTTCAATTCCGGATAAAATTTGCTCCTTGTCCTTACGTTCTGCAAGAGAAAGTGCCTGGTTATAGACGAACAGGGCATCCTGATTGTTCCCTTCGGCTGAAAATTTCGCAGCTTCCGCCATGAGGATACGGGTCAATGGGGTCTCTTGTTCAACTTTTTTCTCTCCAACAACCACAGGTTTATCAATGGGATGTTTTACGGACTTTTTTGCACATCCCCACATGCCTGCAATGATGGCAAAGACCAGCAAGAAACAGGCGGTCTTTTGGATACAATTTGATTTTTTATTCATTTTATTTCGCAAATTCTATAAATTTTGGTCCATTCTCATCCCATATGGGACACATCTTTTTTTTAACCTGGCAACTATATGTAAAATTCAAGGTTATGTCAAAAATTCTTTTACCTGAAGGATTTACCAGGCGAATTGGCTTATTTTTTGCTAAAGTGGCATCCTCTTTACAAAATTCATATTATTCTCTAATATTAAAATCACAGGATGCACACACAATAAAACACTCGTTTAAGATGGGAGGGTTGCCATGAGAATCGCCATTGTCGGCGCTGGAAACAAAAGTTTATACCTGATGGATATAATCGATAAATATAAGTTTCAAATAATCTCCCCGGTTGTCGTTGCAGTGGCCGATATTAAAAATGATGCCCCCGGCCTTGTGAAAGCCCGGGAACGCGGTTTGTTTGTTACCAATGATTACAATGATTTTTTCAAACTGGATACCATTAACCTCATCATTGAACTGACCGGAAACCTGGATATTCATAATGATATTTTATCAAAAAAAAATAACGAAACCCGGGCCATCGCTCACACCACTGCACTGCTTTTCTGGGAAATAGACCATGCAGCCCAAAGGCACAACAAAACCAACCAGGAACTCTCCGAAACCCTGGCATTGTATAATGTACTAATCAACGGACTCATACATGAAGATGTTGTCGTCATTGGTTTGGATCACAAAATCATTGATATCAATGATACCTTCCTGGAAAAACTTGGGTTGACAAGAGATGAGGCGATTGGACATTATTGCTATGAAATAACCCATCATAATTCTATACCCTGTTCAGGCGAGGAGCATCCTTGTCCCCTTGCAAAAGTCATAAAAACGGGGAATTCATCCAGGGCAACCCATATCCATCAAGATCAAAACGGGAACAACCGACATGTTTCCATCTCCTGTTATCCGCTTCTTGAAAAGGGTACTTTAAAGGGGGTTATCGAAGTTTCAAAGGATATTACCAAGGACATTGCGTTTGAAAAAAAAATGATGCAGCAGGAAAAGCTGGTTTCCATAGGCCGCCTCAGTGCCGGGGTTGCCCATGAGATCAATAATCCCCTTACCACAATCTTAACCTCTGCAATGCTGATACAAGAAGATTTGGAGGAAGGAACAGAGATCCATCAAGAGCTCGCCATTATAAGCAATGAAGCCCTGCGCTGCCGTAAAATTGTAAAAAGCCTGCTGGATTTTGCCCGTCAAACCAAATCATTCAAACGAATGGATGATCTAAATGAGGTTATAAACGAAAGCCTGGTCCTTACAAGAAAACAGGCCAAATTCAAAGATGTTGACCTGAGTGCCAACCTTGCACAAGGACTGCCACCATTGGCAATTGACCGGGACAAAATTCAGCAAACACTTATAAATCTGACCTTAAATGCCATTGAAGCAACCCCGTCAGGTGGAAAAATCCTTCTTTCTTCACACTATTTTAAAGAGAAAAATATCATAGAAATTAAAGTGAGTGATACAGGAGATGGCATTCTTCCAGATAACCTCCTTAAAATTTTTGACCCTTTCTTTACAACAAAGAAAAATGGTACCGGCCTTGGCCTTGCCATCACCCATGGTATTATTGAACAACACGGCGGGACCATTTCGGTGAACAGCACTCCCGGTAAGGGAACAAATTTTGTTGTCCGATTGCCCCTACAAGGAAATAACAATTGACCCTTGATCAGCTTGTCTCCATTCTTGTTGTGGATGATGAACCACAGATTTGCCGCAATTGCTTAAAAATTCTTGAGAGCCGTCAATATGAGGTCGAATACGCACTCAATGGAGTGGATGCCCTGAAACGGATGGAATCAAAACGATTTGACATTGTGATCACGGACCTGAATATGGAACGATTGGGAGGCATGGAAGTCATTGCCCGGATTAATGTTTCGTTTTCCCAAACCATTGTCATTGTGATGACAGGTTACGCCAGCGTATCTTCAGCTGTTGAGGTTATGAAAATGGGGGTTTTTGATTATCTTCCCAAACCCTTTACCCCCTATGAACTTCGGGCAGTTGTTCAACAAGCCGTCACCAGGTTAAAGCTTCGTGACCAACAAGCACGACTCATTGCTCAAAAGACAAACAAAAAAATATCCCATCAATTAATTGGGGAAAGTCCCGGTATAAAAAAAGTTATTCAAATGGTTCAAAAGGTTGCTTCCACAGATGCCAATGTTCTGATCTACGGAGAGAGTGGAACCGGCAAAGAATTAATCGCCCGGGCAGTTCATGCCAACAGCAACCGAAATCAGAATGTTTTTTTTGCCATCGATTGCGGAACCCTTTCAGAGGATCTTCTTTCCTCTGAATTGTTTGGCCATGTCAAAGGCGCTTTTACCGGTGCGGACAAGGACAAGCCCGGCATTTTCAAACTTGCCCATAACGGGACTGTTTTCCTGGATGAAATCAGCAATATTTCCAGAGAAATACAGGCCAAACTTTTAAGATTCCTTGAGGCAAGAGAATTTTTGCCCGTTGGCAGTACAAAGGTTATAAAAGTGGATGTCCGTTTGATATTTGCAACCAATAAAAAGCTTGAGGAGATGGTTAAAGCCGGTCAGTTCAGAGAAGATTTCTATTATAGAATTTTTGTTTATCCCATTGTCATACCAACCTTGAATAAAAGGAAAATGGACATCCTGCCCATTGCCTATTTTTTTCTCAACCAATTTTGCGAAAAAATGGGAAAACAGATTACAGGCTTTGACGAAACCGCGGCTAACCGATTGATTGAGTACCATTGGCCGGGCAATGTAAGACAGCTAAAAAACGTTGTTGAGCGTGCCGTCATTCTTTGTGACGCCCCCTCCATTTCATTGAAAGAATTGCCGCTTCTGGGGGAAATCAGTGAAATTGATGAAATGATTGAAAGTATCCCCAAAACAAATGAAGAGTTGAAACTATTGAAAAAGAAGATACGGCAGAAGGCCGTGAACAAGGTTGAAAAAAATTTTGCCTTAAATGCCCTTGCGGAAAACGACTGGAATGTCACCCGATCTGCCCGGAAGACAGGTTTAACCCGAACTAATTTTCAAGCCCTCATAAAAAAACACAAGATATCCCGCCCCTGAACCCATTGGCTGTAACCCTTTGATAAACCCCCTTGCCTGCCAGACCCTTCCCCATCAACTTGGTTTTCCCATTTTTTATACACTGTATTTTTTTTAAATACACCCGTTCCATAATCGTCTATTGGGGCAGTCTTTTGGTGATAAAGAAGATTTCTCAATTTTAGTGTATATAAAAAATATACTAAATGCCGGGTGATAAAACCTTGACTCTAATAAATACATAAACAATACAGATAGTTACAAAACTAACCACCCCTGGCATGATCCCTGCAATGTATTCTTTTAAACAAAAATAATATTCAAATCCCATTAATTTTAATCTTTTAAGGAGGTATAAGATGGAAAATCAAATAAAAATCATGGTCGTTGATGATGAGCTTGGAATTTGTAAAAATGTTGAAAAAATTCTTACAAAAAATAATTATTCGGTGGTTCATACCCAAAGTGCAGCCCAGGCCCTTGAAATGATGAAAAATGGGTCTTTTTCTCTTCTTATTTCCGACATTGTCATGCCGGAAATGAACGGTCTGGAGTTGCTCAAGCATGTTGCAAGGGAAGTGCCGGGTATTAAAACCGTCATGATGACAGGATATGCATCCACCAACACTGCCGTAAAAGCCATTCGATTGGGTGCCCTTGATTATATTCCCAAACCCTTTACCCCGGATGAGTTAAGAACAACGGTCAGTAATGCCCTCCTGGGTAAACTAAAGGAGATGGAAATAACGCAGGAAGAACGAGATGCCATTGAAGTGATGGATATTGATCTGGACTTTGGCAAGGATGCTGCCAGCGATCTTATTGAACCCGAAACCAAAACGATTATTGACCAAATTATAAAAACCGAGCAATTTTTTTGCAGCGTCGGCAATATGACCTGCGATGTTATGGAAAAGCTGGGAACCACCTGTAAAACAGGGACCAAAAAAAATTATTGCCCCAAACTCAAGGCCCTTGCCAAAAAACAGGCAAAAAAAGCCGTTGTCTTTAATCCCAAAACCATGATCGGCATTGATCAGCCCTTTGATTATGACGAAGTTACGGCAATTACAGGTCCTGAATATGTTCAGCATCTCAACGCAGACGGCTTTGCCTTTCTTCCCTATGAAGAATTGAAAAAAGTAAATCCATTAGCGACTGAAACCAGACAAAATAACATTTTTGATCCGGTATCAGAACCCTTGCTCAAAAATATTCTTGTGGTGGATGATGAAATTTCCGTGAACAACAACATCCGAAAAATCCTCGGGAAAAATGGATTCCAGGTAGACCAGGCCGTGACAAAGGATGAAGCCATTGAAAGGATAAATCAGCAGATGTATAAACTGGTTCTTCTGGACTTGAGAATGCCCGGCGTATCCGGCCTGGAACTTCTCAAGACCATTTCTGATATCCAGCCCCTTGCCAGGGTCATCATCATCACGGGCTACGCCAGCATTGAAACCGCCATTGAAACCGCAAGAATCGGTGCAATTGATTATCTTCCCAAACCCTTTACCCCCGATGAACTGCGAAATGTTGCAGAAAGGGCCTATACACTGGCAGCATAGGTTATAGCGCGCACCCACATCCCCTTTTAAAGTAAGCCCCCCTGTACCGACGTGAATACGCCGGCACAGGGGGGCTTTTATTGTTGCGCCATTCCCGTTGGTTTTGATTTATTATTTTAAAAATTTTTCTATCAGTTTAATGGCGTTTTCTGTTTGGGACGGTTCAAGCCAGATCAAGTCCTTCTCCCTGTTAAACCAGGTAAATTGACGTTTGGCATAGCGGCGGGTATCCCGTTTCAAGAGCCTGACAGCTTCATCAAAATCAACCTCTCGTTTTAAAAACATGCCCATATGACGGTATCCAATGGACTGCATGGGTTTGAGATCCAGGGAATATCCTCGTTCAATAAGAGAATTGACTTCATTGAGCAATCCCTGACGGATCATGATATCCACCCGCTGGTTAATCCTCGCATATAAGTGTTTTCGATCCATACGAAGACCAATGGTAAGGCTTTGGTATTTGGATTCTTTGAAGTCATGGGCCATTTGTTTGTTAGAAATCGGCTGGCCTGTTGTCT
>CAYWNB010000117.1:0-4022 GCA_964459195.1 uncultured Desulfobacula sp.
AAAAAATTATGGAAGCGGTTGAAAAAAAGCGTATTCTGGTCATAGAAGATGAGGCCCATATTGCCGATGGGATCCAGTTGAACCTGACCCTTCAGGGATATGGGGTTTCCATCGCCAGTGACGGTATTGACGGGCTTGAGCAATGGCGTTCCTGGAAACCGGATTTAATTGTTCTGGATATCATGCTGCCCATGATTGACGGCTTTTCCATTTTGAAGACCATTCGCCAGGAGGACGAAAAAATTCCGGTTCTGATTCTTTCTGCCAGGGGGGATACAAAGGACAAGGTAAAGGGGTTGCGCTATGGTGTGGATGATTATTTGTCCAAACCCTTTGATTTGGAAGAATTCCTGCTCCGGGTTGCCCGCCTGATACGGAAAAAGGGCTGGTATGAAGGCCCCAGGTCTGAGAAAAATGCCGGCCATACCCTGTTTAAGGGAGACGCGTACACCTTTGGTGAAAACCGGGTTGATTTTATTACCTTTAAAGCAAATTGTGTCGCCGGTGAGATAATTCTTACCGAACAAGAGGTGACCCTGCTCAAAATTTTTATTGCCAATAAGGGCAAACCGCTTTCCCGGGAAATGCTGTTGAATGCCGGGTGGGGGTATTCCAGTGATACCACCACAAGAACGGTGGATAATTTTATTGTTCGGTTTCGCAAGTATTTTGAAAAGAAACCCAAAAAACCAGTTTATTTCGTGAGCCGGCGGTCTGTGGGATATATTTTTGATCACGAATAGGAATGTTATCCGTTTCTTTTTGAAACGTAATAACCAGTTCCTCTGATTAGAAAATATCTTGTCAAATTTTTGAATGTGTTCAATAATTAGCCATATGTTTGAGGAGATGTCTAATTTTTAATCAGGTATGACATGAAACACAAAATTTTTATATCGCCCTGGATGATCATTGGGGCAAGTTTGGTCCTTATCACAATTGTGGGATTTTTAGGCGTTGTCAACTACAACCGGGATAAGGAGCAGATGGGAACTCTTTTGAAAGAAAAAGGGGCTACCCTGATCCGTTCCTTTGAAGCTGGAACACGTACTGGTATGAAGGGCATAATGGGGAAAATGGGAGTGTTTGCCAATGAAATTCATTTGCAGGTACTTCTGGAGGAGACTGCAGGGCAGCCTGATATTTCTTATATTAGCATAGTGGATAGTTCAGGGATTATTCTTGCCCATAATAAGAAATCTCTGATTGGAAAATTTTTTGTAGCTTCTGATATTTTAGAGATCCTTTCCCCATCCAACCTGCCCCAATGGAGAATAGTGGGGCAAGAGAAGGGAATAAAATATTTTGAAGTATACAAGACCTTCTTGCCGGTTTTTGACCATCCAGGGCATGATCATAAAGATTGGGAAAACAGTGTCAGAACCCAAAAAATCATGGACCCTACCAACCGTCCCTATATTTTTATTGGAATGGATATCACCCCTTTTGAAATAGCCATGAGAGAGGATTTGAAACATAATATTGTGATGGCTGCGATTATTTTTTCTCTTGGTCTTGCAGGAGTTGTTTCTCTATTCTGGGCCCAAAATTATACCCGCTCTCACAAACTCCTTCAGGACACTCAAAAATTTGCATCAGAAATAGTAACCCATCTACCTGTAGGGATTCTTGTTATGGATACCCGATATCGGGTCATATACAGCAATGCTGTTGCATGGAATCTTCTCGGGACCAATGATCTGGCAGTGCAAGGTATGGATGCCAAAGAACTCCTTCCGGAAAATGTCTGGAGTTTATATGATAGAATCAAATCAGGACAGTCGGTGGCAGAAAAAGAAGTTCTCCTTTTCCCTAAAAAAAGCAAGCCAGTTCCAGTGGCTGTGAGTGCAACGGATATCCATGGTGAAGATGGTAATTATATTGGTTTTATGTTTGTTTTCAAAGACCTGACAGAGATTAGAGAACTGGAAATTAAAACCCAACGCATTGAAAAACTGGCCACAGTTGGAAACCTGGCCGCTGGTATTGCCCATGAAATTAGAAACCCGTTAAGTTCCATAAAAGGATATGTCACCTATTTTGGCAGTCTGTTCGAAGACAACAGTGAAAATAAACAAGCCGCAAACCTCATGGCAGAAGAGGTGGACCGGGTAAATCGTGTGATTTCTGAGCTCCTTGAATTTGCAAGACCTTCTGATCTCAAATTTAAAAAAATCAAGGTAAGAGACTTGATTGATCATTCCATGCGAATTGTCACCCACGAAGCTGAAACCGCTGGTATTCATATTAAAAAAAATATAAAGCCAGTCCTGCCGGACCTTAAAGCCGACCCGGATCGGTTGACTCAGGTTCTCTTAAATTTATATCTCAATGCCATCCAGGCCATGGCCGAAGGAGGCAATCTTATAGTGCAGGCAGAAAAAAAAGGATCAAGCATTATTATTAATGTATCTGATACGGGGGCGGGTATCTCCGTGGAAAATTTAAAACATATATTTGACCCCTATTTTACCACTAAAAATAAAGGTACCGGTCTGGGGTTGGCCATTGCCCATAAAATTATAGAAAATCACAATGGTTTTATACAGGTAGAAAGCACAGAAAACTATGGCACAACAATTTCAATGTCATTGCCCATTACTGGGGAAAAGGAAAACTCGATATGAAAGGACGTATCTTAGTCGTAGATGATGATTTAGGGCATCTTACCATGCTCAATACCGTTCTGGGCAGCTTGGGTCACAAGGTTGAAAAGGTAACCGATGGAGGTCAGGCCATAGAGGCAGCCCGGGAAAATCCCTATGATTTGATTCTTATGGACGTCAGGATGTCCAGTGTTGATGGTATAGAGGCATTACAACAGATCAAAGAATTCAATCCATCCATTCCTATCATTATTATGACGGCGTATTCCTCAGTGGACAAAGCAGTAGAAGCCATGAAGCTTGGGGCCTATGATTATTTAACCAAACCGCTAAATTTTGAAGAACTTAAAATTATAATCGACAGGGCCATGAGCCATTTAAAGTTATCCATAGAAAATAAGGTCCTTAAAGAGAAACTTTTATCAGGAAGTAGTTTTTCGGACATCATTGGATCAAGCCGGACCATGGAAAGGGTAATGGAAACTGCTAAAATTACCGCCAAATCTGATGCCAATATTCTTATTACCGGTGAAAGCGGAACAGGCAAAGAACTTTTTGCAAAGGCGATTCACAAAACCAGTTACCGACGAGACAACATGCTGGTGGTTGTAAATTGTGCCGCCTTGACCGAAACCCTTCTGGAATCAGAATTGTTTGGCCATGAAAAAGGGGCGTTCACCGGTGCGGACAAGAAACGTGACGGCCTGTTCAGACAGGCGGATAAGGGATCTGTTTTTTTAGATGAAATCGGAGAAATGCCCCTTTCCATGCAGGTAAAGTTGCTCAGAGCCATTCAGGAAAAAGAGATTCAAAGTGTCGGCAGCGACAAAACCATAAAAGTGAATGTCCGTATCATTGCCGCAACAAACCGTAGCCTGGGAGAAGAAGTCAAAAAAAAGACCTTCAGAGAAGATTTGTTTTACCGCCTCAATGTCGTAAATATAGAGATCCCGCCGCTAAGAGACCGAACAGGCGATGTCCCCCTTTTATCTCAAAAATTTCTAAAAAAATACACCAAAAAGAAC
This sequence comes from uncultured Desulfobacula sp., assembly GCA_964459195.1. GTDB lineage: Bacteria > Desulfobacterota > Desulfobacteria > Desulfobacterales > Desulfobacteraceae > NBML01. Next base: position 3,632 of record CAYWNB010000117.1, read on the forward strand.
AGGAAAATCCTGAAGGGATTCACCCCCATGGCAATGGATGCCCTGACAAAATATGAATGGCCCGGCAATGTGCGGGAACTTGAAAATGCCATTGAAAGAGCCGTCATTTTATCCATGGGGCAATATGTATCTGAAAAAGACCTGCCGATAAATGTGATGAAAGAATACCGTCCGGAAGTCTCTTTTAAAACTCAGTTATCCTTGGGCGGAAAGTCTCTTGATGAAGTTGAAAGCCTGGCTCTTGTTGAGACCTTAAAACAAACAAAAGGGAATAAGAGTGAAGCGTCCAAAATTTTAAATATCACCCGGACAACACTGAACAATAAAATGAAACGACATCACCTGTCCCTTGATCGCATACTACCCAAGGGGGAAAAGTGATTCCTTCTCC
>CAYWNB010000117.1:4122-9035 GCA_964459195.1 uncultured Desulfobacula sp.
ACCTTTCCCTCAAGAACGGGTTTATGATCTTTATCCATGATATAAACCATGATGTGATGGGGCTTATCCATATCTTTTTTGGCCTTATTTTTCTGGTCATGGTCTTTCTGATCACGAAGATCCATAATGTAATAGGAGAGCATAAATCCATCCACCATGGATTCATGGAAAAGACCTCCGATTTTGTCTGATGAAGACATATCATGGCCTTTCATATCATCACTTGCTAAGGCAGTACCTGCAAAGGCAGTACCGGTCAAAATAAATGCGGCAAGAATAAGGGTAATAATGGTTTTAAAATTAAAGTTCATGGGTAAAATCCTTTTTTTTAGGGTTTGTTTTTGTTATTAATTTCCCGGGTTTTCCACAGATCGTAGATCACCGGGATGATGATTAATGTCATGATAGTGGAAGAGACAAGGCCTCCTACCATGGGGGCTGCAATCCGTTTCATTATCTGAGACCCGGCGCCACTTCCATACATGACCGGTAACAAGCCGATAAGAGTGGTTGCAACGGTCATGATTTTGGGACGGACCCTATCCACAGCACCTTCAACAATGGCAGAATGCAGATCGGCAGCCGTGTTCATTTGGTGTTCATTTTTTCTCCGCTTAAACACTTCATCCAGGTAAACCAGCATTACAATACCAGTTTCCGTGGCAAGTCCTGCCAGGGCAATAAAGCCTACGCCCACGGCAACGGACATATTGTATCCTAAAATATAAATGAGCCAGAAGCCTCCCAGAAGAGCGAAGGGAAGACTGGCCATGACAATGAATACTTCAATGATATTGTTAAAATGGATAAAAAGCAGGATAAAAATCACCAACAGAGTTGCCGGAACAATGACATTCAATGTTTTCCTGGCCTTTTCCATATATTCATATTGACCGGACCAGACCAGGGAATATCCGGAAGGTAGTTCAATACTTTTGTTCACAAGTTCCCTTGCTTGTTTTACGTAGGTCCCGATATCCATTCCTTTGATATCCACAAAGACCCAGGCACTTCGTTTTGAGTTCTCGCTTTTGATGCCGGCAGGTCCTTTTTTAATGGAAATATCCGCCAGTTGCGTCAGAGGGACTTGGGCTCCTGAAGGCGTAGGGACAAGTACCCGGCGTAACTCATCAATATTATCCCTAAATTTCCGATTATAACGCAGATTGACCGGATACCGCTCCAGGCCCTCAACGGTGTATGTCACATTCATCCCGCCTATGGCCGTCTTGATGATATCCTGGACATCCTGAACCTGAAGGCCGTACCGGGCAATCTCTCGTCTATTGATAGTAAAATCAAGGTAATTTCCTCCTGTTACCCGTTCGGAAAAAACGGACAAAGTGCCTTTCTTGTTTCTGAGCAGTGCTTCGATCTGTTCTCCAAGGCCCGCCAGGGTCTCTAAATCCGGCCCCATGATCTTGATGCCCACAGGTGTTTTGATACCTGTGGAGAGCATATCAATCCGGGTCTTAATCGGCATGGTCCAGGCATTTGTTAAACCTGGGAATTTAACGGCCTGTTCCAGATCATCTGCCAGCTCTTGGATGGTGATATAACGTTCTTGGGGTAATATCCATGTGAAGGGAGCCTTTAAAAAGCTGGGCCAGGTCGAGTAAAACCAATCAATAGGCTTTTTGCGCCATTCATGGAGAATTTTCCCTTTAACTTGTTCCGGCCAGATCCAGGTTAACGGTTTTTTTAACCAGGTCGGCCATTGAGAAAAAAAACGGGGTGTATTCACCATCTCATACTCAATTTCAGGTCTGAGCATGATCACCGTTTCAATCATGGACAGAGGAGCCGGATCCGTGGACGTTTCTGCCCGGCCTATTTTACCCAGGGTACTTTTGACTTCCGGAAACCGCTGGATGATTTTATCGGTCTGCTGCAAAAGCTCTTTGGCCTTGGTAATGGAAATCCCTGGCAAGGTGGTGGGCATGTATAATAGATCCCCTTCGTTTAATGGCGGCATAAATTCACTGCCCACACGGCTCATGGGATACCAGGTAACTGCAATGGCGACCAGGGATATCATTATGGTAATTTTTGGCCATTTTAAAACCTGTTTGATCATGGGCCGATACGTCCGGATTAAAAAGCGATTTAAAGGATTTTTTTCTTCAGGTATAATTTTCTGGGGAGAAAGACATAACCCAAGGAACAGAGAAATCCCCAAAGCAAAAACCAGACTTAATTCCGGCAGATTAATGCCGGCAATGCCGGCACAAACTACAGCCAGGGGAGGTCCTGCCATGGCCAGGAGCCAGATCCAGGTTTTCGTGGACCGTGACAACCTTGGATCAATGGGATTTTCACGGACAAAAAAGGTCATGAGTACCGGTATAATGGTAATTGCCAAAACAGAAGAAGCGGCCATGGCAGTGGTTTTGGTATAGGCCAGAGGCCGGAACATCCGGCCGGATTGCTCCGTGAGGCTGAATACAGGCAGAAAAGAGACCGTGATGATCAAGAGGCTGAAAAACAGTGCTGGCCCCACTTCTTTGGAGGCATCAATTATGATCTGGGTATGACTTTTTTTGCCACGGTCCCGTTCCAGGTGTTTATGGGCATTTTCCACCATCACGATTGAGGCATCCACCATGACACCAATTGCAATGGCAATACCCCCCAGACTCATGATATTCGCATTAACACCAAAGGGGTACATGATCATAAAGGACATCAATATCCCCACGGGAAGGGTAAATATGGCCACAAAAGCAGACCTGAAATGAAGTAGAAATATAACACAGATAATGGTTACAACGATCATCTCTTCGGTGAGCTTGGTTTTCAGGGTGTCCACTGCCCGTTCGATCAGAGCGGACCGGTCATAACCCGTTACAATCTCAACGCCTTCGGGCAATCCTTTTTCAAGGTCGGCAAGTTTTTCCTTTACCCGTTTGATAACCTCAAGGGCATTTTCCCCATATCGCATGATCACCACACCACCAACTGTTTCACCTTCGCCATTCCACTCCAAAATCCCCCGACGAAGCTCAGGTCCGATCCCGATATTGGCAATATCCTTTAATAAAATAGGGGTGCCTTTGTCATCAACGGAAACCGCAATCAGTTCAAGGTCTTCAATCGATTTTATATATCCCAGGCCCCGGACCATGAATTCGGTTTCTCCCATCTCGATGAGTTTGCCCCCTACATCGGCATTGGAGCGCTGGATGGCTCGTTTAATTTTTTGTATGGAAATATTATAAGAGAGTAATTTGTTGGGATCCACCTCCACCTGGTATTGTTTGACAAAGCCACCGATACTGGCCACTTCTGATACCCCTGGAACGGCTGTCAGTTCGTAGCGAACAAACCAGTCCTGGATGGAGCGTAGTTCGGCCAGATCTGTTTTACCGGTGGTGTCTTTTAATATATATTCATAGACCCATCCCACACCTGTGGCATCAGGCCCGAGGCTGGGGGTGACACCGGCGGGCAAACGACCGGATACAAAATTTAAATATTCCATAACCCTGGATCGGGCCCAGTAGATATCAGTACCGTCTTCAAAAATGAGGTAGACAAAAGAAACCCCAAAAAAGGAATATCCCCTGACCACTTTGGCAAATGGCACGCTGAGCATGGCTGTCGTCAACGGGTAGGTGACCTGGTCTTCCACCACTTGGGGGGCCTGGCCAGGATATTCCGTATAGATGATGACCTGGACATCGGAAAGATCGGGTATTGCATCCAGAGGCGTATTGATCATGGCCAGGATGCCGCCGACAATGACAAAAAAAGTTGCCAGGACCACCATGAATTTGTTGTTTACGGACCACTCAATTATTTTATCTATCATTTGGGAAATTCCTTATCTATTCCATGTCCTTGAAGAAGTCATCTTTTGGCGTTTCATCCATCTCATTAAAAAAGTCATCTGAACCGTCTTTTATAGCTGTCTGTCCCGCCGTTGCAGGACCGGATTTGGATTCGATCATTTTTTGAATTGCCTCTTTAAGCTTGGACTCGGAATCCAGTAAAAACTGCCCGGACACCACAATATTTTCTCCTGCAGCAAGGCCGCTTAACACCTGAACTTTTCCCTGCTCCAAAAATATTCCTGTGGTGATCTGTCTGGGGGAAAATTTCCCTTTCCCTTTTGCCACGAAGACTATTTTTTTTTCGCCAGAATGAATGACGGCCTGGGAAGAGATAAACACTCCTGTTTTATCAGTGTTGGTATTGATCTTAATCCGGGCAAACATGTCCGGCTTTAATTCACCTTTTTTGTTTTCAAAAGAAATCCGGATGATCACATCCCGGGTTTTGGGTTGCAAATAGGGAAAAATATAAGAAATTTTACCGGTGTGGACCTTATCTGGATTATAGGATAAGACCATTTCAACTTCCTGCCCTTCATAAACCAGATTTTGTTCATATTCAAAGATATGGGCTTCTACCCATACCGTGGACAGGTCGGCAATGGTAAAAAGGCTTGCGCCGGTTTTGACATAGCCCCCCTCAATGACATTTTTATGGGTGATCACCCCCTGATAAGGGGACCTGACGGTCAAGGTTTTTTGAACCTGACCCGAGCGTTCAATGCGCCTGATTTCCTGGTCCGCAATATCATAATATTCGAGCCTTTTTCTGGCGGATTCCAGCAGTTCTTTGTTTAAATTACTTTTGCTCGTCTGGTGATTTTTATAGGCAGAGAGGTATTCTTCCTGGGAGGCCAGTAGGGAGGGAGAATAAATTTCATATAAAGGGTCCCCTTTTTTAACCATAAAACCAGTATAGTCTGCATAAAGCGTTTCTATCCAGCCAGAAGATTTCTGACTGATAATACCTGTCAGGGTCTCATCAAAGGTAACATGGCCATAGGTTCTGACGGTATGGTTCAAGGGGCCTTTTTCAACGGACTCAACTTTCAACCCCATGTTCTGTTCCACCACAGGGTT
>CAYWNB010000118.1:0-3284 GCA_964459195.1 uncultured Desulfobacula sp.
TTGAACGAAATAACTTGTCTTTTGTACCATTCACTGTGTTGCACCAAAGGGCTAATACGTATCGTATTAAACCTTTGGTGAGCCTTGTAAAGATTACCGAAAAGTGTTGATTTTATCTGTTTTCAATTGACAATAAAAGACATAGGGCAAGGTCAGGTATCCAAAATAAAATCCGTGATATAAATATTTTCTCGTATCTCTTTTTTCAGGGTGGACTGGGTGCTGCTGCCGGCATGGTGGTGGCCGGGGTGGATGATGGTCGTTTTGTCGAGCACCATGATCCGATCCCTGATGGAGGCGATAAGCTGAGCAAGGTTTCCCCCGGGAAGATCGGTCCGGCCAGCCTCTCCGGCAAAGAGGGCGTCTCCGGTAAACAAATGATTTTTCCATAAAAAGCAGACCGATCCCGGTGTGTGGCCCGGGGTATGGATTACGGACAGGCGCTCCTTGCCAAAAAAAATCCGGTCTTCGTGAACGAGCGTTATATCCGCGGGGTAGGGCGGAGGCAAGCCCACCAGCCTCCGGGTTTCCTCCCTGACCCCTGGATCTTTAAAAAAAAGGTTATCCTGGGCATGGAGACAACTGGGGATATTGTGGGTTTTCTTAAAAACTTCTGTGGAAAAGAACTGATCGGCGTGGCCATGGGTATGAAGAAGTTTTGTGGGGGTGATCTTTTTTTTTTCAATGAAGTCTATCACGGCCAGGGCATCATCGCCGGGATCAATAATCACAGATTCCCCTGTCTGCCGGCAGACCAGAAAATAGGTATCCAGATTATAGGGGCCGGACATCCGTCTAAAGATCTCAACCTTATCGGGCATAGCGATTAAAGACATCCAGGTTTTGGACGAGGAGATCACCGGTGAGCAGATCTTTCAGGGCCCTTGTATAATCAGCCTTTGCCACCCCGGGAATCAGGTCGTGTTTTGCGACGGTTCCCACAAGGGCCATGTTGTGCATCCTTGCATCTGCAAGTCCACTGGTTTGAACCGACAGGCTACGGGCAGCCAATTGTGTACAGGCATTGGAGATATTTTCTGGCGTTACCGCCTGACATTGGCCCAACCGAACCGGAAGGGGTTGCCAGGCGAGCGCCATATAGACAAGGGTCCCCCCTTTTTTCAGGGCAGTTTCCAATCCGCGAAGGGCTTCGTGGATTTCCATCCCCAGGACCAGATCACAGTGGTGTGACAGGGTTAAAGGAGAAAAAACGCTACTGCCGCAGCGGATCCGGGATACCACCACGCCCCCCCGCTGGGCCAGGCCATGGGTATCTACTGCCATTACCTCCAACCCGGCATGGTCTGCACCCCTGAGAAGCGTCTGACTGAGCAGGCCGATCCCCTGACCGCCGACACCGGTTATATAAATATTATATTCCTTCATCGTTCTTCCTTTTCAAAACCAATGGCCTTCTCCGGGCAGGAGGGCCTGCAGGAACCATCCCCCAGGCAAAGGTCTGCATTAACCCCCACGCTGCCATCCAGATTCCGGACAAAGCTGGGGCAGCCAAACGCTTCAACGCACACATGGGCCTGGGTACAAATTGCAGGGTCAATGGTAATATGTTTTTGAACATATCCTGGTTTTTTTCGCTGGCTTCGTGTGAACTTGAGCATGCAGGGGTGCCTGGCAATGACCACGCTGAGCCCATCAATTTCAAGGGAATGTTTTACAAGACCGGTCAACTTTTCTTGGCTGTAGGTATCACAGGCAAGCACCGATTCAATACCAAGTCCTTTTAGCAGGGTTTCAATTTTAATCGTTCCACCGGCATGGTCCTGGTGACCGGTCATGGCAGTGGTACCGTTTTCCATGATGATCAGGGTGATATTGTGATGATTGAAAATGGTATTGATCAATCCGGGCAGGCCGGCATGGAAAAAAGTAGAATCCCCTAAAAACGCCACGACCTTTTTCTTCTCATTGTTCAAAGAAAGTCCTGCGGCAATACCCGGAGAGGCCCCCATGCACATGAGCACCTCCCCGACTTCGTAGGGCGGCATATACCCCAGGGTATGACAACCAATGTCGGCAACGGTTATATCATCATTCCCCAGTGCTTTTTTAATGGCAAAAAAGGCACTTCTATGTCCACAGCCGGGACACATCTGTGCGGGTCTGTCCGGTACGGTTACCGCCGGCAATTTCTCTTTTTGCCCCAGCTCTTTTATTTCCCCGGGCATCATCTCCGGCCATGTGGCCAGGATTTTTTCAAGGGTCTTGTCCGGAGTGAATTCACCAATAAAATCCTTGTCAGATGTTTTTCCGATGATGGTGGTGGTAAGACCCTGGTCATATGCCATGGCCTTTATCTGGTTTTCAAGAATGTCATCCAGTTCCTCTAAGATCAAAACCTGGTCGTTGGACCTTAAAAAAGAGAGGATGCCTTCTCGCTCAAGGGGATTGGTCACACCCAGTTTCAAAAGATTTGGCCGGTATGTGGACCGTTCCAGTACATCCATAACAGCCAGCCAGGTCAGCCCCGAGGTAATGATGCCCTTACCCTGACTGTCAGCACTCTTGATCTCCCGGTTCAACTTAGCTTTTCGAATAAAAGGCAAGATCCGTCCTGTTCTTTCCATGGCGAGACGTTTCATTTCCAGGGCCAATACGGTCAAGGGAATATAGGGACCGTTTTCCTTGTTAAATTCAGTTTTATATCCCTTTTCTTTTTGGTATCCGGCAAATTTGATTTTTTGCCGGGCATGGCAGACATGGGTGGTCAGCCGGAGTACCACAACCGTTTTATGGGCCGCGGCCAGGTGGGCCGCTTGTTTATAATATGCATAGGCTTCTTCCGGGGAGGCCGGTTCCATAACGGTTACCTTGGCCATGCGATAGATATTTCGATTGTCCTGTTCATTCTGGGAAGAGTTGGCACCGGGGTCATCCCCAATCACCACTACCATGCCGCCAATAATATTGAATAAACCCAGCTGTACAAAAGAGTCAAGCGCCACATTCAGTCCCACGCTTTTATAAAAAACGCAGGCGAGGTTTCCATTGATGGCTGCACCAAATGCCACTTCAGTGGCGACTTTTTCATTCACTGAAAATTCAAAATAAAAGGGCTGACGATCCTGGGGGATATCTTGAATGGCAGATGCTATTTCAGGGGTGGGTGATCCTGGATAGGACGTCACTACAAGAGTTTTGGTCTCTACCATTGCCCTGACAAGGGCCTGATTTCCCATTAGAATCTCTTCAAAGGAATCTTCCTGGACAAGTAACTCACCCAATTTTTTCATTAACCTGTCCTCCCGGCCGTGGGGTCATTAATT
>CAYWNB010000118.1:3384-4659 GCA_964459195.1 uncultured Desulfobacula sp.
AGAAAGCCCGTCAAAGAGAATCCTTTGACGGGCTTTTATTTTTTTTAGGTCAGATCTTTTGACCCTGAAAGGTTGTCCGGGAAAAAGGGGTCACCCTTCCCGGACGGTTCTTTATCAATTAATAGACAATTAATAGGGGTTTAATTCAACCCGTCGGTTCAGAGAACGTCCAAAGTTTGTACCATTGAGCGCCACAGGTTTTGTGAACCCAAAACCAGTCGTGGCAAGTCTGTTCCTCAAGATTCCCTGGTCCACCAGATAAGTGGCAACGGCATTGGATCTTCTTATGGAGAGATCCATGTTATAGGCTTTGGTTCCCACATTGTCGGTATGACCTGCAAGTTCGACACTCATGGCCGGATTTTTTTCCAGGATGACAATGATTGCATCCAGCAGAGGATACCCTTCGGGTTTAATCTCGGCTTTGTCAAAATCAAACAGGACACTGTCAAGGGTCCAGCAACCCACTGCATTTACTTTAGCACCAATAGGGGTTCCAGGACACTGGTCTTCATCATCATATACACCATCACCATCACTGTCTTTTCTTTCTGCTTTCATGGGTGTTGCTGCTGGTGCCTTTTTCGTGAGAAATACTTTTTCCACAAAGGCGGCCATGCCGTCACCTTTCATAAGATCGTCGGCGGTTGAGAAAAATCCGCAGGCTCCGATTCTGGCGACTTCCTGGAGAAAGGCTGTTCCTTCAGGTTCCGCTCCTACCTGGATGGGATAAAAGCAGATGGAAGACCCGTATTTGTCTTTCAGGGCCTGTGCCTGGACAATTTTTGGTTTCATGTCCATGCCATCACTGACGATTATCACAACGTTATGAACGCCTGGAAGGCCTTCAAGATCACTCCCCACTGCATTGAGGGCTGTTCCCAGGGGGCTGAATCCACCAGGTTTTGTTATGGCTTTAAGTGCACCCGTCGCATTAGCAGTGGAATATTTTTCCATGCCGTAGAGTAATTCCGTAAGCTGTTTGGAGACTGAAGGGTCATGGCCAAAGCTTCTGAGCCCGGCTGTCTGGCCCATTTCCGGAAGGGTCAGGTTCAATTGATTCGCAAGGCTTTTGGCAATGTCGAATTTGGGGGTGCCCTTGTACTTATGTCTCATGGAGCTGGAAGCATCAAATACAACAACAAAATTATCCACCTTTGAGTCGTACATCTTTGTATCAAAGGTTGTGGCTGAAAATGAGGGGGCCTTCACGGGTTCTTTTGTGGCGCATCCAAATAAAAAAAGGAATGCAATTACAGACAGCAAACTTTTTAC
>CAYWNB010000118.1:4759-8901 GCA_964459195.1 uncultured Desulfobacula sp.
AACCGGGGGCTGTCCTTATCAAGCTGCATCAATAATAATTTCGGGTAGGAAACAAGTCCAGAAAGGATATTGTTCATGTCTTTTTTTTAAAATCTTGCAATTTAAGTACAAGAATTATATACGATTGCTTGACAAGATTGGGTTTTATGTAGCGGTTTATGCGGACCTTAAAAAAATAAAGAAAACTAGCAGAATATGGAAATATATCAGGGAATCATATTGGGGATTCTTCAAGGGTTGACTGAATTCCTTCCGGTAAGCAGTTCCGGGCATCTGGTGCTCGGTCAGATTTATTTTAACATCACCGAATTTTTATTGATATTTGATATCAGCGTTCACATGGGAACCCTGGCAGCGGTGCTGGTGGTCTATTTTTCCGATATTAAATTGATGGGGATCTCAATTTTTGGGTTTTTGACAAACCTTGCCGGTGATAAACCGTTTGCCCACCTGATCGAGACGGATGAGAACCTGAAACTTTCGGCATTAATTCTCGTGGGTTCTGTGCCCACTGCAGTGATCGGCCTTGGCTTAAAACAGTTTGAGCAGGTCTTGTTTTCCTCTGCTACCCTGGTCGGCTGCATGCTGATCCTCACCGGTACCATCCTGTGGGTCTCCCGACGATATTATCGTGATGAAACAGCAGGGGTTAAATTTGATACCAAGCGGGCGCTTTTCATCGGGATTGTCCAGGGGTTTGCCGTAATTCCCGGTATTTCCCGGTCCGGCAGCACCATTGCCGCTGGCATGTTTGCCGGTCTGGACCGGCAAACAGCTGCCAAATTTTCTTTTCTCCTGTCTGTTCCCGCCATTCTGGGGGCCCTGCTTCTGGGGATGAAGGATGCCATGGAAACCGGATTTGTTATTAATCCTGCTATTATTTACGGAACAATCGCGTCTTTTGTAGTCGGCCTGGTGGCCTTAAAACTATTATTAAAATTGGTTCACAGGGGCAAGTTTCATTTGTTTGCCCCCTATTGCTGGCTGGTGGGTGTGCTGGTGCTTTTATCAAAAATACTTTAAAGGAGGGGCTATGAATCCCGGGATCTTCAGGGAATACGACATTCGGGGAATTGCAGGAGAGGATATCTGCGAACCGGATGTCATTGATATTGGAAAAGCCTATGGCTCTTTATTAGTGGAACAGGGGAGAAAAAAAATATCTGTTGGAAGGGATTGCAGGAAAACATCGGATCGGTTTTCCCAATTGTTTATCCAGGGGATTATTTCCACGGGCTGTGATGTGGTGGACATCGGTATCTGTCCCACGCCGGTGCTTTATTTTTCCATCCACCATCTGGAGCTGGATGGCGGGGCCATGGTCACTGCCAGCCATAATCCACCGGAATACAATGGGTTCAAGCTGATGAGCGGACTCAATTCCATCCACAGCCAGGGACTCCAGGATGTCTTGGGGATTATTGAGAAACGAGCCTATGTCCAGGGAGAGGGCGAAAAAACCCAAGCCGATGTGACAACGCCCTATAAGGCCTATTTGTTGAAAAATATCATCCTTAATAAAAAAATCAGGATCGGTATTGATGCAGGGAACGGCACCGGTGGTATCACAGCAGTGCCGGTGTTAAAAGAGCTGGGGTGTGAGGTCCATGATATTTTCTGCGACCTGGATGGTTCTTTTCCCAACCATGAGGCAGATCCCACCCAGAAGAAAAATCTGAAGGATCTCATTGCCCTGGTACAAAGCCAGGGCCTGGACCTTGGTGTCGGATATGACGGGGATGCCGATCGGATCGGTGTGGTGGACAAGAACGGGCAGGTGATTTATGGGGATCAGCTTATGGTGATTTATGCCAGGGAGATCCTTGAAAGAAAGCCAGGCGCCACCTTTATATCCGAAGTAAAATGCTCCATGGTCATGTATGATGAAATTCGAAAGCTTGGCGGGAATGCCATTATGTGGCGGACCGGTCATTCATTGATCAAGAAAAAAATGAAAGAGGAGAATGCCGAACTTGCCGGAGAAATGAGCGGCCACATGTTTTTCAAGGACCGGTATTTCGGGTTTGATGATGCCCTCTACGCCACTTGCCGGCTGCTGGAAATCATGGTAGATACGGGCAAAGGCGTGGATGAATTGATAGGGGACCTTCCCCAGACCTTTACCACCCCGGAACTTAGGGTAGAGTGTCCCGATGCCATTAAATTTGATGTGGTGGACAAGATTGTGGCCCATTACAAGGCAATACCCAGCCAGGAGGTGATTGATATCGATGGATTGCGGGCGGTGTACGATGACGGGTGGGGCCTTGTCAGGGCATCCAATACCCAGCCGGCCCTGGTGTTGCGGTTTGAATCTCTTACCCGGGAAAGATTGGATGAGATCCAACAGGAGATTGAGTCCACCTTAAAGCGAATAATTGGTGAAGCCAGCATCTAAGCTCGTACCTAAATTGGTACCTAAATTAAATTGAGGAGATAAATTAAAGCGGTTGAACTACCAGGGCCGGTCCCTGGGCGGATTTCCGGTTAATTTTTTTATATGCAGTTATCATCACAGCAGCAAGATGCCGTTGATCATACCGGTTCCCCGGCCCTGGTGGTCGCAGGCGCTGGTTCCGGCAAGACCCGGACCCTGACGGCCAAATTTTCCCATCTGGCAGCCACGGGCTACGATCCCAAACGGATATTGGCCATTACCTTTACCAATAAGGCGGCCCAGGAGATGAAAGCCCGGTTGATTGAGATGACAGGATTGCCCCCGGCAAGCTTTGAATGGGTTCGTACCTATCATTCTGCCTGTCTCATGATTTTGAAAAAGCATTGTGAACTCATGGGATATACCACCCCTGTTCAGATCTTTAGCGTTTACCAGCAGGACAAGCTTGTCAAAGAGCTCTGTGTGAGGAACAATATTGAAAAAAAATATGCCAACAGGATTTTATCGTCTATTTCACGTGCAAAGAATTCCGGAGACCCCCAGGGCTATTTTGAGTTGAATCCAGGCTTTTTTAATATCCGGCTGACAGATATCTATTCCCAGTTCGAAGAGCGTCTCAAGGAGATGAACTCTGTGGATTTTGACAATATTTTGTTAAAAACCCGGGATCTTCTCCGGGATCATGAACAGGTTCGGTCCTGGTACAAACAGTATTTTACTTATCTTCTGGTGGACGAGTACCAGGACACCAACAATCTCCAGGAGGACCTGACCAATCTGCTGCTGGGAGAACATCGTAACCTGTTTTGCGTGGGGGATGACTGGCAGTCAGTTTACGGATTTCGGGGCAGTAATGTTAACCATTTCTTACGGTTCCCCGATAAATACAAGGATTCAAAAATTTTCAGGCTGGAAGAAAATTATCGATCTGCCCATGAGATTGTCCAGGCTGCCAACGACATGATTGATTACAACCCGGACAAAATGGAAAAACACTGTTTTTCCAAGAAAAAAGGCGGCGTCGTCGAAATTTATAAGTTTATGTCCGATGCCCATGAAGCCGAATGGGTTGCCAAACGGGTCCTTGCCATGAATCGTCAGGGGCTTGGCGTCCCCTTTGACAAGATGGCCGTGGTCTACCGGACAAAATTTTGTTCCCTGCCCTTTGAAAGAATCTTTCGGGCCTTTCGGGTGCCCTATCGAATGATGGGATCCCAGGGTTTTTTTGAGCGCATGGAAATTTTAGATATCAACTCCTACCTGAGCGCTGCCTATTTTCCCAATGACGACCTTTCCTTTGAACGGGTGGTCAATACCCCCAAACGGGGAATCGGCCCTTCCATGGTTAAACGAATGGCTGCCCTGCGCACAGGAGGCACGAGCTTGCAGGATGCGGCACGAATCATGGTCAAGGATCGGGTGCTGACAAAAAAAGTCCATGAAAACCTCGCCCTTGTTCTGGAAGTTTTGGATGCCATCCATGATATGCCGCCTGCCATGGCCATGGAAACTGTTATCGATCGGACCGGGTATTACGACTATCTGGAAAAAAAGGTAAAGACCAGAACTGAATTTATCTCCAAAAAAGAAAATATCGAACAGCTTATCTACACGGCAAGGTCCAAGGACACTCTTCTGGAATATCTTGAAGAGGCGGCTCTGATCCGGGAAGATAAAGAGGATGAAGATGAACAAGATTCAAAGGGGATTGCCCTTTTGACCATTCATTCGGCCAAGGGGCTCG
>CAYWNB010000119.1:0-8894 GCA_964459195.1 uncultured Desulfobacula sp.
AACGTATCAATTTATCAGAGCGAAACTGTATCAATTTATGTGAGCGCTATAGCTTCCCCGGGCACCCATGTCAACCCCTTTGGAGAGGGGAAACGAAAGGTGGGCAGTATTGGGGTACCCCTTCCAGACACCCTTTGCCGGATTGTTGAGCTGGATGATCCAACAAAGAATATGCCAGTGGGAGAGAGCGGTGAGCTAGTGATCAAGGGGCCCCAGGTCATGAAGGAATATTGGAATATGCCCGAAGAAACTGAGAGCACCATCATAAACGGATGGCTGCACACAGGTGACATCGCCTATATGGATGAAGACGGTTATTTTTATGTTGTGGATCGGAAAAAGGACATGATCATTTCCGGGGGATATAATGTATATCCCCCGGATATTGACGAGGTCCTGTTTGAACATCCTAAGGTGCTTGAAGCCTGTGCCATCGGCGTTCCCCATCCCAGCCGGGGGGAACAGATCAAGGCCTTTGTGGTGCTGGCACCGGGAGAAAGTGCAACCCCGGAAGAGATGATCGACTATTGCGGGGGAAAGCTTGCCAAATATAAACTGCCCACCCAGATTGAATTTATTGAAGAGCTTCCCAAAACAAATGTGGGCAAGGTTCTTAGAAAAGATCTCAGAGCCATGGAACTTGCCAAAAGGACTGAAATGTCCTAACGGACCTTCGATGACTCAAGGACCTTCAATGCCTCAACGGACCTTCAATGACCCAAAGGACCTTCAACGCCCCAAAGGATTTGATATGAAATAACGAGGGGCCTTTTTTTACGCGAATAAGGCTGACAATCATGTAAATACAAGATTGTCAGCCTCAAAACAAGAGTAGCTATATATCGTAAATTATTTTAATTCTTTACTAGATAGTTTCATTAGCTGTCGGGCTACAATTAGATGTTGAATTTGTCCGGTTCCTTCAAAAATATCTGCAATTTTAACATCTCTCATCCATTTTTCCGGAAGATAATCTTGGCTGTATCCTAAAGGACCCAATAGTTCACAGCATTTTTGAGTGACCGCGGTCCCCACTTTTCCGGCTTTTGCCTTACACATGGAAGCTTGAAGGCTATTCCTAACTCCAGCATCAGCCATAGACGCGGCTTGCCATACAAGCAATCTGATTGCATCAACATCTGCGTCCATTTTGTAGAATTCTTTTTCCAAAGCACTCATAGAGTAAGGAGATTTTTCATAATCAATTACGATACCCTTTTCTTCCATTTTTTCTTTAGTGAATTCCAAAGCTGCCCGAGCTACGCCCACGGACATTGCAGCAACTGTCGGTCTCGTGTTGTCAAAAGTTTGCATTACGCCTGCAAAGCTTTTCTTTTTACTTATTTCAGCTGTACCCAATAAGTTTTCTTTGGGAACTCTGCAATCTTTTAAAACAAAAGTGCCTGTATCTGATGCTCTTATTCCGAGCTTATGTTCAAGGTATTCAAGCTTGAATCCAGGTGTGTCTTTTTCAATAACAAAAGACTTAATTCCTGCTTTCCCTACACTGGGGTCAATATTAGCCCAAACAACAACAATGTCACATCTATCAGCGCAGGTAACAAAAATCTTTTCTCCGTTTATTACCCATTCGTCTCCATCAAGAACAGCTGTTGTTTGGATAGACGCTGAATCGGAACCAGCTTCAGGCTCTGTAATAGCCATTGCAGCCCACTTGGGACCAAATTTTGCTTTTTGTTCTGGGGTTCCAACAGCGTCAATTGCTGCGTTTCCAAGTCCCATCCCGGGAATTGTCATCAGCAGGCCAAGATCCCCCCAACATAATTCTTCAATAGTAACGACACCTATTAAATTTTTAAAAGTTGGTTTTTTTGTTTTCTTTTTTTTCTCACCACCTTCTGGTTTTGTTTCGGCCTTTTTTTTGCCACCGATAAATCCCCTGCATACTTCCAATTCTTCGGGGTAAACGTGCTCTAATTCATCATATTTTCTTGAAATGGGTCTGAAAAGGTCTTTTGCCAGTCCATGCATCATTTCTTTTGTTTGCTCAACCACTTCTGGTAATTCTAAACTAATCATAATATTCTCTCTGTTTTTAATGGTTTGAAAGTTTTATACGGTTGCCATTCCTTCGATAATGCTGATCCCACGGCCATTTCGATAATATCTTTCAACCGGGTATTCCTTTGTGTATCCATGCCCCCCAAGAAGTTGAACACCACAATCAGTTACGTACATCGCTTTCTCACCTGTATAAAATTTTGCCAGGTATGCTTCGCGTTTAGCGTCTTTACCCGCTTCTAATTTTGAAGCTGCATTCCATGTCATTAGCCTCATTGAGTCAACTTCATATGCCATCTGTGCAATCATAAATGCAACGGATTGTTTATGAGCGATGGGCTCACCAAATTGACCTCTAACTTTGGCATATTCCATCGCAAACTCAAAAGATGCTCGGGAAACACCTGTCCCAATTGCAGACATTCCAATTCTGCATTTTTGCAGAAATTTTGCATAGTCACATCCGTGATCACCACCCAATCTGTCTTCTGCAGGTACTTCACAGTTTTTTAAGGTAATTTTATAACTATCAAGGGCGTTAAGGCCAAGATTTTTTTCTTTTTCTCCGATCTTCAATCCAGCATTGCCCTTGTTCACGATAAAAAGATTGTTCTCTCCTTCCAAGGATGCAGCGACTAAAATAACAAAGGCGGATTCTGCAAGAGGTACAAAACACTTCTCACCTGATAAAACGTACGCACCATTTTTCTTTTCTGCTTTTGTTTCTAATTCAACTGGATCAAATCCAAACTTTTCTTCACTAATTGCAAGCGTAGCAGCAGAATATTTTTCTCCACAAAGAAGTGGTAAATATTTTGACTGTTGCTCTTTTGTTCCCATTGAGACTAGGGGACTTATAACCAATGATGGCAAAGTAGCCTGTATCGCAAATGCAAGATCTCCAAAGGCAAGTTCTTCAAGAACAATTGCTGTTGTCACTGGAGAATCGTCCATTCCAAATCCTCCAAACTCTTCAGAAACCATTGACACCGAGGCGCCAAGTTCCCATGCTTTTTGCACAGTATCTTCTGGAATTTCGCGTTTTTCATCCATTTCATTTGCATTTTTAGTCACAATGCCTTTAACAAGTTTTGCAACCTCGTCTTTAATCATCTTTTGTTCTTTTGACATTTCCAGACTGAACATTCTTTCCTCCTTTTCAGATCATCAAAATAATTAACAATCTGGATTTTTTTTGTCTGATATCCATTTAATTTGTTTTTGTCCGTTCAAATAATATTGATTTCATCAAATATTGAATAAAGTACTAAAGTTTGACTATATAAATGTCAAGTAAAAAATTGTATGACTTTTAAAATCTGTATTACGTGGGCGGTTTTTGTGAAATTTTTTATTTAAAATACAATATGTTAGTAGTTATCATTATTGTGAATAGATGTGTTCATATAATGATAGTTGCCAGGAAGTTTTTCATAAATTATTGAAATAGATTTATGGAGTATCATAGAAATATAATTTACATAAACATATGATTTTAAAAGTGATTAGGTGTAATAGTCGCCCATTGCCTTTAAAAAAATAGAATTGGTTCTATTGCGTTTTTAGAAAGTGTCACTTTCGATTTAATGATTTTTATGGTGGGAGACTTTGAAAAATATATAGTCCTTCTCTTAAAACTTAAACCCATCCCCTGGCCTTGGCAGATGGGGCACTGATTGTGTCAGCCGCTCATTTCTTCCCTTAAAGCGCGTCTCAGGATCTTTCCAACGGCATTTTTCGGAAGCGCAGCTCTTATTCGTAAATCGTTTAATTTAGGGTGTAATACCTACATTAGTTTGGATATAATTTCTTTCATGATTTCAGTTGTTCCTCCACCAATTGAAAGAATGCGATTATCCCTGTAAAGCCTTTCAACAACACACTCTCTCATATATCCGTAACCGCCGAAAAGCTGGACAGCATCGTAGGTAATCTTGTCACTGACCGAGCATGCAAAGTTTTTTGCCATGGAAATTTCTTTGACCATGTTTTCTCCGGCATTGATTTTAGCCGCAATCCTGTATGTAAATTCCCGGGCCACTTCAACCTGGGTTGCCATGTCAACCAATTTATGACGGGTTACCTGGAATCCGTTTAGGGTTTTCCCAAAGGCTTTTCTTTCTTTAACATACTTGATCGCCTCTTCAAGGGCCAGCTGTGCGGTCATATATGCCATGACGCAAATTTGAAGGCGCTCACTCTGGAAATTTTCCATGATATAGTAAAATCCCTGATTTTCTTCACCCAGAAGATTGGAAACCGGAACCCGGCAATTATCAAAATAAATCTGGGCGGTATCAGATGCCCACCATCCTGTTTTTTTAAGTTTATTTGACACGGAATAACCCGGAGTATCAGATTCAATAACCAGCATACTGATGCCATGGGCATTCTCTTTTCCGGTTCTGACGGCTGTTGTTAACTGGTCTGCTCTGACGCCGCTTGTGATAAATGTTTTGCTGCCGTTAACAATATAATGATCGCCATCCCGGACAGCGGTGGTTGTCAGACTCGCCACATCAGAACCGCCGGCAGGTTCGGTGATGCCAAGTGCTGCTATTTTGTTGCCTGCGATCACAGGTTTAACAAATTTTTCTATCTGTTCATCTGTTCCTTTTCTGATGATCGGTGGAATCGCGATATCAATTGAACCGATTCCCGCAACAAATCCGCCCGAGGTAGAGCGCATCAACTCTTCGCCTGCAACCACTTTCATAAAAATATCACCTGAGGTTCCATCACATTCTTCAGGATATCCAATTCCTAAAAAACCAAGCTCTCCGGTTTTCTGGTACATTTCCTTTGGGAATTCACCATTTTCTTCCCATTCATCAATGTTGGGAATAACTTCTTTTTTAATAAAATCCCTCATGGATTTTCGGACAAGGTCATGTTCCTTTGTGAAATATTTCTGATATTCTCCCTTGAAATTCAAATCAAACCCCATGATGAGCGTCTCCTTTAAAAGTTAAAAACTTTTTATGAGCATCAGTACTTAAATTTGCCGGCAGGGGGACCCATTTCGGCAGGGCCTGCAAATGCCTGGGCAATCAACATCCATTCCCGTGCAATATCACCTTTGGTTTTAAGGTCTGTATCATCAATATGCCTTCTCTGGGTGACGACAAGGCAAAAGTCTTCAGCGCTTCCAACGACTGAATTTTCCCTTTGGTCTTCGTTCCAGAGCCAGGTTTCATTGGATGGGCTTTTCAGCTCCACAAAGACTTTTTGAGAGGGTTTTTCAAGCTGCCGGTTTACATATGACCAGCTAAATGTCTTAACGCCCAGTTGGGCAATATGTTTTAACCGCTCTGTTGGTTTCCTCTTGTATCCCAGTGCATCGGCAATATCCTGCCCATGTGCCCAGGTTTCCATTATCCTTGCGACTACAAAGGATTTGGCATTCATGGGTGGACCATACCAGGGAAGCGTGTCATTATGTCCAAGAATCTCAAGTGCGTCTATCATTTTTGTTCTTTCGCTGATCCAGTATTTCATCAGCTCTTTTGGGGAGAGCTTTTTCAGGTCTTTTAGTGTTTTTTCAAAAAAGTCTTCAAAATTTGTGATACCTTCAAAAATTTTTTCCATATCTTTATTAAAACCGTCCGGATCTGTTGCCGCCAGCCTTGCCTTATCGTCAAAATAAGTGATGTGGCATATCTCATCATGTATGGTCCAGTCATAAAAGGGGGTCTTTGACTCCCACTGTGAATCACTTAAATCCTTGACAATGTCATCAAGGACGTCATACTCCCCGGCAAGTTCCCTGCATAAACTTTTCATTTTCGTTTCCTGGTATTATAATAGTTAGTTTTATTTTTAATTATCTGATTTCCCTTCAGTTTTTCGTAAAATATTTTTCCTGACTTTGCCCGTGGATGTCACCGGAAGGGAGTCCATGAAAATAACCTTTTTGGGCACTTCAAATTTCCCCAGTTCTCTTTTACACAATTGGATAATATCTTGTTCCGTGATCTGGCTGCCCTTCATAGGAATTACAAAAGCGGTCACCGCCTCAATCCAGCGTTCGTCCGGCAGCCCCACCACAGCCACCTGGTCCACTCTGTGATCGCCAAGGATCGCAAGTTCCACCTTGATGGAGGCCACATTTTCGCCCCCTGTTTTAATCATGTCTTTTTTACGGTCCACAAAGAGCAACTGCCCATCTTCATCAAAAGATCCCAGGTCACCCGAGTGATGCCAGCCAAATTTCCGGCTTTCAACGGTTGCCTCTTCATCCTTGTAATAACCTTCCATAACACCTGGTCCCCGCCAGACAATTTCTCCCACCTCACCCGGAGGAAGGATGTTGCCGTTATCATCCATGACACAGGTATCCAGAGCCACGGTTGATAGGCCCCAGTAATTTCCGGATTTATCCAAATGCTGACTGGCTTCAAACACATTGGTGGCAGGAAAGCACTCTGTCTGGCCGGTGCCCAGCATGAATTGGGCGCCAAAAATCTCCATGCCCTGCTTTATGGTGGCCTGATTCATGGGCGCCATGCCGGGATTGACGGGAACCGCTGTAATCCCTGCCTTGGCACAACCATACAAAGCGATAATATATTCAGAGGAATTAAGCCCGAGAATGGCTACACGGCGTTCTTTCCCAAGGCCGCTCTCTTTTGCGGCACTGGCAAAGCAATTAATTTTCTGATTCAGTTCCTTGCATGTATATGACACTTGGCCCAGGCCCTTATAATCCCTTAGGGCGATCTTGTCAGGGGTCTTTATGGCGCGTCTTCTGAACATGTCTCCTACAGCAACCCGTTGAATTAAATTTTTTTCAAGTTCGAGATCCATTCTTTTCCTCCTCAATTATTATTAATATAATAACAAACAGATGTGATCAGGCTATAGACTGCCTTTGCTGCATCTGAATTTACAGGCGGCGGTTTTGGTTGGATATTTACTGAATCAAATTCAATATTATAATATGACTCAATCTTGTCAAGCCTTTTTGTTAAAAAAAAATTATTTGTCAGCTTTGCTTCCCTGTTTGCCTGTTTGCCTGTTTGCCGTATTGACAATATTTTGATTTATCGATTATAGTGTGTCTGATATAAGTAGACCTGAACGGATCTATACAAAGAAAAAGGACCAATGAAATAGGCATTAATGGAAACAAATTAATGGAACAGGTAAAAAAAACAACCCGGCAAGCCCAAAGAAGAGAGCGGGAACGTGAGTACCGGTATCGGACCATTTTATCGGCCGCAGAGACCCTGTTTGCCGCAAAGGGGTTTCGGAAAACCAGTGTGGAGGAGATTGCCGACCAATCCGAAGTTTCGGTGGGAACGGTATATTTCTATTTTAAAGATAAGGAAGAGCTGTTGATCCATCTCTTTGATGAAAGCTTGTACCAGCTCCGATCCATCCTGGGCAAAGAATTTGAACGAGCCGATTCTCCGGTCGAGGGGATGGAGATGGCGGGCCATGCATTCTTCGATGAATTTTGTACCCATTATTCAAAAAAAGCCTTGATCCTGTTCCGGGAATCCCCGGGCCATGGCAAAAGAATGGAAGCCCGGCGGAAAAATATGTCCGAACTGCTTTCCAAAGACCTGAGCCAGGCAATAGATCGCCTCAGAAAGGATGCTGGCTGTAAATTTCGCAGTAAAAATTCATCTTCAATTTATGCCATGTGCATCCTTGGGGTCTATGAGAAAGTGGCATACCACTTTCTCACAGAACCGGATGATCTGGACAGAGCCAAAGAGATGGCATTGGATGCCGTGGATTTTATCATCGGCGGTATAAAGGATATCACAGGACCCGCTGTTTAAATTAGACAGGGGTCTTTCGTAAAATGTTTTTTCTAACCTTCCCTGTTGAGGTTGTGGGAAGGCTGTCCAATAAAATCACGCGTTTGGGCACTTCAAATTTCCCCAGATTTTTTTTGCACAATTGGAGAATATCCTCTTGTGTCAGCCCGCTGTCCGCAATGGGTACCACAAAGGCTGTTACTGCTTCCACCCAGCGTTCGTCAGGCAGACCTATCACAGCCACCTGGTCCACCCGATGGTCTTCCAGGATAACTCTCTCCACCTTGATTGAGGCGACATTCTCTCCTCCTGTTTTGATCATGTCTTTTTTACGGTCTACAAACAAGAGCTGGCCGTCTTCATCAAAGGATCCCAGATCGCCGGAATGATGCCAGCCGAATTTTCGGCTTTCCTGTGTGGCCTTGTCATCCTTATAATAAGCTTCCATGACCACGGGTCCCCGCCAGACGATCTCACCCACCTCGCCCATGGGCAAAATATTGCCCTTCTCATCCATGACGCCTGTATCCAGGGCCAGGTTGGATACACCCCAGTAGTTACCTTGTTTGTTCGGAAACTGGCTGGCCCGGAAGACATTGGTGGGGGGGAAGCATTCTGTCTGGCCCGTGCCCAGCATAAACTCTGAATTGAATACCTTGATGCCCCCTTCCAGGGTGGCCTGGTCCATGGGTGCCATGGCAAAGACACAGGTTTTAAGATGGTCCCAGTTCCTTGTTTTTGAATCCGGGTGACCGATCATGGCCCGGTACATAATGGGCAGGCCAAAGGTCAGGTTCACCCGATCTTTTTCCATGGTTTCCATTATCTTGCCCGGATCAAATTGCCTGAAAATAGACACAGTTCCCCCCACATTCAGGGTGGAATAGGTGACAGCCTGCTGGGCACAATGGAAAATAGGCAACATCATGGTAGAAGAATATCCGGGCCGCAACCCAAATTCAATGGCCGTGGACAAAGCAGAAATATAAACCCCCAGATGGGTGATGAGAACTCCCTTTGGTTTTCCCGTGGTCCCGCTGGTATAAAGGATTTCAAAAATATCCCGCTCATGGATGATCACATCTGCCACTTCATCAGAGGTTC
>CAYWNB010000120.1:0-3557 GCA_964459195.1 uncultured Desulfobacula sp.
AATTGATGAGGCACGGGTAGTGGTCGGTGCCATGGGGCGATCTCCCCTGTATTTTGCCCAGGCCTCCTCTGGTTTAAAGGGCAAGGATATCACCGATAAGGATGCATTCCATGCTGCAGCAGTTCAGGCGATGAACTCTGCCGAAGCCTTTGCCGTGCATAATGCAGGATCCACCCTTGAATACCGGTGCATCATGGTTGAACAAATGGTGTTCAGGGCTTTGGAAGAGGCGACACAGTCGGGTAGTGTTTAAACGATTTTATGGAGCAAATAAAAATGGAAAAGATTAAAATAATCCTGGATATTAATGATATGCCCGAAGAGGTGGAAATTTCCTCCAATGACACCCTTTTGGAAGTCCTGCGTGACCAGCTGGATCTGACCGGATCAAAAGAAAGCTGCGGCGAAGGTGCCTGCGGGTCCTGCACCATCCACATGGATGGCAAACCTGTCCGGTCCTGCCTGACCCTGGCCCTGGAAGCCGAAGGGGCAAAGATTAAAACCGTCGAAGGCCTGGCAGACGGCGACCAGTTGACCGATCTCCAGCAGTCCTTTATTGATCATGGGGCAGTCCAGTGCGGGTTCTGCACATCCGGTATGCTCATGTCTGCCGATGCTCTGCTCAAAGACAACCCGAAACCAGATAAAGCCCAGATAAAAAAAGCTCTGTCCGGTAATATCTGCCGATGTACGGGATATACCAAGATTATCAAGGCGGTTGCCCATGCCGGTAATCCCCGGGAAGACTGCCCGGACTGCCAACACGATAACAAACAAAAGGAGTAAATCATGTCGGAATATACCCTTATCGGAAAACGGATGCCCAGGGTGGATTCCCGGGCCAAAGTGATGGGCAAGGCAAAATTCACGGCAGATTTAAAACTGCCTGGCCTGCTTGTGGGAAAAGTCAAACGAAGCCCCTATGCCCATGCCCGGATCCTTAGCATTGACACATCAAAAGCCGCAAGCCTTCCCGGCGTTAAATCCATTGTTACCGGAGATGATACAGAAGGCATCAAATGGGGGGTTTTTGGCTATACCCGGGACCAGCAATTTATCCAGACCGAAAAAGTCCGGTATATCGGGGACGAGGTCGCAGGTGTAGCAGCCGTGGACGAAGAAACCGCACTCAAGGCCCTGGACCTGATACAAGTGGAATATGAAGAACTGCCCGCAGTATATGAGTCCATGGAAGCCATGGCCTCAGAAACCGAGCTCATCCATGAAGGCTTTCCAAACAATGTCAATGTCCATGTTAATATTGATACGGGAAAGGTGGATGAAAATTTTGAAAAAGCCTATTACGTAAGAGAAGACACCTATACTGCACCGGAAGAATCTTATTTCCAGGCAGAACCCTATGTCGTGGTCGCCAACTTTGACCATGAAGACTGCCTTGAAGTCTGGTGCCCCAACGGCGGGCCCCACATGAAATCGAAACCCCTTTCCAATGCCTTTAAAATACCTTTACACAAGGTTAAAATCAAAAAAATATCCATTGGCGGTGCATTTGGCGGCAGAAGCGAAATTTGCCCGGCCGATTATATCTGTGCCCTTCTGGCTAAAAAGACAAAAAAACCCGTCAGGATCCAATTCACAAGGGAAGAAAATACAATTGGCACCCGTCAGGGCCATGCCATGATCACTACCCACAAGACAGGCGTGGATAAAGAAGGGAGGGTACTGGCAAGGGAGACCACCTGCTACATGGACGGCGGTGCCTATTCAAGTACCGGTCCCATTGCCACAAGTGTCCCCTTTTTATCCATGGAACAGGTCTACCGTATGGAAAGTGTCCGATACAACGGGTACAGGATTTATACCAACAAACCCATCCGGGGCATGATCCGGACCCACGGACGTGGATTTGCCTCGGGCCTGGACACCCAACTGGACATGATTGCTGACCATCTCGGAATCGACCCCATTGAAATACGGCTGAGAAATGTCAGGAAACCCGGCGAATACACCAGCACTAAATCCTTAGTCGGTTCCTGCGCCATGGATGAAACCATTCACGCGGCCGTTAAAAAATCAGGCTGGAAGGAAAAATATGGTAAACTGCCACCCTTCCACGGGATCGGCATTGGCACCAACTCGGTCCAGACTGGATTTCCCATGGGCATCCGTGGTGGTTCCCAGAGTTTTATCAAATTTAATGAAGACGGGGAAGCCTTTGTCATGTCCGGTGTCGTGGATAACGGTCAGGGCAATGATAATATGCTGGTCCAGATTGCAGCCGAAGAACTGGGACTCCTACCTGAAGATATCCATCTTGTCTCTGCAGATACAGAAACCACATCATCTGATCCGGGATCATATTCCCAGGTTTCCACCTTTGTGGGTGGCCAGGCTGTCCAGATAGCTGCAAAAAAATGCCGCAAAAAATTGTTTGATGTGGCAGCCAAAATATTGAAAGTAGAGCCGGAAACCCTGAATGCTGAAAACCGGATGATTTTTGTCAAAGACACCCCTGAAAAATCAGTTTCCATTAAAAAAGCGGTTCGGATCAGTCTTTTAAATTTCACCTCTGTGAATGCCGAAGGCGGGTACTGGCCCAAGGTGGACATGAAACGCGAATGGGTGAAAAACCCCTACGGTCAGATGTGCGAAGCGTTTTCATTCGGCACGACCATTGTGGAAGTCAAGGTGGACCCCGAAACAGGACAGGTAGAGGTGCTCAACGCCACCGCCTGCCAGGATGTGGGCAAGGCTTTGAACCCCCTGGTACTGGAAGGCCAGTTTGAAGGCTCCGTCGCCATGGGTGGTCAGGGTGGCATGCTCACCGAGTACCATGACTGGAAAGACGGCCGATGCCTGAACACCACCATGCTGGACTATAAACTGCCCCTGGCCTGTGATATGCCCGATATTCGGTGCTCTATCGTGGAATCAATAGAGCCCAAAGGGCCGTACGGTGCGAAGGAAGCCGGAATGTCCATTGCCATGTCGGCGGCCCAGGCCTATGCGGGTGCGGTGTGCAATGCCATTGGGGTCTATATGGATTCATTTCCTTTAACGCCGGACAAGATTATTGCGGCCATTAAGAAAAAGCAATCCCGTTTGGAAAAATAACGGAAACCTGCGGGGTTTTGACTGAAATTTTAGACGGGACATATGAAAATGAATGAAATCAAAGATCTTATTGTCGCTATTAAAGGCGCTGGAGACATAGCTACTGGTGTGGCCTGGCGTCTTTATCAGTCCAATATTAAAAAAATTTTTATGATGGAAATTGAAAAACCCCTGGCTGTCCGGCGGCAGGTGAGCTTTTGTGAAGCCGTCCATGACGGGAACAGCATAGTTGAAGGGGTTGAGGCGGTAAAAGCAGATGATGCAAAAGGAATTTTTCATGCCTGGGAAAACGATGTCATCCCGGTTATTGTGGATCCGAAATGGCAGATGATCAATGAATTGTCGCCCCATCTGGTGATTGATGCCATCATTGCGAAAAAAAATCTGGGTACATCCCGGAATGAAGCCCCTTTGACCATTGGGCTCGGACCTGGCTTTGAAGCGGGGAAAGACGTTCATACGGTCATTGAAACCAAAAGGGG
>CAYWNB010000120.1:3657-8812 GCA_964459195.1 uncultured Desulfobacula sp.
ATCTATCTTATTGCTCCCGTATTTCAGAAAAGGCAAGAGCTGTTGCAGGCGGTGTTCTCGAAGCTATTTTAAGACAGTACAACCAATGATTTATAAAGGATGCGGAGGATGAAAACAATATGCTGACAAAAGCGTTTATTCCATATAAAGGATATTATTCAAGCCCCTTTGCCAAATGGCAGGGCAGTCTGGCCAACGAAAATTCAATCGTCCTGGGCTCCCGGACTGCCAAAAACTGGCTTCAATCAAGGGATATCAATCCGGATATATTTGATTACCTGATCCTGGGAACAACTGTGGGGCAGCCCAATATTTTTTACGGTGGACCATGGGCATCGGCTATGATCGGAGCACAGAATATCCCGGGCTGCCTGATCAGCCAGGCCTGCTCGACATCAACAACGATTTTATTCCAGGCAGCTGCCGGCGTTGAAACAGGCCATTATGAGAATGTCTTTACCCTGATGACGGACCGGTGCTCCAACGGCCCCCATACCATATGGCCTAATCCCAATGGACCGGGCGGCCAGGTGATCAGTGAAAATTGGGTCATGGACATGTTCAACAATGATCCCTGGGCAAAAAACGCCATGATCCAGACCGCTGAAAACGCGGCAAAAGAGATGGGTATAACACGGGAACAATGCGATGAGGTAACCCTGCGACGGGTTGAGCAATATGCAGATGCACTTGCCAATGACAGACAGTTTCAAAAAAAATATATGTTCCCGGTTACCATCAATGTTTCAAAAAAGAAACAGATCCAGGTCGATGCTGATGAAGGCATCATCCCCACGACTAAAGAAGGGCTTGCCGGCTTAAAACCGGTTCTTCCGGGGGGTAAGCATACCTTCGGGTCACAGACCCATCCGGCAGACGGTAACTGTGCTCTGATCGTTACAACTAAGGGAAAGGCTGCAGATTTAAGCTCGGATGCCACTAAGGACGCACAGATTATTTCCTATGGGTTTTCACGGGCGAAAAAAGGATTCATGGCCATGGCAGTAGTTCCAGCTGCTCAAATGGCCCTTGATAGGGCAGGAATCTCTATAAACGACGTGAAGGTCATCAAAACCCATAATCCTTTTGCAGCCAATGATATCTACCTTGCCGATCAGATGAAGATTGATGTGAACGGCTTCAACAATTTTGGATCCTCTATGATATTCGGCCATCCCCAGGCTCCGACAGCAGGCCGGCTGATCATTGAAGGGATTGAAGAACTGGCTGATCTTGGCGGCGGGTACCTGCTGTTTACCGGGTGTGCTGCAGGAGATACCGGTGCGGCCATTGTATTAAAAATCGGGTATTGAAAATCGGGAAATAAAAAGAAGGAGAATATAAGATGCGTGCATTAATTATCGGTGGTGTGGGGGGGATGGGACAGGGCGTTGCAAAATATTTGGTATATGACAAGCGGATAACCCAAGTAATCCTGGCAGATCTTTATCCGGACAAAGAACGCCTGACCCCCAAACTGCAGAAAAATGAGAAAGTTACCCTCGTTAAAATGAATGTCAACGAACATGATGTTATGGTCAAGGCATTCAAAGAAGTTGATGTGGTGATCAACACCGCAGGACCCTTTTACAAAACCGCCGTACCTGTTGCAAAAGCTGCTGTAGAAGCCAAGGTCAATTACATTGATATCTGTGATGATTATGAAGGCACTCAGATCCTTTTTGATTCTGATATTGATAAACTGGCAAAAGATGCCGGTATTACAGTTCTCACAGGCATGGGATCGGATCCCGGCACCAACAATATACTGGTGAAATGGTACGCAGACAAGCTGGATTCGGTTGATGAAATTTATCTTTACTGGGTGGTCAGCATTGCTGAACTTGCCGGTGCAGCATGGGACCACAGCCTGCACATGACCCTGGGAAAAGTGCCCCAGTATATTGACGGGAAACTTGTCCAGGTTGAAGGCGGTACCGAAGTTGTGGACGAACAATTCCTGGAACCCCTTGGGCATTGTCGTGTTCGCTATGTAGGCCATCCTCAGCCCCTTACGCTGCCCAAATATATCAAAGGGGTCAAAAACGTGATCATCAAAGGGGCGCTTATTCCCCACTGGGTGGACGAAATGATTGCCGAACAGAAAGCCTCGGGCTTTCTGGGAACTGATCCCATTGACCTTAAAGGAAACAGTGTCACTCCCTATGATCTGGCTTTGAAGTTGTGGGAGACCATCCCTGAAGGTCGTGACAACGGCCCCCAGTCATCTGGACTTAAGGTGATCGTTAAAGGAAAACGCGGTAATGATCAAGTGACCTATACAGCAGACATGGCTGGCAGAATGGCACCTGGAACAGGACTTCCCGCTGCAATGGCAGCACTCATGATGGTCGACGGAGAGGTCACCGTAAAAGGCGTTGTTGCGCCTGAAGGCTGCATTGATCCTGAAAAATTCATCGGAGCCTTCGTAGGATTAGGCGCCAAAATTCATCAATCAGAAAAAATTGAATCCCTGGTGGATCTCTAAAATTAAGCGGGAGACATAAAAATGGAAACACCGAAATTAAACATACAAAAAAGCATTAAGCTTTATGAAGAAGCCCTAGGTCTTATTCCAGGCGGAGTCCTGGGCGCCAGGAAACCAACAGATTTCATCAACGGAGAATACCCGATTTTTCTTGATAGTGGCAAAGGCAGCCGGCTGATCGATGTGGACGGTAATGAATTTATTGATTTTCTCTGCGGTTACGGCCCCATTATCCTGGGATACCGGGAAGAAGAAGTCGACGATGCAGTATACAAACAAATCCATGAAAAAGGGTTTTGCTTTAGCCTGACCCAGAAATTCCAGAACCTTCTGGCGGCAAAAATCAGGGAATTGTTACCCTCATGGGAGATGAGCATCTTTTTGAAAACCGGTTCCGATGCCACCTCTGCCAGTATCCGGATCGCCAGGGCTTACACGAAAAAACTCAAGGTCATGCGCTGTGGCTATCACGGCTGGCATGACTGGTGCGTGGAGATGAAAGGCGGTATTCCAGAAAAATTCTACGAAGATGTATTTGAATTTCAATATAATCGGCTGGATCAACTGGAAGCGCTCATGGCGGAACACGGGAATGATACGGCTGCTATTATCATGACGCCGTTCGGCCACCCCAACCACCAGGCAATGCAAACCCCGGCCCCGGGATTTCTGGAAGGTGCCCGAAAACTTGCCGACAAGTATGGCGCCATACTAGTCTATGACGAAATTCGGACCTGTTTCAGGGTGACAATGGGCGGGGCACAAAAATACTATGGGGTAATCCCGGATCTGACCGTCCTTGGTAAGGCCATTGCCAACGGCTATCCCATCTCGGTTGTCACCGGCAAAAAAGATGTCATGATGGCAGCCGAATCCAAGCTGTTCATCTCGTCGACCTTTTTTCCCAATAGTGAATCCTTTATTGCGGCATTAAAAACCATTGAAATCCTGGAACGTGACAAGGTACTTGAAGATATATGGGAAAAAGGCAAAGGTTTCATGGACAACATCCAGGCCCTGATGGACAAATACGATGTCGGGGCAAAACTGACGGGAATCGCCCCCATGTTCTACATCACCTTTGACAAGGATGACACCGGAGACTACAAGAAAAAGAGAGCCGATTTTTACACTCAGATGATTCGAAAGGGCTTCTTTTTCACCCCCTTTCACCATGCTTATATCAGCTACCGGCATACCAAGGAAGATCTGAATCTTACACTGAATGCCATGGATGAATCCTTTGCGTATATAAAAGAAAAGTATTAATAGAAATTATACTCTGACAACCAATGTTTTAAAAAGGCATTGGTTATCAAATTTTTTAAAGAATAATACCGAACCGAAGCAATTTAAAATCCTGACAGACCTGATCAGAGACATTGCTGCCCACACGGCCCATGAAAATATTTTCGGGTTTCAAACAAATGTTAGGTTCGTTGGTCTGCATTTCAACAAATTGACAAGGGCTGAACAAACGGATGAGCATGTTGCGATATTGCTGGGCGGTTAGCCCTGAACCGTCTAAATCCCAAGTCCAGGAATATCCGACCATATAGGAAATCATCTGTTCAATTTTTGGATGAGACAACATAAGGAAAATCAGATCCTTAGCAATTTTATAAGATCGAAAACTACGGGACACCTCCACCGCTTTTATTTCCATCATCATTCCCGGTCCAAGTCCTATCCATCTTTCATCATCATCAGGATGACTGAAAACGCCAAAACCTACAATCTGTCGATTTTCCGTTAGAGCCAATACGACATTTGCTGAATCTGTTTCTGCATGCCGTATAAGGGTTTCCCGTTTAGTATAAATGGATTTATATTGGGCATGGGTCCTAAATTGCTCATCGAATCGATACGATTGAATTTCATCAGGCTTGCAAAAGGATCGAATCTCAACCGACCCCAAAGGCGTTGATCGAACAATCTTATTTTGTATTGAGTTATTCAAAGGCATTTACAAAAGATTAAAAATCACTCCAATTTTGGTGCATTCGTTTAATCATAATCACCAGGTTATGACGATAACCGGAAAAATCTTTAACAGAATTTTCAAGCTCAGCATACTTGAAAAAATCAAATTTTTTAAGGGCCTCAATGACATTATTTTCAATATCGCCTGCAAGATCTGCCCGAAGCATTTCCAGTCCCTGATCCATAGCCAACTGAATCAAATCCAGAAGCAACCAGGTTCCCAGCCTTTTTTGCCGAAACTGAGGCAGAACTGTTATGCGAAATCTTCCCACATGACTGGTGGCTCCAAATTTTTTCATATACAGACTTCCCTGCCCCACCACACAATCCTCACAAAGAGAAAGAATACAAGCGACATTACCCTTTTCAACTGCTCTAAACCACTTGTCCATGACGATTGGATCCATGACATCATAGTTCATCAGCCAACGATCCGATTCAGGGATTTTGGTATAAAAATCATTTAACAATACTCGATCATCCGACTTTATAGGGCGGATCACCACCTCCTCACAATCTTTCAGTACACATTCTTTCGGGTATCTCACAATTTTGATCTCCTCAATCGGGGGTAACTTATACCAAGAATAGCCCTGGACGATTCTGTCAGAACTATCACTTTCCAAGACAATGTATATTGCCGCCATTAATCCGAGCAAACAGTCACATCGTAGTTAAAGAATA
>CAYWNB010000121.1:0-8787 GCA_964459195.1 uncultured Desulfobacula sp.
CATCTACATCCATTATATTCATCATGGTTTCACTCCATTTTTCTCTAACCATTTTCGAACACTTGAAATTGCTCCTTTATCAGTGTCTGGTGAAGGATGAGGCCTATGATAAACCTGAATCTCTCCAAAAAGAATCACACCAATTCGAGAACCTTCTCGCTCTGTAATTTTTGCACCTAAACCTTTAAAAAGCGATTCGATGTCAGGCCATTTGATATTGCCGCTGATAGGTCGAGCAAAAATTAATTCTAATGTTTTTTTGTGTTTTCGTTTCACGCCTTAATAGTACCATTTTTTAGTACTGAGTCAAGAGAGCATTGTACATTTTTTTTTAACGAGGGGGTTATATACATAAGAACCTGTATTTGTGTTAAAGGAACTTCCTATCTTTAAAACCAGTTCCAACGCAGAATCGACCTGGCTAAAACTAGGAATTTGGGGGCAGGCTTATGATTGACATTCGGTGCCATAAACAAAGGAGACGTGATCAACAATACATCAACACGATGGAAGCTAATACACAAAGAGGAACTGCTCAGACAATTTAAGGCAGCCTCAGGGTTTTAACACCAGAAAATACAATTGCCCCCGGGTATTCATATGACCTGCCGTGAACTCGGCATAGGGTCCATTGCCGCAAAAAAGATCTGCCCGGCCAGAGCCTTTGATGGCCCCGCCGGTGTCCTGGTTCAAAACAAACAGGGAGGTCTTCTCCCATTGTTCCAGGGGTTCAAGAAGATCCGGGTCGGGAAGGGCAGCCTAGACAAAACAAAGGGCACCATTGGGAAACAACCGCTGGTCCGTGGCAATGGACCGCAACGGCGTAACCTCCACATTGATGCTGCCAAAGGGCCCCCCTTCCTCGGTTTTAAAGAAAACAAAACTTTCATTGTAATGGAGCACCTCATCCACGCGATTGGGGTTGTTTTCCAGCCATTCCCGGATGGCCTGCATGGACATGTCTTGTTTGGCAATTTCATTTTTTTTAATGAGGTACCGGCCCACGGACCGATAGGCATTGCCGTTACTGCCGGCATAATGGATCCGAAGCTGGCCCCCCTGTTCAAGGGTCACCCTGCCCGATCCCTGGATTTCAAGGAAAAATCGGTCCACCCGGCTTTCAAGCCAGGCCACCGGCTCTGCCCGGTCCATAAAATCGGGAATATTATTAATCTCTTCCCGGGAATAATAGGGGACCACCCGGCGGGTGTCGGGATTAAGGCGGGCCCGAAGACGTTTGTGGCCTTTATATTCATCGCTAAAAAGGGAAAGATCAATCTGCACAAGATCCATTGGAGTTGAATAGACGGGGAAAACATAGGTGCTGTCCTGTTCCAGGCTGCCCCTGTAGGTGGGTTCATAATAGCCGGTGAACAAAACCTCGCCCGCGTCAACGCCTGCACTCTTGTACACCAGGAATTCTTCTTTTATTCGGGCATTGAGTTCAACCGGGGAAGGATTTTCTGCCAAAAGGGCCTGGAATCTTTCCAGGGTGCGGATCATATGGCCGGCATCAAATATATCCTTTTCATAGGTATATTTCCGGGACAAAGGCACCCGCTTAAAATAGATCAGGCTCTGGTCAATGGAACGGGCAAGTCCCTCAAAACTGCGGCTGTCAGAAAATTGGGGATAATTTCGGGGCGCAACCTTTATCAAGGGCAGCTGGGAAAGTTCCTCTGGTCCTTTGAAAAACCCGCATCCGGAAAGGAAAACACAAAACCCGACACCCATCAAACACGTCAAGACAAAACCATACCAGGACAAAGGTTTAAACCGCATCATCATGCCTCGCATCATCATGTTTTGCATCATCATGCCTCACATTAAAGTGCCGGGTGGTTCCGCACCCCGGGTCAATGAAATCAAGATCCGTCATCTTCCGGGAGGAAACCGAAAGGATTTCTAAGCGTTTAGCAGAGGTCATCACCCGCTTTTCCATGGCCCCGACGGTCCGGTTAAAGGTGACGGCTGTTCGTTCAATGTCCTTGCCCAGACGGTTCATATTATCGGTCATGGAACAAAGCCTTTCATATAATTCTCCTCCAAGCGCTCTGATCTTGTCCGCATTTTCATAGCCTTTTTGCTGCTGCCATGCATAGGAGACCGTCTTTAAAAGTGCGATCAAGGTGGTAGGGGTCGCAAGGATCACTCCCTTTTGTATCCCTTTTTCAATAAGATCTGGTTTGCTTTCAAGTGCTGCGGAAAAAAAACTTTCCCCGGGAATAAAAAGGACCACAAATTCTGGAGTAGGGGAAAAGTGGGCTGCATATTCCTTGGAAGCCAAATTGGCGACATGGGCAAGCACCTGACCGGCATGGGCCTTCATTCGCACCTTTCTTTCCGTGTCATCCTTTGCCTCCAGGGCGTCCAGGTAGGCAATCAAGGGGACCTTTGCATCCACAATTATCCGCCGATTCCCGGGCAGGGTGACCACCATATCCGGCCGCAGGCTTCCCTTGCCAGACCCTTGGGTCATCTGTTCTTCAAAATCGCAATGGTCCACCATGCCGGCCAGCTCGGCCACTTTTTTCAGGGTAATTTCCCCCCACCTGCCCCGGACATGGGGCTGCCTGAGCGCTTTCACCAGATTTCCGGTTTCCTGGTGCAGATGTGCCTGGGTCTGGGCCATTTCCCGAAGCCGTTCCGTTATGGTCCCAAAGGCATGTTCCCGGTCTCGTTCCATCAGCCCCAGATGGACTTCATATTTGTCTAAAATCTGACGAACCGGGTCAACCGTCCTTAGAATCTCGTCCCCTTTGATATCAAAATCTTTTCTGGCCTCCCGGACATATCCGCCAAAATAGGACTGAGCAAGTTCCATAAACTTACGGGTGTTCTCATTTAAAGCCTGGTGGGACAAGTCCTTGAGCCTTGCTGAAAAAAACAGGGTGGAGGATCGGGCCCAAAAAATACTCACCACAACGCCCAGAAAAAATCCCAGGGCAATACCGATCCCGAGCAGGGAAAATGGTTCCAGGGAAGCCAGATTATTGTGAAGAATTTGCATCTGCTTCTGGGTCTGGGTCTGCCATATAGGTCCCGCTTTTGCCGCCTGACTTTGATTTCAGGTAAATCCCTGAGATACGCATTCCCCTGTCATAGGATTTACACATGTCATAGATGGTCAAGGCTGCCACAGAAACCGCTGTCATGGCTTCCATTTCAACACCGGTCCGACCGGTCAACGAGACCTCTGCCTCAATCAATATCTTGGATTGGTCTATGTCCGGAAAAAAATCAACCCTGGCATAGGTGATATTTAAGGGATGACACATGGGAATCAAGTCTGCGGTTCGCTTGGCAGCCATGACCCCGGCAATGCGGGCGGCCTCCAGAACATTCCCTTTTTTCACCCGTTCATCCAAAATCATGTTAAGGGTCGCAGCCTCCATGGAGATAGACCCCATGACCACGGCCACCCGTTTGCTCTCTTTTTTCTCTCCCACATCCACCATCCTGACCCGGCCTTGCGCATCAAGGTGTGTAAAATCCGTCATATTCTCTTTCCTTTTATATGAAACTTTGGCCCCGATTATTGAGCAAAAATTTGCGTCTTTTTAGTAACTTCAGACTTGATCTGGTTCAGGGTGTCGGTCAGGGTTTTAATAACTGTCTCGCGGATATCCCCTGCCACCACGAGAAACATCACATCATCCCCCACGGCCAGATGTTTATCCTCCTCTATGTGAACCAGAATCTCCACGATGCCGGGAGTCGCTCGTTGCTCTACAAGAATCTGGGACAGGCGTTGGTGGTCCACAGTAAGGGAAAGGCCTGTGACAGCATCCCCTTCCCTGGAGGTGGCCCGAACAACACCGTTGTGGCATAAAATCATACCGGCCTTTGGGTAATCAGGGTGTTTTTTTATCTGGTCGAGTAGTGTCACAATATTCATGGGATGCTCCTGTTTTATTTATTAATGGATCAAATTTTTATGCACTTTTTATGAGGCTATTATGGGAAGACCCGCCCATTTAGTTTGCCTCTTTGGCCATTGATCTGGCGGTTTTAAGGTCCTCAAGTGTATTGACATTAAACATGAACCGCATGGAAGGGTCCAGCTTTTTCAAATCCGACACACAAATTTCCTTAATTTTTTTCTTCCTGAAAAATTTTTTGATCATCAATATTTTTTTTTCAAGGTTGGTTTCGATCAAGGGAATACATTCCCGGGAATAGAGGGCTGCCAGGGGTTCGAGTCCATCATCGGTGCGGGGAACAATCACCTCGACCCCCTGTTCTCTCTGGCCGATCAAATGTTGAATCACCTGTTCATTTGCAAAGGGAACATCACAGGCCGTGACATAGACCCAGGGATTGGATGCATAGAACAAGCCTGCATGGAGTCCTGCAAGGGCACATCGCGAAGGGTGGATATCCGTCACCACCATCATGTCCCATCCGATAAAATCCTTTGGATCGTTGACCACAATGATGACCTCTTTGAACAAGGTTGAAAACAACCCATGGATCCTTGTCAGCATCATATCATCCCCCACCCGGCGAAAGGTTTTTTTTTCCCCGGGAAGCCGGCTGTTTTCCCCGCCAGCCAGAATCACCCCTGTACAATCATATTTCATTCACACCCCATCCCGTAAAAAATTAAAAACCCCTCCTTTGATTATAAGAACTTGAACTTAAAATCAAGGTGTTGCCCCCCGGAAAAAAAAATGATACAGATTCTGGGGTCAGAAAATGTCAGTTTATATGATACGGATCTTTTACCCCAGTACGGGAGAGGCAGTCTATGAAAAAGAAAAAAACGATTCTCAATGATCAGGATTTTAAACGAATCATTACAAGGATCGCCTATGAAATAATTGAAACCCACAAGGGGGTTCAAAACCTGGGATTGGTCGGGATTCAGACCCGGGGGGATTCCCTTGCCAAACGGTTGGCCGATCAAATCAGGGACATAGAAAACATCATTGTCCCCGTGGGCAGCATGGACATTAATATGTACCGGGACGACTGGACCAAAATCAGTCATCAGCCAACGGTGAGGCCCTCCAACATACCCTTTAGTGTGGATGATAAGAAAATTATCCTGGTGGATGATGTTTTGTATACAGGCCGTACCATCCGATCGGCCATGGATGCACTCATGGATTTTGGCCGGCCCTCCCGCATCGAACTTGCCATCCTCGTTGACAGAGGCCATAGGGAACTGCCCATCCAGGCCGACTACAGAGGAATTTTTGTGGACACTGAACAAGATGACATGATCCAGGTCCATGTCCTGGAACATGACGATGAAGACCTGGTTTACAAGGAAATTGAACGATGAGTACCCTATTGCACAAACAAGATACCCCCGGCAATATTAAAGTGGCCGTCATCTCTGTTTCCACTACCCGGAAACTTTTTGAAGACAAAAGCGGGGCATGGATAAAAAAACAGGCCAAACGAGAAGGACACGAGGTGGTCGTCCACCAGGTGGTCACCGACGAAGTTATGGCCATCCAGGAACTTGTCCACCATGTAACCGATAAAATCAATCCAGATGCCATCATCATGACCGGCGGCACCGGGATCAGCCCCAAGGATGTTACCATTGAAGCGGTACGCCCTTTATTTGAAAAAGAATTAACGGCCTTTGGGCCTTTGTTTGCCAATTTAAGTTTTGAAGAGATAGACTCTGCCGCCATTTTATCCAGGGCTACCGCTGGGATCATAAAAGAAACCATCGTCTTTTGCATGCCCGGCAGTATCAAGGCCTGCAAACTGGCCTGCAATAATCTGATCTTTCCTGAACTTGGACACCTGCTAAAACACATAAAGGAATAAATATGGAAAAATTTATCAATGACTGGAAAGAAACAGATACCCGAACCAAACAGGCCTTTACAGAGCTGCTGGAACACTTAAACAGCCTGGATGATATTACCCTTGATTTTAACGCCCGTCCAGGGGTCAGTTATTCGCTTCGCCCCCGGCACGCAAACCAGACAGAGCGGTCTTTGTTTGCCATGGTGGATGTAATTGATGACGACCCAGATGAAAGATGGCTTTCTGTCTGTTTTTACGGTGAGATGGTCACAGACCCCGAAGAAACCGGAGACCTGGTTCCCGAAGGTCTTATGGGAGAGGATGGATATTGTTTTGATCTCTATGAATATGACCTGGGTGAAATGGCCTATTTAAAAGAACGATTGACCCAGGCCCATCAAAACGCAGCAAAATAACGCATAGATGGGGGTTCGCCGGCATTGCCGCGCTGACCCCCATCCTGCTTTTTAGTCTGCTGTTATTCGGAGTATCGCCTTTATACGGAGAATCGGATATTTAAAATATCTCCATCCTTAACAATATATTCCTTGCCTTCCACGTAGACCTTGCCGTTTTTCTTAAGTTCCGCCTCGGAGCCAAGCGCTATGAGGTCATCATATTTAAAGACCTCTGCCCGGATAAATCCGCGTTGAAGATCCGAATGGATGACACCAGCTGCCACCGGTGCCTTGGAATTTTTTCTGACCAGCCACTGGCGGACCTCATCGGTCCCCACGGTAAAAAAAGAAATCAAGCTCAAAGATTTCAAGCAAAGCCATGTCAGGGTTTCAAGGGTGGTGGTTGTAATCCCCAGGTCCTCTAAAAACTCGGCTTTTTCCGCTTCTGAATCCAGCAGGGCAATCTCGGCTTCTACCTTTGCAGAAACCAGCATAACCTCTATTGTCAAAAGATCACAGCTCTCCTTAAAACCTGCCAGCAGGGCCTCATCGCCCAAATCATCTTCAGACACGTTCACGGCAACCACCAACTTTTTCAAAGTGATAAAGGGATAGGAACGAATCAGCAGCTCCTCATCCTCGCTCAATTCCAAGAGCCGCAGGGGCAATTCTTGCTCCAGATGTTCCTTGAGCCGGATCATCAGGGTCAATTCTTTTTGCTGGTCCTCATCCTTGATTTTTTTCACCATGGCCTCAAGGCGTTCAATCCTTTTTTCCACAAAAATCTGGTCATGCATGACCAGCTCGGAGTTGACCATTTGAAAATCTCTCAAGGCATCCACTGAACCGTCTTCATGGTAAATGGCATCATCTTCAAAGGCGCGAACCACATGGCAGATAGCATCCATATCGGCAATATCCCGAAAAATATCCCCCCGGGAAATTGTTTCCGCCTCCATTTTCGGCAGGAGCACCAGGTCAATCCTGGCACGCACATCTTTTTTGGGCTCGTACATATCCCTTAAAATATTGAATCTTGAATCCAGGATATCAGCTGTACCCGGAACAGGTTTTAATGCTTTGCCAGGCTCTGTAATTTCCTTGCCCGTTAAAATCTGAAACAAGGTTTTTTTACCTGTCTGGGGCAGGCCAATGATTCCAACCTTCATATTTTTTTACCTATCCTCTTTTACCTATCCTTTGTTTAATTTAAATTTACTTCACAAGGAAATTAATATATCAAATTTATGAACAATTAAACAATGAAAATAAAGCTTGCAAAAGGAGCCCCCTGTTGAAAGATTCTCAATACACCCCCCCTTTTTTATTTGGCAACGGCCATATCCAGACCATTTACCCGGTATTATTCCGGAAAATTTCCTCTCTCGTTTATACAAGGGAACGCATCCAAACCCCGGACGATGACTTTTTGGACCTGGACTGGTCCACGACCGGCAGCAACCGGCTTACCATCATCTCCCACGGTTTGGAAGGTAGCACCACCCGAACCTATGTAAAGGCCATGGCCCAGGCAGTGAATGACGGCGGCTGGGACGCCCTGGCCTGGAATTACAGGTCCTGCAGCGGTGAACCCAACAGGCTTTTGCGTTCCTACCACAACGGGGCCACCGACGACCTGGCCCGGGTGATTGACCATGCTAAAAAAAAAGGAAGATACAATGAAATTGCCCTGGTGGGATTCAGCCTGGGCGGCAACCTGACCCTGGTTCACCTGGGACGGGACCGGGTGGATCCTCTGGTCAAAAAAGCCGTTGCTTTTTCCGTCCCCTGCGACCTTGAAGCCAGTGCCAAGGTGCTGACAAAACCCTCCAACAAACTTTACATGAAACGGTTCCTGGTCCTGCTCCACCAAAAAATAAAGGACAAGATGGCAATTATGCCCCATGCCCTGAATGATATTGGCTATGAAAAAATCAAGAGTTTCAAGGATTTTGACGATCGCTACACAGCCCCCATCCACGGTTTTAAAGATGCCCATGATTATTGGGAGAAATGCTCCAGCCGCCAGTTTATCCCCTGCATAAAAATCCCCTGCCTGATCATCAATGCCCTGGATGATCCCTTTTTACCCCAGAAGTGTTTCCCCATGGCAGAAGCCGACGCCAACCCCAACATTACATTAAAAATGCCAAAATCAGGTGGCCATGTAGGCTTTGTCTCTTTTAATAAAAAAAATCTGTATTGGTCGGAACAGCAGGCAATCTCTTTTTTAAACCATCAAACCTGACCTTTCCGTCAAATGCCTGGCAAAGGACCGGCACAGGGCTTAAGGCCATGCTTCGAAAATGGAAAACAGGGTTTCATGGCAATTTTATTTTTTGTTTTGCAGGGTCTGAATGCTGGCGGAACAAAATAACCACATGCCCCACCATCCCGGCCACATGACTGTGTGTAATTGAGGCAATTTCGTCAACCAACGCAGTTTTCAACTCTTTTTCCTTGTGATCGCTAAATTTTATTTTAATCAATTCAGCGGCATCAAGGGCCATGTTAATTTCATCGGTCAAAGAAGAGGTAATCCCCTTCTGCCCCACAAATGCAGCCGGGTTCAGTTTATGGGCAAGCCCCCTTAAATACTTTCTTTGTGATCCTTTTA
>CAYWNB010000122.1:0-8757 GCA_964459195.1 uncultured Desulfobacula sp.
CATCAATAATCGTATCCTCCGCCTTAAACCGCCCGATATGAATGGAATATCCGTGATTCCCGAACAACAGCATGGCAGCAAGGGTAGGCTTAAGAAGTCAAACAATCACAAAGGACACTTAGTCAAAAACCGCCCCCTTTGCAAGGATAAAAGAGATCACGGATTATTAAAAATATATCTTGCTGTCTGTAAATTTTCACCAGCTAGAAAAAACAGATTTCGGAACCTAAGCCTAAGACATTCGTTGGCAAAAGGATCCTCGAAAAATTTCAACAGGGTTTGAAAAGGGGTGAAATACGGTTAAACTCGGTTAAATTCGGGAATAAAGCTTGATTTTTTCTTTTTACATGGGTACGCTTAACCTTGTTTAATCGAATATGACCCGATTGTGCCCATTCAAATCCCTTTCGGGTCTATCTGTACAAGCCGCTTGAACGGCCTTAAAATTGGACGGCCTTAAAAAAGATGGAGTCAACAATGGAAGACAGATGGTTATCCGTAGATGAAATTGGGGAATATCTCGGCGTGAAAAGGGATACGATCTATAAATGGATAAGCGAGAAAGGCATGCCGGCCCAGAAAATTGGCCGTCTTTGGAAGTTCAAAAAAGACGAAGTGGACGAATGGGTGCGAAATGGAGGGGCAAACTCTTCTGAAAACAGCCCTGAACCTAAATCCTCAATCAGGAAATAACGATGCTTGGATTAAAGTTAAGAGAGGAATTTTTAGGTCCTCATATGCCTGGAACGGCCATCTCCTTGAGAACCAATGATAATCAAGGGGCGGCCCAGAAATCTGCTGATCATATTTTAAGTATCACCTATCCGACCGCTGATATTCAGACGGCACTCAAAGCCATTAACGAGAACCGAAGCGGATGTCCCATCGTACTCATGGGGGACCGTGGCCGCGGCAAGTCTCATATCATGGCCGTGATGCACCATGCCA
Organism: uncultured Desulfobacula sp.; assembly: GCA_964459195.1. Classification (GTDB taxonomy): domain Bacteria; phylum Desulfobacterota; class Desulfobacteria; order Desulfobacterales; family Desulfobacteraceae; genus NBML01. The sequence goes on from CAYWNB010000122.1 coordinate 949, forward strand.
TCAATTCTCCGGATATTGTCGGGGAGTGGTTTAACGATTGGCGTAAAAAATTAAACCAGGATCTATTGCCCAATATTCCCATTACCCAGGGCTTTCTTGCTATTTCAGAACCGGTTCATAACCATGAATACCCGTTGCTCTGGGATCTGATTTTTGACCGTCACCCCAAAGGGGATTATTTTAGGGGGCAGTTTGAAAACATGGATAACCACCATGTGCCGCCACGATCGCTCCTGGAAAAAATGTTTGAGGCACAGCCCACCTGCCTGATTCTTGATGAATTTCAGACCTGGTATACCGGGCTTCCCACAAAGGACAAAAAAACCGGAACAAATCCCCAAAAGTTGGCATTTAATTTTGTGCAAAACCTTTCGGAGATTGCCAAGGATCGTCCGGATATCCTGATTTTTGTTATCTCGGTTCTGAACAATCAGAATGAAGTGTTTGCACAGGTGCATCGCCAGACACCGGTTCTTATCGATTTCCGTGGTCCTTCCGCAAAAGAGGACCGCCAAAGACTCATGCTCCATCGTCTGTTTGAAAATCGTGTGAATATTTCCAATGATGATGTCAGCACCATTGCCGGTGTCTATGCAAGCGAACGATTTCGCTTGCTGCATGCAGACAAATCCAATGCAGAAAGCGATCGAATTCAAAACCAGGTGTTTGAGTGCTGGCCGTTCAGCCCGGAGCTTATTTCACTTCTGGAAGATCATATCCTCATGTCCCAGGCGGCCCAAAATTCCCGTGATATGATTCGAATTTTAGCTCAAGTTTATAAAACCCGTGGAGAGTCCACACCGCTGATCACACCGGCAGACTTCTTTATTGACGGGGAGACCGAAGCAGTTCAATCACTCATAGATTCCATCGCACAACAGGTGGGGCAGGAGAAATTAAGGGAAATTGCCCAACGCAATCTGGAGGCGGTTCAGGCAACCGGCGATCCCGTTCCCAATGCCAGGGGGTTGATCAGTTCCATTTGGATGCGCTCCATGTCGCCGGGTAAAAATCAGGGAGGTACACCTGCATTGCTTCACCTGGATGTTACCCGGCAGGACAAAATGGATGACAATGCTTTCCAGGCAGAGTTGACCCATCTGATTGAAAACAGCATTAATATCCACGGAGATGCCGTCCCTGACGGACCGTTATGGTTTGGGCCCCATGAGAATCCGCGCTCAAAGATTAGGGCCTGTGCCAAAAATGATAAGCTATGGCATCCCGGAGCCGTTCCAACGGCAGGGCAAACCGCCTATCCCAAAAAAGGCCTTGATCACATCAAAAACACATTAAAACATCTTCTGGTTCAGGAAATAAATGAACCTTTATCCAGGGTTATTGTTCTGGGCCTAAACTGGAAGGATGATCCCTGGTCTGATGTGGAGGATGCAGACACCCCCTCCAAGTGGGACAGGCCGGTCTTAATTGTCATTCCGGAACCGCTGCCGGCGGGGGACAGCCTGAACACTACACTTGGGAGATGGCTGGCAAAACAGGTCCCCAACAAACGAAATACCGTCCGGTTTCTCTTGCTTGGAATGGATGAAACCGGTCTTTATTCAGACAGTCAATTAACCTATATGGCAAGGTGCAGTTTTCTTTGTTCCCTTGAAGCCTGGGGCGTTGAGCCGGTCTATCGCAGCTTGCACCAGGATTTTGATCAGCCGTTCAGACAAATCCTTAAAAAAAGATATCAGCGGTTTGCCGTTTTAAGACAATGGGATTTCCAATCTCCGGAAAATTGTGTCTTTGATATCGAAAAGATTACCGAACAAGGTGCCGCCATATCCAAAGCCGTCGAAAACAAGATTCTTTCCGATCTTTTTGATCAAACCGAATTTAAAACCTTTGTGCTTGCCCGGGCAAAAGACGCTGATTTTGTGGGATCCCTGATGGACGATTTAATGGAACCGCCTCCACCCGGTGCCGGAATTGCGATTCCATTTCTTGGTGAAACACGGACCTATGAATTTATCATCGACATTGCTGCCCAGGGAGATCTATTTTTGAATGTCGGTGGCAATTGGATCGGCCGCCGGTCGGAAGATTCAAGCCAGGATGATGCCAAACACTATATTCGCCCCAAGGTATTTCGGACAGGACAGGAAATGCGGCAGATTCAGCTGGGCCTTCCCGGATCGGTCGGCGGCAGTGCGGTTAGTGTTCCCCAGCCAAAAGCAGCAACGCCTTTAACACCCTCATCTGGCGCACCATCCCCCAGCACCACATTTCCGGATGCATCAGGGGATCATCCCGTCGACGGCACTGACGAAGATGTGACAGGAAACACACACATCCCGAATTTCCCCGGCCTGCCCAATAAACCGTTCAAGATCACCCAGAACAAAAAATCCGATGAACCGGCCACAGGGATTAATCTTTCCGGTTGTTTTGAAAAATGGGGACTGGCCGCTGATAAAACCCTGGAGTGTGCAACCCTAGAATTTAACGGCCTAACCGCCCAGCAGGTGAAGCAGATTCTGCAAAGAATCCCCTCAACCTTTAAGGCGTCCCTTAAGGTGAGTTTTCAGGAAGGAGAAGATGCATGAATATCCCCTGGCACGATATCATTCTGGATTCATCCTCTCCTGAACGAGCATGGGAAGATATTTTTGATTCCCTGCTGAAACTTTCCCGGGTCACAAGTTCTCCGGTCACATTGCACAATGAAACCATCGTTCCCGACCGCCTCCTTTCGGAGGCCGCCTGGAACCTGTGGCATGCCTATCCCCAGGCTGCCGTAAAAGCAAGCGGCAAATTAAAAGCATGGTGCCAGACTCCTGGTTCCTCGGGCAAGGCGATCCTGATTCTGGATGCATTGTCCCTCAGGGAACTTACTCCCCTCATTGCCAGCGCCAAAACCCGCGGCATAGACCCCGTACGCATTGAGATCGCAGGTTCCCAATGCCCGTCCACAACCGGTCATTTTGCCAAGGCGCTGGGGATACCCTCCCGAAGCGCCCTGGCCAATAACGGCAAGCCGAAAAGTTTTGACCTGTTTGACCAGTGTTATACCGATGCTCTAAGCATTCCCTTTGAAGACTGCTCTCTTCCCCCGGCTTCCAATATCCTGATCTGGCACAGCTGGCTGGATGATTTGATCCATCTCCAAAAAAAGGCACCCGATCAAATTTCAAAAATAGCCGAAACAACCTTACAGTCCGATGGCTTCTGGAGTTTTATCAACAAACTCAGGCAGGGCCGCAGCCTGGTTATCACAGCTGACCATGGATATGCCGTGAGCAAACTTTTTTCCTCCAGCGTCTCAGACAAAGATGCCGTCGCTCTTTTGAGAAAGACTCTGGGCGCCTCCAGAAACAAATCGGCCGGACAGGAATGGCAATCCCGGTTCATGCCCCCCATTGTCATGACCCATAACCAGCAACACATGGTCATGGGCCAGTGGCACTGGAAGGTTCAGGGCGGGTTCCCCCTTGTCTGCCATGGCGGGATGAGCCTTTTGGAAGTTGCCGTACCCTTTGTGGAGTTACCCCCGTTATGAGCAAAAATGACAAATCCTATGCATTGCCCGGAATGGATCTGCCCCAGCCGGAAACACCCGTGTCTGAAAAGAAAAAGATTCAATCGGCAAAATCCCGCGCCCATCTCCCGGAAAACCTGGGCAAAGCCATCCGGCTGAAGGTGCCAGATTTTTCAGATCCTGACCGTGCCCTAACCTGTCTTGAAGCGGATTTCCCCATTGCCCAGATCAATGCCCTGTCCAACCTTGAGGGAAATGCGGGAAAACCCATTTACCAAATGTCAAAATGGTGGGCCAGAAGGCGGTCAAGCGTGTTCCGTTCCCTGCTTATTGCCGCTGCCACCCAGGCCCCGGAGGATTTGACAGAAGCAGGTAAAAAAGTATGGGACCATTATTATTGCAACCACCAGAAGGCCGGTTCCTTTAAAAAACTGCGGGTTCTCGACTGTTTCATGGGCGGCGGCACCACCCTGGTGGAAGGATCTCGCCTAGGAATGCAGATGACCGGCGTTGACCTGAACCCGGTGGCCTGGTTTGTTGTCAAAAATGAACTGGCCTGTAGCGACCCTGTACAGGTAAAAGCCCTTTTTGATCATATTGAAGCCCAGGTGAAACCCCAGGTTCAGCCCTTCTATACCACCACCTGTCCCCGGGGCCACAAGGGGCGTTGGATCGATATCGCAACCAGCCGGACCGTTGAGGTAAACCCCCTTGAAATGCCAACAAAAGACCGGTGCCGCTACCGCTGGGAAGGACCGGAGGTGATTTATACCTTCTGGGCAAAACACGGCCCCTGCCTGGCCAAAGGCTGCAGCCACCGCACCCCGATCTTCCGCACACCTGTGGTGGCTGGAAAAAAACTTTCCTGCTTTGCCCTTGAATGCATCTGCCCTGGCTGCGGCTGTCAATTTGATGCGGAACTGGGCGAAACCCGAATGGCCCCGGGTGCAGACCGGGTGATTATTGATTCGGAACCTCCTTTCACCGAACTGAGCCAGCCCTTTGCCCAGCTGCTAAAAGAGTATGATAAGGGCAAGGCCTGCGACACCATTGACCGGACCTTTGCCCTCAAAGCCCTTATCAAAGACGAACCTGGATTGAACTGCCCCCATTGCAAAACATTTGCCGGGAAAAGGGTGGATACCGTATTGGACAACCATATCCAGGCCGTCCGGGTGGCCCAGCGAAAGAAAAAGGATTTCAAAATCAAACGAAAGCCGATTCAGATGTATCTGCTCATTCATCCGGAGTGGCTCAAAGGGGCCCAGGGGTTTGAAAACGACCGGGAGCTGGGCGGCTATGCAGAGGCGCCTGCCCAAGATACGGCAACATGGTATGAAAAACGCCTGGACCATTTGTCGCTGGTTGAGGTCCGGGGGGAATCCCTGCCCGATGAGATCATTCTTCCCGACGGGACATTGATGGAGACCGGACTTGGGACTGTTCCCAAAAGAGCTCATTTTATCTGCGCCTCCTGCGGACGTGAGAACAACACTCTGGAAGCAGTCCGGCCGACCCAAAAAACAGCCCCGGTTGCAGCCTATACTTATCAATGCCATTGTCCACAATGTGAAGCAGATGGATACAACTACGGGGGAAGATATTTTAAGGTAATCGATAAAAAAGATATCCAAAGGCTCAATCAATCCGAGTATGAATGGAGCCAGCGATCAGATGAGGACCTTAACGAATATTGGCCTAAATCTGAACTCTGGATTTCATATATGACGCATAAACTCAATGGGGGAATTCCCAATTGGGGGTATACCCATTGGTGGAAAATGTTTAACTCCCGCCAACTGCTGGTACAAACTCAGTTACTCAAGGCCATAACTGAAGCACCAGAGGATTCATGGCCATTGGATGTTAAAGAACAGGCATTGGGTGCATTTCAGCAGTATCTTAGAAATCAGAATATGTTTTGTTTTTGGGATATCGGATACGACAAGCTGGTGCCTATGATGTCAAATGCCAATTTCCATCCAAAAATGCTTTTAATAGAAAATTGTGTTTTCCACAAATTCGGTCGAGGCAATCTTGAATCAAATCAAGACATCGCTAATTCCGGTCTTGAATGGGCTAACAATCCATGGGAACCTGTTTTATTACCAAAGACCGCAACAGCCAAAAGCACAAGAGAAGAACTTGGAGACCCGATTATCCCGGGCAATGAACCCTATTGCGGATCCTCAACCGATCTATCAATATTGGGTGATGAAAAGTTTGACCTAGTGATCACCGACCCGCCATTTGGCAATAATCTGTTTTATGCGGATCTGTCAGATTTTTTCTATGTCTGGCTACGCATTCCCCTACAAAAATGGTATGCAGGATTGCCGGAAGCCAAATACTTCGAGCCTGAACGAACGCCCCACAGCATGGAGGCCATTGATAATTCTGTTGAACACCCGGATGATCGGGATCCTTTTGAAAAATCCTCGTTGATCGAGGGTAAACACCTTGAAATAATCCGTGAACTCAGTGAGGATGATACCCTGGAGGAAAAAAATCAAAACCCGTTCTTTCGGCCGGTGCCTTCCAGTGATTTTTATTGCCAGACCTTGTCTGCCTGCTGGGCGGAAGCCGGACTCGTTCTCAAAGACGGGGGCATCATGGCCTTTACCTTTCATCACAACGAGGATCAGGCGTGGATCGACATTTTAAGGGCTCTTTTTGATGCCGGTTATGTATTGATCGCCACCTATCCCATCCGCAGTGATGAAACCAAAGGAGATTCCGGCGCTTTTGGAAGCCGAAAAATAGAATACGACATCATCCATGTCTGCCGGAAACGCCTGGACAAGATAGAGCCGGTGAGCTGGGCCCGGATGCGACGCTGGGTCAAGGGAGAGGCGGCACGACTGAAAGAGCTGCTGGAATATACCCACGGCAAAGAATTGCCGGAATCGGATCTGAGGGTGATCCTGAGGGGGAAATCCCTGGAATTTTATTCCCGGCACTACGGCCAGGTCTTTACCGGGGACGGCCAGATTTTGGATGTCCGGGAGGCGTTGCTGGGCATCAATCAGCTGCTGGACGATCTGCTGGAAGACAGCAGTCAAACCTCGGGTCTGCGGCCGCCCGACAGTGCGGAACCCACCAGTAGGCTTTTTTTGCGGATCTTTACCAACAAAGAGGAACTGGTCCGGGATGAATTGCACAAAACGCTTCGGGGAACGGGAATTTCCCAGGGAGATCTGGAGTCCAGGGGCTGGATCCGGATGGTGGGAAAAAAAGTGCATGGGGTACCGGTTATGGAGCGGTTTGCCTTTTTCACCGAACGGGGTAGAAACCGTAAGGTCATCAAAACCGATCTGGACCAGGCATGGTTCCTGATCGGGGCGGCTGCCCCGGATTCAGGGATCAAAATCGATACGGAACTGAACAATCCGAATCTTCGCATCAAGAAATCAACGGACGAGATTTTAAGATGGCTCGCCCAGGTTGTTCGAGACCCGGTCATCCGCCAATCCGCCCAGACGGCATTACAATTGGTGGAACACTGGCGCACGAGCAAAGACCGGCCCCGGACTATTCAACTCACCTTGTTTGATTCTCTGGAGGAGAATGACTAATGGACACAATTTCAAATACCGTATGGCAGCGGAAGGGATCCAGTATCATCTTTGATCAGGAGCAACTCGCCCCTTTTTTGGAAAAAGGAGCCGTGGTTTCCCTTTGTGACGCCCTGGGCTGGATGAAGGCTTTCCCGCCACTGCCACCGGTGAACGGGCAGACCATCGTCATCTGCGGAATTGAGACAATGCTTGAAACCCTTGCAGAGGATGCCGTTGATGATTTTTTGATCCAGCGGGTCCGCCCCCTTTTAATGAAACTGCAGAATCATTGGACCGCCTGCGGTGTTGTGCTGGGTTTTTCCTTTAACCCGAATAAATTTGAAGAGAGCCCCATGCAAGAAGAGGTGCTCTTCAAACGGGGAACACGGTCAAAGGTAAGATTGTCCGAAGGTCTCTGGGACGGCAGTGCAACTGTCAATATGAGGCGGATCGTAGACATTGAACGTAGGCCCGGGCAAGAAATTATCATCGGCTATTATGTTGCCAGGATTTCCTAACAGCAAACCATGAGGATAATTGATATGCAAGATACCAACTGGCCATATCCCGGAAGTAAATGGCAAAGATTTGACTTTCATACCCACTCGCCCGCCTCCCAAGACTACGGCCGCGCAAATGCAGCCCTGAAAGAGATCACACCTGAAGACTGGTTAAAAAGTGCCATGTCAGTCGGGTTGGATTGTGTGGTGGTTACCGATCACAATACAGGGGGCTGGATTGATCGACTAAAAGCCAAAAATCAAGCAC
>CAYWNB010000123.1:0-8751 GCA_964459195.1 uncultured Desulfobacula sp.
CCAGTGCAGCCTTGAGGTTTACACCGATCAAAGGGATGCCGGCAACAGATACAATAAGTTCGGCATGGATCACAATTCCCTTGTCCAACACCCTGTCCAGAAGATCCACCAAAGTTGCTTTTGTATAGGCCTGGGGTTCCATGGTGATTACACAAAACTGTAGGGGGGCCAGGGCCCGGTAAACCGCACAGAAAAAGCTTCCATCTGGTCGATCTTTTCAAGCGTGTCCCCGAGAAGGTGACTGTTTGCCCGGGGCATGATACAGGCAATATTCATTATCATCTGCTGCTCAGACGTGTTGTTTTTTGTTTTCTCTATTTTAATATCCTCCACATGTGCCTTGATTTTAGAGTAGAATTCCTTAAAATAGAATTCCGCTTGATTTTCCAGTTCTTTTTTCAGAATATTTTCCAGTTTTTTCCGGTACATATAGGCCGCACCCTTGGATTTGTCCTGACATTCTTCATTGATTTTTTTGATCTGCTCATTTTCCTGGGAAATCTTGGCGCCCATCTGATTGGCATCCCAGAATACCTGGATCCCATATTCAGCTTTACCGGTAAATTTTTCTAATTTTACAAGCAGGTCATCATAGTGGGATTCAAGCCACTTTTTTAAATTTTCGTCTCCTGTATATTCCGTATCCCCTGCAATAATGGTATCAAACGATGCGGGAACAGCCACGCCATAGGTTTCCCAGGCCTTTTCAACCACTTTTTGGTGGGTCATTATCCATTGGTTAACCACCTTTTCTTCACTGGACTGGTAGGGGGTCGCCTTACAATCATGGATGATGGCGCAAAGCGTTTTATGACAGATGGGATAAACCTTATTGCCGTCAATCCCAATCTGGCTGAAATTCTCATTATTGGTGTGTTTAACGATGCAATAAAGGTATTTTCCCTGTTCACTGAAAACGCCTTGTTTACTATTTTGGTAATCCTCTTTTTTGGCTTCCACCGTTAAAAAACCATCCGGTTCCATGACCGGATCTGGTGTTAACGATGGGTTTTGGGTCATCTCCAGAAATTGCTTGCTGATCTCATCTTGTATCATCTGATACAGTTGCGGCATGATACTTTTTTTAACAATCTTTGAAATTGTGTCCCTGTGATCATCAAAAAGGGTTTGAATCTGGTTTTGAACCATCTGTTTGATTATCTCTTCCATGGCCTGTTCCCTTAAGCCGTCCACTTGCTGGGATTTATCATCTGGTTAATGACATCGTCTACAATATCATCAAGGCCATCCCTTACAGATTTGACGGTTTCAGATATTCCCTGCTGGTGTTTTATCTCCTGTATCGCTTGATCCAGCTCCATCAATGCATTCCCTAACCGATGGATCTCTTTTTGTGTTAAAGAATCGTTTTCCATTCTTTTCATGGCCTGAAGGTTCATGGCTTCTTGAATCACTTCAACCAGGGCGATGACAAGGCCCAGGACTCCATGCTTTAAATTTTTTCCGTCAATATCAAGTGCCATGGAATTCCCCTTAATAATTATATGGTTTTGATCGGATCATTCAATTGGTTGGCCCTGGCACTGACCCAGCCGCACCAGGGACATCCAGCCGACATCAGATCGCTGGTTTCCACCCTTTTCTCACACTGGGGGCAGTACTCTTTGGCAGTGAGGGCCTCTTGCCACGCAGGTGTTGAAAGCTTTGTTCCTGAAGGAAATTCCAATCCATATTTTGCAGCAGTTTCAAACGATGACAACGCCGCCCTGATTTTAATGCCCAGCAATTCAACACCGGCCACGGATACGGCAATGTCCGCATTAATGACCAATCCCTTGTCAAGAAGCCTGTCAATTGCATCTGCCAGGGTTCCTAAATTATCTTTTGATGGTTCCAGTCCCATTTATAAATCACTCCATACTCAATTGGTTTGATGTGCCGATCTTGTGATTTTTATACATTCTCGACCAGATCAATTCTTTTTCTCATCCTGACCCGGTTGAATTCAGAGATATCCCCATCTGCATCCAGATTGACTTCAAAAATGCCCAGGATATCCATGCCGTCTGGGATAGATTTTTTTTCAACTGCCTCAAGTGTTACCCGCCAGCCGTCTCCTTCCGGATGTGCGCTGATGGTTGACTCTAATTCCAGCCCGATAATTGCTGCCAGTTCAGATCGTGCTTTTTTTATAGCTGCCACAAATTTAAGCGCCATGATGTCCTCCTTTTTTTATGTTTCTTATCTCTTCCAGTCGCTCCATGAGCAGGGTCTCTTTTTTTGTATAATCTTCTTCACTTATCTCTTCCATCTCAAGCTTCATCTGCAACATGAGAAGTTCTTCCATTACTTTGGAATCATCCGTCATTTCATTATAGGCAGACTCTTTTAATTTTTTTGCAAGCCAGATGGTTAACTTGATGGGAGATAATGCTAAATCATCCAATATAAATGCCATTTTACCACCTCACTGTTAATTCAACAAAATTACTTGGCGGGGCAGGGCCGACGTATTTTATTTTCAGCTGCCCTGCAAAATATTCATCAATTTTCTCAACTGCTTTGTCAAATTGCGTTTCAACATCTTTTAAAACCAGGAAAACACTATTTACAACCATATGGTCACCCAGAATCTTGTTTTCCTTATGTTCGACCCAGAGGCCGTTTAAAAATTTTAATATGGTTTTTTCCAATTCTTTCTTTTTATTTTTCAGAGCGTTTTCCACCATGTCTCCCAACCGGATTTGATCCTTTTGAAGTCCGCCGTTACTGGCGTTTAAACGGTCTCGAAGTCTTTTGATCTGTGGGTTTTCATCCAGTATTCGGTTAAAAACAGTTTCCGGCTGAGTCCACAAAATTTTAAGCCCCAGCTCAGATTTGTCTTTCAAAAACGCCAGGTGGTCTTTTATTTTTACTTGTTCCGCTTTTAAGACCTTCTCCTGTATTATCTGAATATTATCCCCGACTGTGCCGAACTTTACCGGCAACACCGTATGCTCTTTAAACACTTCTTCCATGATTTTCTGATGGGCAAGGGTATTTTTCCGGCTAACGGGAAACTCTTTGGTCAGGGTCGGACTGATGACTGCCCCCATAGCATTAAAACAGATAATTGACACCTCATCATTGACATCCCCAATACCTGGCATGGAAAGCTTTCTTTCATTTTCAGTATCCACTATTGCATAGATATATTGTTTCATGTTGTTGATTCCCCATCGATTTTTGATACAAGCCTGTCTGACAGATATTGAAATTCCCGGTCATTTTTTTTCCGGGTGAACGCTTTAAAATAGGTGTTTACCAGATTCGGATCTTTTAAAGGGAAAACCTGGATATCCTTGTCAAGGAAACAGGCCACTTTATGAACGGCACCGATAAAAAGCGCGGCTGTTTCTCCTTTCTTTAAATTATTGTTAATCTGGCTGGCCATATATATATCGCGTTTCTTGAGCAGCTGTTTCTTGTTAAATTTGTATTTTAGGAAATTTTTCAGGGTTGAAAAAAAATGTTTTGATTCCAGAAGATTGATGAACAAGGTGTGCTCACGCAAGATTAAAGCGATATCTTCAGTTTTCATGGCAATGGCTCCCTTGTCGATCAGATCGGATACCACCATGAAATTTTGACTCCCTTTTAGCGCCAAGTCATCTATTATTTTTTTCCCTGTTTCGCCTCCGGCTGCGAGGCTGTCTTGAAAAATTTTCATATTTTTTACATCCTGCTCTTTAAAATAGTTCCGAATCCTGTCCCAGAACTTCAAAATGGTCTTCTCGTGCTGTTCAAGCCGCTTTGGCGTAAGATCTCTGTTTTTAACAACGCTTATTTTGCCTTTTGCTTTTCCAAGGTCCGCCTCAAAATGAATCATGGGAACTAAAATAAGTTTTCTCATGACATAACCGCATTTTCCCTCTCAATAAATTTGACCTGTATCCATTGTTCAACATCCTCTTTTAAAAATGAACAGCCATTGTCATTCATATATTCCATAACAATTTGGTAAGCTTTATTCAGTTCTTCAAACCTGTGGGTAAGATCCTTATTAAGGCAATCATTATCCGGATGACAGGTTTTACATAATTCTTTGTAAGCATCATTGATGCATGACAGGTCTGCTTTTTCCGGCAGATTTAATATCCTTCTTGCATAATCCAGTTCCTTATGATCTCCTTTATGAAGTGTCAGGGTGTAAAAACTGTAAAATGGCAAAGGGCCGATAATCTTGAAATCAATTTTACCTTCAAAAAGTTGATCCAGATCCTCAATGGTCTTTTCAAAAACCAGATGATCCTTTTTGTGGATCATAAAGGCAAGGCTTGCGACCATTGATTCCTGTGTGATATCGTTTGTACAGATGTCTGATGACAGGGTTGACAATCGGTCAACGATGACTTTCCTATAATCTGACCGCTTTTCATCAAGTGCCGCATTCACCATTTGGCCAAGTTCTATCTGTGCTTTATGAAGATCGGATGTGGGTTGGGATGCGGCCTTTTGTTTAAATTGTTCTATGGCATCCAGTTGCGTAATTTCATTAAATACCTGGTTTAAATCATTAAAACCGGCCATTACATCCAGCTCCATCATGTCTTGCAACAGGGTAAACTTTTTTCTGATCGGGTTATAGCTGTTTGAAAATATCTTTATGATCTGATCCGGATTTTCAATCATTGTACCAAACTTAAAAGGTATAATGCAGAAACGTTCCATTATTGTTTCAATGGCATGATGATGCTGCTGTAAATATAGCAGGAGCTCTTTTTGGGGTAAAGCAGAAAAATCTGTCATCGTAAAATCACTTACAGCCAAAGAAAGGCTCGCGCGATTCTTTAAGTGGACATCCTGGTTACCAAGCCCTCTGCAAGTAAAATTCTCCCTGGATTCCGTAAAAACGAATCCATATAAATACTGCCCTTGATTCATCTTGTCTGTCCTTTTTTAATGGCGAATTCAAAATGCTTCATTAAAATGCTGAATTTCGTATGATCCTTTCTGCCTTTTTTGATAAATTCTTTTATCGCGGTCATGGCTGCTGTATTACAGATAAATTCGATATCCGCACCCTTCAGGGTATCCGTCTGATCGGCAAGACGGTCAAAATCTATATTTTTTCCAAGGGGTTTTCCCCTTGTGTGAACTTTAAATATTTCCTTTCTGGCGTCTTTATCGGGATTTTTCAGCTCAAGCTGAAAATCAAACCGCCCGGATCTCAGCATGGCAGCATCAATCATATCAATTCTGTTGGTGGAGGCCAGGACAAGGATGCCTTTTAATTCTTCGATACCGTCCATTTCACTCAGGAATTGGCTGATGACACGATCTGTTACGGCTGAAGAACCGCCTGCCCCTCTTTTGGGAGTAAGGCTGTCAATTTCATCAAAAAAAACAACACAGGGAGATGCCTGCCGTGCTTTTTTAAAAATCTGCCGGATCCCTTTTTCACTATCCCCCACCCATCTTGATAATAGTTCAGGTCCCTTGATGGAAATAAAATTCACACCGGATTCTGTTGCCACAGCCTTTGCCATAAGGGTTTTACCGGTTCCGGGTTCACCATAAAATAAAATTCCCCGGGCCGGCCGGGTGTTGGCAAAGTTAAACAGATCGGCATATTTCAATGGCCACTCAACTGTCTCTTTCAAAAGGTTTTTAACATCATCAAGTCCGCCCACATCGGTCCATTGCACATTGGGTACTTCGGAAAAAACCTCCCTGATTGCAGATGGCTCGATTTCTTTCATGGCTTCCAAAAAATCATCCATGGTGACTTTAAGATCTAAAAGGCTGTCAATGGGGATTTCTTCCTGTCCAAAATCAAAGGTTGGGAAAAATCTTCTAAGGCTGACCATGGCACCCTCCCTGCAGAGTGCCTCGATATCCGCCCCCACATACCCATGGGTAATTTCAGCAAGCCTGCCCAGATCCACATCCTCTGAAAGCGGCATGCCATGGGTATGAATCGTTAATATCTTATACCGCCCGTTCCGGTCCGGAATGCTGATTTCGATCTCCCTGTCAAACCGGCCGGGCCGTCTCAGGGCCGGGTCAATCACATTTGGAATATTGGTAGCGCCGATGACAATCACCTGGCCCCTGGAGGAAAGGCCGTCCATCAGGGCCAAAAGCTGAGCCACTACTCTTTTTTCAACCTGTTTTTCACCCCCCATATCTTCTCGCTTGGGGGCGATGGCATCGATCTCGTCAAAAAAAATGATCGCAGGTGCAGAAGCCGAGGCCTTTTCAAATATTTTTCTTAAGTTTGCCTCACTCTCCCCATAGAACTTGGCCATTATCTCAGGCCCGGTTAAATGCTGGAAATCGGCATCTGTCTCATTTGCCACAGCCCTTGCGATCAATGTTTTACCACAGCCCGGTGGTCCGTGAAGGAGAACCCCCTTGGGCGGATCAATCCCCAGTTTTTCAAACACCTGGGGATATTTTAAGGGCAGTTCGATCATCTCCCGGATGCGGTGGATTTCCTTTTTGAGTCCACCAATATCTTCATAAGAAACCCTGGAAGACTTGAACTCGGATTTTTCTTCTTTTATTTCAATGATGGTATCGGGTTTAATGATCACGATTCCATCCGGTTTGGTTGCCGTGATCTTAAAGTCCCGAGTTTTGGCTCCAAATAATTTTGCCCTGACAATATCACCGTTAATCAGTGGGATTCCTTCCAGGAGGGTCCCTATATATTTACTGTCAAAGGATCGAACCTGTGTAAGCGGCGTGACAGATATTTTTCTGGCCGGGAGACATGCAGCTTTTTCAATGGTCACTTTTTCGTCCAGCCCGATTTGTGCATTATCTCTTGTAATGCCATCCAGACGGACCAGGCTCTTATCCCTGTCCTCAATATAGGCCGGCATGACTTTAGCGGCAGTCAGTCTTTTCCCTTTGATCTGGACAACATCCCCCACCTCCAGGTTTATTTTTTTAAAATCATTGGGGTCAAAACGGATGATGCCTCTGCCCATATCTTTTGAATTGGCCTCAATGACTTTTAATGTAACAGATTTTATCTCCATGCCGGGTCACCTGTTCCTTAACGAATTAAAATAATTTAAAATGCCTTAATTATTCAGTTTTGATGGTAATCACCAAAACACCATTTTTATAGACCCAGTTCACCGCATTTTGCTCAACAGCCTTGGATAAAAGCACTTCTTTTTGATATTTTCTTTCCTTGGTGCAGGCATTGATGGTGATGATGTCATCTTTGGCTTCCACTAAAATATCCGCCTGATCAATACCCGGCATTTCCGCGATGATCTGGGTGGTCTCTTTTTCTTCAAAAAGATCTATGATGGGTTCCCTTACTTCTTCCACAACCGGGCCCTCAGGTGTCTTTTTGATATTGCCAAATGACTGGACAAAAGGCCGGCCGTCTTTTAAAGTCCGGACATTTATGCCATAAACGCCTTTTATATCCTTTAGTCCTTTGATGTTTTCAAGATTACCAAAATTGATTTCACCTGCTTTATTGAACTCCTGGCTTTTTTCCGCAAAAGAGGCTGCTGTTTCAATAAGATTACCAAGGCCTTTTAAAAGCCCTGAAAACCCGAATTCACCAGTGGTATCTTCCTTGCTTTTCTTCTTTGTCATGAGAGCTCCTTTATGTTATTTCAATGTTAACAAAATTAAAGGGAGGGATCGGCCCCACATATTTAAAAAAAAATCGGTTTTCATATTCTGCTGCCAGATCATTAATGGTATGGTCAAATTCTTTTTCATGGGTTCTGTCGATCAGGCAGGCAAGATTCAAGAGCATTGAATCACCGATTACCTTGTTTTCCTTTATATCCACGGAAATGCGCTTTAATTTTCGTGTGATATTGTTTTTTTCATCCTGTTTTTTTTGGGTCAGTGCTTTTTGAACTTCTTTGCCAGCCTCAATTTTGACATTGGCATCAAGGCCGTCCATATCTGATTTCAGGGTTTTGATCAGTTTATTGGAAGTTGATATTTCTTGAAATATCACATCCATATCCTTCCAGACCACCTTTAATCCCATTTCAATCTTATTATCCATTTCCCTGAAAAGTCGCCTGAACTCTTGATAGCGACGCCTAAGAAGCCTTCTTATCTCCTCGATAGTGGAAGCGATGGTACAAAATCGAACCGGCAATACTGTATAGTCTTTCATTACCAGCTCAATCACCTTTTCATGATCTGTTAAGTTTTCCCTGTTAATCACGTACTTGGACATGGGCGTATCACTGATTACAGCAGAGATATCATTATAACAAATGGTTGATACCAGATCCTTATGGTTGCCGATTCCAATGGTGCCAAAGTTACGGTCGTATTTTTCTTCGATAATGCAGTATATATATTTGCCTATCTGAGACATATATTCACCTTTTTGAGTTTTTTAAAAAGCAAATGCCCTGTTACCTGCCTGAAAAGGTCTGTCAATATTTTAACGGCATTCGCTTGATGGTCTCTGTTTCCTTGATGGACGTGATGATTGTTGATGGGGACATTGAACTGATAGCCCCCTTGACATCCTTGCCCATGATAGCGATCACCTTGTCAAGGGCTGCCAGCTCTTTTTGGATCTGATTAATTCTGCGGGTCAGATTCCCCTTTTCCTGTTTCAGCCGGGAGCGGTGCTTGTCCATAATAAATATCTCCAGATAACTGGATTTCACTGACCGAGATTTTGTGCTAAGGCTACGCTTTATAACAGAATTCCTTTGTGTGCAGCCTCTCTTGATCTTCTTTTTTAAATGAAGAGAATTAGACATCGAATTCTCCTGTATAAAGATCATTGCAATATTGATCAAT
>CAYWNB010000124.1:0-3189 GCA_964459195.1 uncultured Desulfobacula sp.
GCAGATTAATGTCCTTGATGAATTCTCCATGCGCAATTTTCCCCCTCAAAAGATCAGTTTTGCACAGATTTTCCAATTTAAAGGACTTGAAAATGAAGCAATTATAATAATTGATCTCCCCGTTCCAGATTTTTTAAAAGGCAATTATTCCCAGTACTATATCGCCATGAGCCGTCCCCGTGCATTTTTATCCATAATCTTTGCCGCGAAATGATCAGTTTCCAATTGCTTTGTTATTATCAATCTGATATTTTTTTGTGCCTAGTTCAACACCCTTTAATAGCACCCAATATGATCAAGTAGGTTAGGATTTATAAATATTTGTAAAACAAAAAAGGATAAAAAATTATGGCAAATGAAAAAAATACCCTTGTTATTAATGTTAATGTGGAAATAACAGCAATAGCACTTCAGGCAATCGTTGAAAATGCTAAAAAAATTACAGGACGCAATTCAAAAGGAGTTTATCGAGTGGATACTGCAGATAAAGTCAGCCAGGTAATATCACGGTTTCTTTTAGAAAACGATTTTGAAAATTATGCAAAAGATATTGAAAATTGTGTTTAAAAATATAGAGGCCTTTGCAACATCAGAAAGGGTGTGAAAAGGCCTCTATAACACGCACAATAATCCCAGGAAAACGGGGCACCCCATAGCGGTCGATAGATAGATAGACATGCCTGTGTATTTATCAATTCCCAAGGTTATCAGCAATTGCATCTTTTTTCAGGTGCTCGTCCCATCCTTCTCCCCAAAGATCTGGAATCGTTTCTTCCACGGGCGTGATAGAATCCCAGCTAATACCGATCTCTGTAAAAATATTTTTCAACTCTTCTTCCCCGGGGGCCAGCCAGATACAATAACGAACACCTTTATCTTCATTAAAATAAGTTCTCACCCATGTGGCTGTTTCTACCTTTGCCAGTTTTCTCCAATTGGCCTGCACATCTTTGCAGTCAACTCCAGGCGTATTATGAACCAATACGAATTTTTTTAATTTTCCCATTTTAAATCTCCTTTATTTATGATTGAAACATGTTGCAATTATCCCTGTAATTGCCCATTTGAAAAACAACAGATGGGTTCTGATAAATGAGCTTCAATAATTGTGCCATGGCAATAATATCGCTTTTGTTCTTATCCGGACTTTCATGGTTCCTTGTCATAGGAATCAAAAGTAGCGCTACATCGTATTCAATCGTCCCCGGTCTGCCGATCAAAACAGATGGTTTCAGGCAGTGTTAAGTCATAATTTACTGATGGCGCTACAATATTCTTGGTGGCGCCACCTATCGGGCCACCCTGTTTTGATCTTCCGGATTATCAATTTTAAACACCTGTTTTTAATGAATTATTAATTTTATCCGGGGGGCACAGGCGCCACCGCCATATGGCATGCATATTGCTGTATTCTAAAGATGACAGGCGGCTTACTCGATCACTCGGCACGCAGGCACGCAGGCATGCAGTCTTCCTTTCTCAATTACCATGGCTGTTTTTTGACAATGAGTTCAGTCACGTTCAAAGTAAACAATGGGGGAAATCGGTCAACCCGCGTCATGATAAGGTAAGCTGAAATGGTAATAACGTTTTAAATCTGTTTAAATACTATAAGGAGGTAAAATGCCAAGTTATGTCATTAATGAAAAATGTGATGGGTGTAAGGGAGGCGATAAAACCGCTTGTGAATACATATGCCCTAACGACCTCATGACCTTAGACGTAGACTTGATGAAAGCCTACAATGCGGAACCTGACATGTGCTGGGAATGCTATAATTGTGTTAAGATTTGCCCGTCCCAGGCCATCGAAATCAGAGGGTACGCTGACTTTACACCTCTGGGCGCAAATGTTGTGCCGTTAAGAGGCAGCGATGATATTATGTGGACAGTCAGTTTCAGGGGAGGAACCGTAAAGCGCTTTAAATTCCCAATCCGGACAGTGGCTGAGGGAAATGTTGTACCCGATGGTGATTTTGGCGAAGGTACCGGGACATTGGATGACCAGCTATTGTTCACGGAGCCAGCTTCTTTAAAAGCTGATAAACTATGGACCCTTAAAAATTAAAGGATACATCATGAAGAATTTTGAAACTGTTGAAGTATCAACAGATCTTTTGATCATTGGTCCAGGTATGGCCGGATCTGGGGCATGCGTAGAAGCCGCGCACTGGGCCAAACAAAACAATTTAAAAGTAACCGTCGTGGATAAAGCAGCCATGGAGAGAAGCGGTGCCGTCGGCATGGGACTTTCCGCGATAAATCAGTACCAGGGCGAAAATACACCCGTGGATTATTTAAGTTATGTCCGCCAGGATTTGATGGGTCTTTGCCGGGATGACCTTGTGATGGACATTTCCAGACATGTAAACGGCAGTGTCCATTTATTTGAAAAATTCGGCTTGCCAATCTGGAAGGACAAAGAAGGCAATTATGTGCATGAGGGCAGATGGCAGCTGATGATCAACGGGGAATCCTACAAAGCCATTGTCGCTGAAGCTGCCAAAACAGCTGTGGGCATAGATAACATCTATGAACGTGTCTTTATTATTAAACTATTGTTGGACAAAAATGATAAAGAACGGGTCTGTGGTGCAATTGGATTCAGTGTCAGGGAAAATAAAATTTATGTATTCAAGTGCAATGCCTGTATTGTCAGTGCCGGCGGTGCGGTACATGTTTTTAAACCCCGATCCACCGGCGAAGGATTGGGCCGGGCATGGTATCCCCCATGGAATTCCGGGTCCAGTTCCTATCTCACCACAGCAGCCGGTGCTGAAATGAGTTCCCAGGAAGTGGTCTTTATTCCTGCGAGGTATAAAGACGGCTATGGACCCGTGGGGGCGTGGTTTTTATTGTTCAAGGCAACAGCCACCTCGGCCACCGGGTTTGATTACATGGGAGAAGGGCTTGCTGAAGGCGGGGAGCTGCATAACTGGCCGCCTTATGGAGAGGTAAAGCCCATTCCAACCTGCCTGAGAAATCATCTGATGATGAAGGAAATGTATGAAAAGGGGGATGGCCCCATATTCATTCATACGGATAAAGCCATTGCCAAAATCGCAGAAGCAGCACCGGATAAAAAAACCTATAAAAAAGAAATGAAAAAGCTTGAAGCTCAAGCATGGGAGGATTTTCTGGACATGACCATCAGCCAGGCGGTTCTCTGGGCATCAAAGGATGTTTTTCC
>CAYWNB010000124.1:3289-8728 GCA_964459195.1 uncultured Desulfobacula sp.
TGTTATTGAAAAACTCAAAGCAGATATCCAAGCGCCATTGGCGCATTACGAAGACAACACCGGGTATACCACCCTGGGGGCTGTTAAAAAACGGTATGACATGCCCGTGGAAGAGGTTAACCCCAACTTTATTACGCCTAAAATGGCATTATTCCGTCTCAATAAAATTATGGATGAATATGTCGGTGGCTGCGGTTCTCAGTACAATTGCTCTGCTGTCACACTGAATATTGCGCTCAAAGAATTAAACTGGCTCAAAGAAGACCTGTCTAAACTTGGTGCCAGGAACCTTCATGAGCTAATGCGGTGTTGGGAAAACATACAAAGAGTTCAACTGGCTGAAGCACATACCCGCCACAAATTATTCAGAGAGGAAACCCGATGGCCCGGATATTTCTATCGAACAGATTTTCCCAAGATGGATCAGGAGAATTGGGGAGATGTGTTTGTCAATTCAATCTATGATGAAGAAAAAGATGAATTCAGCGTTTTCAAACGAACCAAACACAGTTTGGTTCAAATCGATAAAGTGGTAGGGATGTAAGCGGGTGATACATTCTTGCCGCCTGAGATACTTGTGTAATGCCATTCACAGTATCCCTCCAAATTACAGCCGAACAAAAACCCTTTTTTTGTTCGGCTGTAATTAACACTAATGATACTTATTGATAATAAACGGATGAAGAAAAATAACTCAACAGACAATACACAAAAATGGTATGACCTGGGGTATGCCCATGGCGTCACCTTTGCCCATGAAGAGGCTGATTATGAAGAACTCGCCGCCATATCCGGAGAAAAGGCCATACCCGTTCAATGGGATATCTTTAGAGCACAGATCTTAAACAGATTTTTGGCAAATTCTTCATTTGATTTTTCGGCATATTCCAGAGGATTTGGCTGTTCATGTGAAAAAATTTTTAAAACCCTGACACAAAAAGGAAATAAGTCATGACACGTGAAAAAATACCTGTTTGCCCCTATTGTAAAGGGGAAATGAAAAAATGGAAGGTCCCTGTCGCATCGACCTGGGGAAATGAATTCTTCTATGTTTGTTTTAATGAAAATTGCCCTTATTTTATTGAAGGATGGCAATATATGTGGGAAACACAAAAAACCTATGCCTCATACCGGTGCAAGTTTGATCCGGATTCAGGCAAATATATGCCGTTGCCGGCATGGTCAGTGGATGCCTTAAAAGAAAGTATCATGGACTAAGGACCTCAAATTTTATAATCTTAACAAAATAGCGTAGAATTTTGGTTCAACTTATTTCATCTGCGGCCCTAAACCACACGGTTATTTGATGCCGAGCTTTTCTTTTCTCGCTAGCATGACGCTTGGCTTGAGCTTCAGCCCCTGTTGCTTGAGCAAACCGAATTCAATCCATCGCATGGCAAACCTGTAAAGTGCCGTGTCATCTCGACGAATCTGGACAATTTCCTGCTCTTCAATATCAAATTGTTTTAAAAAACTGGTTTCAAAAACGAATTGTCTGAATTGATCAATATCATAGCAGGCCATGAAAAACATTTTTTGAATTTGTTTGTTTTCAATTGTTTTGTCACTTAAAAACGACGCGGTGGTTATATCCTTGAATAATGATTCCATCTCCTGATAAACCGGGACATTTTGTTGATCAAGCCATCCTTTTACAGTTGAAGAGGTATCTGATTTAAATCCCAGGCAGAACGGCACGTCCATGATTGAATAATAAACCTTTCCTTTTCTTTCAGTGATCTTGGTTGACTCCGGCTGCAAGGGGTACACCCGGCATGCCCAGGGACGGCTTTCATATACGGCACACCCGGAATCAGTCACAAATGGACAGCTCGTTTGTTCATCATCATTCATTTTTAACCCCACTACCGGCAAGCCGCTTTCCCCCATAAGGGTATATGTATATTTTTGTAAAAATGGTCCGGACAATATGTTCAGACAATTTTTTAATTGAATAATATCATAGGGCATTAAAAATATGTTAACATTCCGGCAACATCTTGTAAAACAGTCCAGTTGACGGGTACATTCAAAACAAAAATCATCTTCAGGTTTTAATACGTTTAACCCGTTATGTTTGTTATCAATCACGTCTCCTCCTTAAAAAAATGGTTTACATAATTACAATCAAAATTTATGCCAAATATGACATTTTTTTGTTATTTTTACTAAAAAAGTCGGTTTTATGGATAAAGATAGGGTTTACTTAGCATTTGGTTTGTTATAACCTATTGTTGATAGTGGTGTTTGTAACGCTTACCCTGTTACCAGGGAGACGTCATGACCGATATTAAATATGAAATTCAAACCAACGAATTTGTAAAGTCACTCCTTGAATCCATCGGTGACGGCATTTTTGTCCTTGATCCAGAAGGAACCATCATTGCCTGGAATCCGGCAATGGAAAAAATCACCGGTTATCTGGCGGGTGAAATAAAATACAAGAGCTGCCGATTCTTGCATTTCAGTCAATGCTTTGATAAAAAATGCCCCACCATGATTCAAGACTGCGGTATTCTAAAGCGGGGCCGCGTTGAACCAACGGAATGCCTGTTAAAGCATAAAAACGGCCATAATGTATCTGTCACAAAGAATGCCCGGGTTATCAGGAATAAGGATGATGAGATCATCGGCATTGTTGAAGCGGTAACAGACCTCACCGAGTTAAAAAATGCACGATTAAAAATGGAAGAAGCCACTCGCCGCCTGGGCGAGTTGAACCACCTGGGCGGGATTATCGCAAAAAGCCAGATCATGCAGAACGTTTTCTCCTTTATCAAAGCCTCGGCAGCCTGTGATGCCACCATATTGATACAGGGTGAAAGCGGTACCGGAAAAGAGCTGGTAGCCGGCGCAATTCATTCCATTGGAGAACGGCGGGATAAGCCCATGGTTACTATTAACTGCAGCGCACTTCCGGAATCGCTGCTTGAAAGCGAATTGTTCGGCCATGTAAAAGGGGCCTTTACCGGTGCCAGCCAGAATCGTGTCGGTCGGTTTGAAGAGGCAGACGGTGGCACCCTCTTTTTAGACGAAATCGGAGAAATTACCCCGTATATACAGGTAAAACTGCTGCGGGTGCTCCAGCAAAAAGAAATTGAACGGGTGGGCGAATCCAGAAGACGGAAAATAGATATCCGGGTGATCACGGCTTTAAACAAAGATCTAAAATCCATGGTTGATGCCGGCACCTTCAGGGAAGATCTTTATTACCGGTTGAAAGTTTTCCCCATTTACCTGCCGCCTCTAAGAGAACGAAAAGAAGATATCCCGCTTTTGGTCAATCATTTTATTAAAACAAACAATACAAAGTCAGATGTCAATGTAAAAGGAATTTCAAAAACTGCATTAAAAGCCTTCATGGATTACGCCTGGCCTGGGAATATCAGGGAGTTGGCCAATGCCATCGATCATGCCTTTGTTTTATGTTCCGGCCGGGAAATCTACCTTTCGGATTTGCCTTTTGAAATTCGAACGCCCTCTGTCATGACTGTATCCGGTGTCAACAGCCTCCAGGTACAACAGGGGAATACCAGGCCCCAACGCCAAAAATTGACCAAAGAAATCCTTCTCCATCATCTCCATGAAAGCAACTGGAACAAGGCGGAAGTCGGACGGCGTGTCGGACTGAGCCGGGCCTCCATATGGAAATATATGAAAAAATGGGATCTCCCCCTTCAACCTTGACAGAATACGATCTGTTGCATATTTGCGATATGGATAAATAGAATGATTCCAGAATGAGTTTCCCCCGAAAATACCCCTAAATACGTCTTAAGCTAATGCTTTTGATCCCAAAAACAGCATTTTAAGAATTTAATATGGATTTTAACGAAAATGAACCTATGTCACACCTGTTGGGAAGGTTAAGTAGTATTGTAGGTCAGTATATGAATATAATTATTAGTATTGCAATACTAATAATTATAGTTTAACTTGGTGGTTAGATACTATGATAGGATTTAAATTATGATTGAAAAATTATTTATGCACCATAGAACTATTTTAAGTTCATTTAACCGCCCGTTCAAAAGATATTTTTTAAAAAAGCATGCTTTGAAAAATCGATTTTCAATTATTGCAGGTCAACGCGGAGTTGGAAAGACTACGGCAATGATTCAATATATCTATTCTTTTATCCAGGGTGATATTTTAAGCAAGCAAGCCTTGTATGTTCCGGTTGATCATTTTATGGTTGTCGGTCATTCTCTTTATGAAATTGCAGAGGAGTTTGTTAATTATGGCGGACAGTTTTTATGTCTTGATGAAATTCACAAATATCCGAACTGGTCGAGAGAACTAAAAAGTATTCATGATTCTTTCCCTAATATTAAACTTATCGTATCCGGTAGTTCTGCGTTGGAAATTCATAAAGGAAGCCATGATTTAAGTCGACGAGCTGTCGTTTATAAAATGACAGGTCTTTCTTTAAGGGAATTCATTGAATTGAAATATCATATTGAGTTACCGGTCTTTGATATTGTATCTATACTGACGGATCATGAAAAGCATTCCCTTGAGATTACCAAAAAATTAGATTCGGAGCATTTAAAAATACTACCCATATTTCAAGAGTATCTTCGACATGGATATTTTCCTTATTTCCTGGAGCATCCGGATGAAGATACTTATTTAAGAACTCTGGAGCAGGGTTTGCACACGACAATAGAAAGTGATCTACTTTCAATATATCCCAGGTTGGCGGGTGTCAGTATTAAAAAGTTAAAAATGCTGCTTTCAGCAATCGCAAGATCTGCTCCTTTTACACCAGACATGAAACGATTAAAACAAATAATTGAGGTCGGAGATGAAAGAACATTGAAAACCTACCTAAGTTATTTAGAAGATGGTAAAGCCATTACCTGTTTGTCAAAAAAAAATAAAAGTATCAGAGGGCTGGAAAAGCCTGAAAAGATTTATTTAAACAATCCAAACCAGGCGCTTGCAATATGTGACAAAGAAAAAGTCAATTCAGGCACTATAAGGGAAATATTTTTTACTTGTATGCTCCAAGAAGAGCACATGATTACAATTCCTCCAAAAGGTGATTTTATAGTGGATGACAAAATTCTTTTTGAGATAGGTGGTAAAGGCAAAACTTTTAAACAGATCAAAAATATTCCTGATTCATATTTGGCCTTGGATAATATTGAACATGGTATGAATGCCAAGATCCCTTTGTGGATATTCGGGTTTTTATATTGATTTACAAAATCTCAACAACAAAATCCTGACGAATAAACCGCATATTTTAAGACGGGGTACCGTTGATGGTAACAAATTTATTTCCTTGTTCCAGGGAAGGCGTATCGTCAGAAATTCGCACCTGTTTTGCTCATAAGCGCGCCTTTAAAATCACGCTTAAAACACTTTCATAATTGGGGATTCGATTAATATAAATACTCCTTGAAAAAAAGCCTCAATTATGTAAGAGATTCT
>CAYWNB010000125.1:0-8665 GCA_964459195.1 uncultured Desulfobacula sp.
TTGGCTGCGGGCACGCCGCCGTAGATACTGGTCTGGAAAATTACTTCTGCCACCTCTTCTTTGGTGCATCCCACGTTCAGGGCTGCATGGGTATGGAGCTTGAGTTCATCGGGTTTGGAAAGAACGGTCAGGGCTGCCACCGTGATCAACTGCCGGGTGGTATGGGGGATTTTTTCCCGGGCATACATCTGGCCGGTGATATACAGGGACATGTCCTTTGCCAGGTCCTTGTCAAAATGACGCCATAAATTATAGGGCTTGTCCTCATCTTTGACCGTGGAAAAATAGAGTTTGGCGGTTTCACCTGTTTTCTTTGCTATTTCTTTGGGATCCATTGGGGGTTTCTCCATGTTCTGGGTGAAAGGGGTCAGACTTTTTTTATTATCAGACAGGAACGGTGAAATAAAAAGAGCCTGACCCCATGGATAGATGTTTATCTATTGGCTTTTTTGACGCCCAGTTGATCCAGGGCAATGATCATTTTGCAGATATTGGCAGAGCCTTCCACCATGGAGTAGGTGGGGGCATCTCGATAGTATCTGGCAACGGGGTATTCGGTGGAGTATCCATAGGCACCCAGGATTCTCATGGCAAAATTGGAACATTTGGTGGCGACCTCTCCTGCAAAATATTTGGCCATGGCCACATCCAACCCGTTGTTGAGCTTTCCCTGATCCTTGGCCCAGGCAGCTTTGTAGACCAAAAGGCGGGCAGCTTCGATTTCAACCGTCATCTGGGCGATCATGTCCTGGTTCATTTGAAATTCACCGATTTTTTTACCAAACTGCTTTCTTTCATTGCAATACTTGGTGGCGGCATCCAAACAGGCCTGGGAGAGACCCACACCACCGGCGGCAGCGGAAAGCCGTGTATGGTTCAGGGAAGAGAAAACAATTTTTGTGCCGTCTCCGGGGTTGCCCAGGATATTTTCCTTGGGCACCTTGACGTTGTCCAGGAAAAGTTCGCCTGTGGGAGAAGAATGGGAGCCCAGTTTCTCCAGGGCGGAGGTTTTAATGCCGGCAAAGTTTTTGGGCTCAATAACAAAGGCGGACAGGCCTTTGGAGCCCGCGGATTTATCGGTATAGGCGTAATACAGAAGGCAGTCCGCCGCGTTGGCATTGGAAATCCAGGTTTTGGACCCGTTCAAGAGCCAGTGATCCCCTTTGTCTTCGGCGGTTGAGGACATGGCCATGACATCGGAGCCTGCATCGGATTCTGTGATGCCGAAACCGCCGATATACTCGGCTGTGCAGAGTTTTTCCACATATTTTTTTTTCACCGCTTCATTGCCGTATTTAAAGATGGTGTAGGCACAGCCCAATACCTGCATATTCACCTGGACCCGCAGGGAGGAAGAAACCTTTGCCAGTTCTTCTGTGACGATCATGGCGGCCATGAATCCCATGTCTTCCCCGCCGTATTCTTCGGGAATGACCGTGCCGAAATAGCCCAGTTCTCCAAAGGGCCGCATGACTTCATCAATGGGAAAATAATTCTTTTCATCCCATTCGTCGGCATAGGGTTCAATCTGTTTTTTGGCAAACTTTCTAACTTCTTTCTGGAGCATCTGAAGCTCGGTTGATAATTTAAAGTCCATTTTTCCTCCTCTTAACGGTTAATAAATAAGATTGGTAAATAAAAATTTATGAGGTGCTGTTTCCCATGGCCTTTGAAAAAGAGTGGGCAGCACTTGTCAATATGTGGATACAATTTGCGAGATGATCCTCCTGGATGATCCTTATTTCCGGTATGGCCAGGCTCAGGCTTGCCAGAATTTCTCCTCGATAATTAAAAACAGGGGCGCTCAACGAGCCAAGTCCCGGGGTCCGCTCTCCATGGCTTGCGGCATATCCAAGGGTTTTGATTTTGTCCAGCTCCGCCTGCAATTGACCCGGATCAATGATGGTCTTCTCTGTTAAGGGCAACATTTCTATGGTGTTAAAATAGTCGGTTTTAAAGGTGTCAGAAGAAAAGGCCAGAAGGCATTTGGCAGAGGCACCCGCATAAAGCGGAGACTGGTTTCCGATGGGCATGCCAGCCCTTAGTACCTTGTGGGATTCTATGGTATCAATACAGATACGCATGCTGCCTTCAATGATGTTCAGGTGAACGGTTTCAAGGGTTTCTTTTGCCATTTCTTCCATGTAGCTTTTGCCAATGCCGGTAAGGTTGTTGGCAGTGTTCAGGTTTTCAAGAAACCGGTAAAAAATATTACCAATATAGTATTGGCGGGTTTTGGGGTCCTGGCGGATGAATCCATAGGATTTGAGCACCTGGAGGATCCGCTGAACCGTTGCCGGGCTGAACCCAAGTTCACAGGAGAGTTCCCGGATACCCCATTTGGGCTTGGTGCCCTGGAATTTGAGCATGATCTCAAGGGCCTTTTCAATGGCATTGAGCTTTTTGGGGGCATTTGTTTTTAAGGGCATGTTTTTACCGGGTATTTGTTTTATATATTAAAACGCCGTTTCATATCATGGATTAAAATAAACTAAAAATCCCTTTAAATGTCAAGAAAAAATATGATTAAAAATCTGATTAAAAAATATCTTGACAAAGGGTTTTGATTATTTCTATTTTAAATTGAATAGAACAGCGTCTTATAGTATGAAACAGATGGGATCATGGGAAAATATCAACAGAATAGACGGGGTGTGAATTTTTAGCGGGAAAGTATGAAACAAAAAACAAACAGGCAGAGATTTATTGCAAAGAGCCCGGTCCAAGGACCAAAGCTCTTTACAGATAAAAATATCAGAACTAAGGCATTGAAGGGTTATTCAATGACAAGCATCACTTGTTTAGTGGCCACTTTGTCGTCAACCTTGACATTGATTTCTTTGATTTTTCCGTCGACTGTTGCAACAATTGGATTCTCCATTTTCATGGCTTCCAGGACCAATAGTTCCTGGCCTTCAACTACTTCGTCTCCCTGGTTGACTTGGATTTCAATGATGGTTCCGGGCATGGGGGATAAAATTTCGGTGCTCATGGGATTCTCCTTAATTCAAAAGATAGTTGCTCAAAAGATAGTTGCCGCGTTGTTCACAAAAAATACATTTTTTTTAAAACAAGATAGTTTAGCTCTATACTTAAAGAAAAATTTAAAGTCAAGTCAGTATATGGACCGGCAGGATCATAAGAAGACCATGCCAGGGGATTGGTGGCTTTTAAGGGCCTGTTCCGGCAAAATCCAATAATATTTAGGACCTAGGAGTTTAGAATGCGACAATACTTTGAAAAGATGGCAGAATTTGGCAGTGAACTGAACAAGGGAAAGATGCTCAGTTCCGAGAAAAATTTGGTACAGGTTCGGGAAGTGGAAGCCGGTATCGCAGGAGAGGTGGAAAAAGTAAAAAATGCCGGAATGCCCACGGAGAAAATCAATTCTCGGGGGGTTATGACTGTGTGGCAGCGCCTGGAATATCTCGTCGATCCGGGAACCTGGCATCCGTTGCATACCTTGTTCAACCCAGAGGACAATGAGGAGGGTACTACCAACGTCATCGACGGTCTGGGCAAGATTTCGGGAAAATGGGCCGTGATTATTGGGTTTGACAATAAGGTCATGGCCGGTGCCTGGCTTCCCGGCCAGCCGGAAAATATTTTAAGGGCCACGGACCTTTCCAAGCGGTTGAATATTCCATTGGTCTGGCTGGTAAACTGTTCCGGTGTTAAATTGACGGAACAGGAAAAATTTTATGCCAACAGAAGGGGGTCCGGGACCACCTTTTACCGCCATGCAGAACTCGAACAGATGGGGATTCCCATTCTGGCGGGTATCTACGGTACTAACCCGGCTGGTGGCGGATACCAGGGCATCAGCCCCACCATTCTTTTTGCCCACAAAAATTGCAATATTGCCGTGGGCGGCGGTGGTATTCTAAGCGGCATGTCTCCCAAGGGCCATTTTGATGTGGCGGGGGCAGAAGCTTTGATTGATGCTGCCAAACAATACAAGGCAAAACCCCCGGGATCAGTGGAAGTGCACCATGATTCAACCGGTTTTTTTCGATACGTTTATGAAGAGGAAACAGGGGTGCTGGACGGCCTTCGAGATTATATGGGAGATATGCCCGCTTACAACCCGAAATTTTTCCGGGTGGCTGAACCTGCGGAACCTAGGTTTCCGACGGCGGATCTAGCCCGGTTGATCCCCATTAACCAAAAACAGATTTACGATTTCAAGGAAGTTCTGGCACGCTTGGTGGACGGCAGTGAACACATGGAGTTTCGGCCCGATTACGGACCCGAGGTCTATACAGGTCTTTGCAAAATTGACGGGTTTTTGGTGGCTTGTATCGGCAACAATCAGGGTTGGCTGGGTGAAGACTACCCCGAATATGCTGATTACGGCGGAATCGGCGGCAAGCTTTACCGCCAGGGCCTTATCAAAATGAACGAGTTTGTCACCCTCTGTGGTCGAGATCGGATTCCGGTGATCTGGTTCCAGGACACCTCTGGCATTGATGTGGGGGATATTGCTGAAAAAGCAGAACTCCTGGGGATTGGACAATCTTTGATCTATTCCATCCAGCAGACCGATGTGCCCATGACCCTGGTGACCTTACGAAAGGGCACGGCAGCCGCCCATTATGTCATGGGAGGTCCCACTGCCAACCGTCACAACGCCTTTACCCTGGGGCTGGCCACTACGGAAATCTATGTGATGCATGGTGAAACCGCTGCCGCCGCAAGTTATTCCCGCCGCCTGGTCAAGGAAAAGGATGCCGGACGTCCGTTGGAGCCCATCATTGACAAAATGAACACCCTGGCCCAGGAATACCACGACAATTCCAGACCGGCCTTTTGTGCCAAGCAGGGATTTGTGGATGAGGTTGTCAAAATGGATTCTTTGAGAGGATATCTCAAGGCATTTGCAGGATCTGCCTACCAGAATCCCAAATCCATTTGTCCCCAGCACCACCTGATTACCCCGCGAATTATCAAGGGATAGGATTTAAACTACTAAAGACAGGAGGCATCCATGGCAGACGCACAATTTTTAAAAATAGAAAAAGATGATCAGGTGGCCAGAATTACCTTGAATCGGCCCAAGCATAATGTCCTGAATATCCCCATGATGAATGAGTTGAACAAGGAACTTGCTGCCATTGCAGCAGATGAATCCTTAAAATGTGTGGTGATCACAGGAGAGGGGAGAAGTTTTTGTGCCGGAGTAGAAGTGTCAGACCATGCCCCGGATAATGTGGATGAAATGGTGGCAGTCTTTAACAAGATATTTGAGTTGATCAATATGATCGATATCCCTGTTATTGCGGCGGTGAATGGAGCCTGTCTCGGCGGGGGGATGGAAGTAGCCATTGCCTGTGATATTGTTATTGCCTCCAAGCGGGCCATTTTTGGTCAACCGGAAATCAAACTTGGATTTTTTCCCCCCTATGCTGCCCTTCGATTGCCGGAGCTGGTCGGCCCTGCCAAAGCCATTGAAATTGTCACAACAGGTAAAAATTATACGGCCAAGGAAGCCCGGAAATTAGGCTTTGTCAGTCAGGTGGCATCGGAAGATGAGTTCAGCGATCTGGTGGAAAAAAATATCAAGGAAATCTGTCATTCAAGCCCCTTGATTATCCGGCTTAACAAGAGAGCTGTCAAACGCCATATGGGCACCAGTTTTTTCCAGGGTGTGGATCTGGTCTCCAATTATTTCCTCAATACCATGATGAAAACCGAAGATACCCTTGAGGGTATTGCCAGTTTTGAGGAAAAGAGACGACCGGTCTGGAAAAATAAATAAGGATCCTTTCGGAAAAATGCGGTGACAAGGGGCGTTACGCTCCTTGTCACGGCTTGTTTTGGAACCTGATTATTTTAGAAGTTGGTTATCTTAGAACCTGATTATTTTAAAAGTTGGTTATTTTGGAATTTTGTTTTTGATGAAAAACAAATAGACCAGGCAAAGGAACACAAACCCCATTAAAAAAGTGCCGGGGAACCATGTAAAGCTTTCTTTGAAAACGATGTTATCCAGCATGGCCGGCCCCATATCTCGATTCTCCAGAAAAAATTCCGGTTCCAGGGCCTGTTTTTTCGTCTTCAATAAAAGGGCATACCCTGTGCCCAGTATTCCGTAGGAAAGATTATAGGACAGACCTTTAAAACTCAACACAGTTGCCCGTTGTTGGGATGCTGTTTCCCGGTTTACATAAAAGCTGACAAAAAAACCGTTAAAATACATGGCGCTGAAGGTGACAAGGGCGGGCAGCAGACCGGTCCATGGCCAGAAAAAGCTCATGGTTGTAAGACCTGAAATGGTCAGGGCTGCTGTGATCCAAAGTCCCTGGGCAGGCGCTTTTTGTTCTGCAATTTTTCTGGCGATCCTGGGTACGATAAACCCCAACATAGCTACCATGGAGCCAATGATCCCGAAAAGGGCCTCGGGCAGCTGGATCATTCTATAGTATTGACTGGACAGGGTAATGACCATGCGAATGATGCCGTCAAAGAGCATTCCAAATAAAATGACACTCAAGACAAAGGGGGTTTTAAAAATCCAGGCCCCGGCTGTAAAGGTCAGGCTGAATGCCTGTTTTATTCGGGGAATCCGGCCGGGGGCATCCTCTGAAGTGGCAATTGTCTGGGCTATCTCTTCCATGCCCAGGGTCGCCAGGCAGGCAAAAAGGGACAAGATAAGGGTGGCGTATAAAGGAAACCGCATGGTTGTTTCCTGGGTCAGGGAAATGGAAACTCCAAAAAATTGGCAGAGGCCTTCCATGAGTTGGGGGTCAT
Organism: uncultured Desulfobacula sp.; assembly: GCA_964459195.1. Taxonomy (GTDB): domain Bacteria; phylum Desulfobacterota; class Desulfobacteria; order Desulfobacterales; family Desulfobacteraceae; genus NBML01. The sequence goes on from CAYWNB010000125.1 coordinate 6,751, forward strand.
AGAGGGCAGCGCCTGTGCTCATGGCAATGATAAACCCCAGGGCCTGGAATCGCGCAAGGACTTCTAAAACCCGCCCCCAGTCATCGGGGTTTCCCCTGTCTTTAAGGGCATCGTAGGCCAGGGCCTCATCCGCACCGCTGGCAGCTGCCTCGGCCAGGCCGCTTAGAATCCGGTTGATCAAAAATACATAAAAAATCAGAGATGAATTTGATGTCGGCACAAAACTGATCATCCCCACCTCCACCACCATGGTCAGGGTGGCAAAGACCAGAAGTCGTTTCCGGCCGATAATATCGGCAAGGGCCCCCGAAGGAATTTCTGCCATGACAATGGTGGCTGCCCAAACCGCATTGAGGATGGCAAACTGGGCCACGGTCAAGCCGAAATCAAGGAATAATATGGTAAAGATCGGGTAGTAAAATCTTGAGTTAAACAGCACCTTAAAGGCAATATACCGTTGGATATTGGGGATGGAAAAGGGACTGGGATTTTTTGCCATCAGTTCTGCTTCCTTTGACAATTATGGTTCATTACTGACCAGAATGATTCGGATGTCTGTTACATTTTTAAACCTGTCAATGAATTTTTTTGTTATTTTATTTTCAGGGAATCAGGGTTTTTAAAATATCTTCCTTGCCGATGATACCCACTAATTTTTTGCCTTCCACCACCGGAATGGTGTGGAAATGTTTTTCAACCATGAGGCTTGCAATTCCAGATACCGGGGTGTCCGGGGTAACAGTGGTCACCTCTTTGACCATGGCCTGGGCCACCTTTGTGGCGGCCATTTTCTGGAATTGGGCGTCCAGGCTTTTTGAAGAGGACAGGGGGAAGATGCTGTCCAGAATAGCAAAAATAGGGGGGATCGGGATATCCTTTTGCTGGAATATCAGGTCGCTTTGGCAGAGGATTCCGATAATTTCCCCATTGGCGTCTACCACAGGAACCCCGTTGATGTGATTTTTGAGCAGGATTTCCACGGCGTCAGGAATTTTTGTATCCGGTGAGAGACTGATAATATTTTTTTGCATGATATCTTTGGCTTGGATCATGAAATTCTCCTTGTTATGGGTTCACAGGCGCTTAGGACCTGGATTCTTTTAATATACATGAATTGTCGGGGCAGGTAAAGCGATTGAACACCCAGGCCTGTTAGTGGGAAGGTGAGTGGAAATGTTTAGGGTTTTGTTTGAACCGTATTAACCAATTATAAAGGATCAGGGCCGTCAGTATCAGGGCACCTGCCAGCTGAACCGGATGGGGAATCAGCTCAGATGCCTGTCCCACCACCACCTGGGCCTCTATGCCGAGAAATCCGTAAAGCCAGTCCACAAAAGCTCCCATGGCAAGGGAACAGATGGCAATCATGGATAGGTAGATTACCAGGGCCCGGGTATTGAAAATATTTTTGACAATGGCGATGGTGGCCGCATTTGTGGCAGGGCCTGCCAGTAAAAAGACCAGGGCTGCCCCGGGATTCAGCCCCTTGAGAATCAAAGCGGCGGCAATGGGGGTGGAGGATGTGGCGCACACATACATGGGAATACCGGCTGCCAGCATGGCCAGCATGGACAAAAATTGATGGTCATTGGCCCAGACCGTCAGGTCATCTGGGAAAAAGAAGGTGATGATTCCGGCAATAAAAATACCGATGATAAAGGGGGTTGCAATATCGGTGAGTAATTCGCCATAGGCATATCTTACCCCCGCCATCAGCCGTTGGGTGAGTGGGGCCTCTTCGGGAACACCTGCGCCGCAGGTGGCAGAACAACCTCAGCCTCCGGTTTCTTTAAGGGGGCCAAGGGGGACAGCCGGAATAGCCGGGGCAGGTGTGGGATTGCCCCAATAATTTTGGGCAATCCCTGTGCAAACGGCTGTGAAAAAACCTGCCACGGGCCGGATAATGGTCATAACC
>CAYWNB010000126.1:0-8603 GCA_964459195.1 uncultured Desulfobacula sp.
CCGTTCCAGGCGAGTATCTCGATATGGGCATCCTTAAACCGTTTATAACGGCCCAGCGCACCGCCACCAAATTCATTGTTCTTGACCACAAACACTTCCTGTTTACCGTCGGAACCGATGTCATAAAAGTTAATCCGCGGATGAAGATAGAGCCGTTCCTGATAAGAGGCATCTGTATCATTTCTGGGCATAAACCAGTAATGTGCGGTCAAGCCAAATTTTTCAGTGCTTTCCGAATCCGTGCGGCCATTGTTATTGGCCACCACCAGCCGGCCGTGTTCATTGATCATCACATATTCATCGGCATCCGTTGACGTCACCGGCCCCCTGGCAAGGGAGAGGACAGAGGTATTTCTGGGTACCTCAACACGTTTTTCCTCTTTATAGGTATTTCCCTGGGGCATCATGGCATGGATTCGACCATTAAAGGGACTGCGCCCGTGATCCTGGCGCAGGAGAACCGTTGGATTATCCGGGGTTTTTACAACCCGGTAATAGCCGGCTTCGCCTTCATCGAGGGTCACATATCGGGTTCCGTCATACTCCAGTACAAAAGACTGAAGACTGTCTCTGTGGATGGTCAGGCTGGTCACAAAAATTTCCGGATACCCGTTTTTATTGATATCGGCAATATCCAGGGAAACGATGCGGTTGGTGGAGCTGAACTCAAGTTTTTCCATCTGGACAAGCCGATTTCCTTCCAGCTGGTAGATATAAAGATCGCTGTCGGTTGCCGTTATCACCTCCCTCCTGCCATCCTTGTTCACATCGCCTGTGGCCATGGCCCCGATCACGCCCTCAAACTTAAGATAGGTACTGAACCCCTGTCCGTGGCCCTGCTGCATGGCCAACATGCCGCCGCCGACAACGGCCCCGCCACCGGCATACTGCAGCCCGCCCGGTGCATCCGGGGCTTGGGGAACCGGCTGGGCATAGAGCTCGTTGGAAATATTCCGGTTAAATACCTTGAGGTTGATATCCCCGGCAAAAGAATTCACCAGGGGAATCACATCCCCCATGGCGTTGCTCTGTTCAAAGAAAGTGAGGGTCTTTTTTGTCCCGGTGATATCCACCATGCTGGCGTCCAGGCTCACGCTTTCCCCAAAATGGGTCAAGCTGCCGAACAGAATATAATCCACCCCCATGTCAGCACCGAGGATTCTGGCCTTGGGTTCGTTCAAAACCCCTTTTACTGCATCGGATTCCTTTACCTGGGCCAAATATTTTTCAACAGTTTCCCTGTCCAGTACATCGACTTTTCCCGGATCTGCAAGCCGGGAAGACAGCATGGAAAACAGCCCGTTCTGCAGAAACCCCAGGTCCTGGGGAGAATTCATGGTAAAGGGAAAAATCGCCACGCGTTTGGGTGGGGCGGCACAAATACCGATATTCACGGTTAATATCGTTAGAATGAACACAGCTGTCAGAAACAGCCCCCCTTTTTTTATCCGATTACTGGATTTCAACATACTGCTCCTTAATAATAGATCTTAATAGTCACCACAGAAGAAAGGGCCGAATTTTTGACCTCCATTTTCTGCACTTGTTTTGTTATATCGTCCTGCAATAGTTCCCGACGCACAAATTTATAAAATCAGATATAAATTCCCGGCATTATATACCCCATCCCCCCCCATCAAACAAGTCTTTTAAACAACTTCTTTAATTGCTGTTCATCAAAACTAATGATGGTGGGACGGCCATGGGGGCAGTGCAGGGAATTATCACATCTCTCCAGATCTTCCAAAAGGCGCACCATTTCCTGGCCGTTCATCTGTTTATGGGCCCGCAGGGCAGAATGGCAGGCCATGGAAACAAGACAGGCATCCTGAATCTCATCCAAGCGGCTGTCTTCCTTGAAGGTTTCAATAAGTTCCAGGACCAGGGGCTTTAACTCTTTTTCCCCCAGAAGAGAGGGAACTGCCTTTACCACAAAGCAGGTCCCCCCAAAGGGCTCGATGCGAAGCCCCATACCGGACAACGCCTCGAGAATGGCGCTCAAAGAATCGGCTTCCCCATGGGTTAATTCCAGGACTTCGGGAACCAGAAGGTCCTGGCTATGAACCCCCAGGGTGTGGTGGCGTTTTTTTAGGGCTTCATAGACCACCCGTTCATGGGCAGCATGCTGGTCAACCAGCACCAGGGAATTTTCTTTTTGTGCAACAATATAGGTGCCCAGGACCTGGCCCAAAACATGGAATGGGGTCTGTGATTGAGTCTGTGATTGATGATGCGATTGATTGATTCTGCTCTTTTCATACAGGCTGTCTTCGGGCAATGATTCTATGGGCTGGCCAGACCCTTCAGGCTCTTGTTTTATCCCGAACATTGTTTTTTTTGCTTCGCCTAGGAAGGGGTGTTCCCAGGCAAGAGTTGATTGGGCCACCCTGTCTGCCGGCCTGTTTTCGAATACTTCATGGGCAGAAAATTCACCCGGCCCTGCACTCTTTGCATAGGCGATAAGATCTTTTTGAGCCTCAACCAGGGCAGATTCAACGGCCCGCCCCACTGCCTGGTACACCGGCTGGGGGTTTAAAAATTTAATTTCCCGCTTGGTGGGATGGACATTGACATCCACCTGGTCAAAGGGCAGCCCCACACACACAACGCCCATGGGAAAACGCCCCTTCATGATCCGCCCCTGGTATCCCTTAAAGACTGAGGCCACAAGCCCCCTGTCATAGACTAACCGGTTGTTGACAAACAAATAGATCCGGCCCGAGGTGCTCCTTGTAACCAGGGGATTAGAACAGACCCCGGATACAGCGATATTTTCTTCAAGCCCCTTTAACCGATAAAGCTTGTGGGTCACATCCTTGCCCAGCACCAACAAAGACCGCTGGAACAGGTCCTGGCCATGGGGGAAATTTTTTACCAGTTTTTTATTGACAAACAGCCGGAACCCAACATGGGGATTGCCCAGGGCCAGCCCTGCGACGGTATCGGCAATGTGGCCAGCTTCGGTGGCCTCCCCCTTTAAAAATTTTCTTCGGGCCGGTGTATTGAAAAAAAGATGTTTCACCTCTACCAATGTGCCGACGGGTGCCCCCTCGTCTGAAACCTTGACAAGCTTGCCCCCGGCGATTTCAATTTTTGTCCCGATATCCGAAGCAGCTGTCCTGGAAACAAGACAAAACTTTGCCACCGATGCAATGGAGGGAAGGGCCTCACCCCTGAAGCCAAAACTTGCAATGGCGAACAGATCTTCCTTGGTGAAAATCTTGCTGGTGGCATACCGTTCAATGGAGAGCATCGCCTCATCTCTTCCAAGGCCAGACCCGTCATCGGAAACCCGGATCAGAGATTTGCCCCCTCGTTCTATTTCCACGGTAATCCTTGTGGCCTTGGCATCAATGCAGTTTTCAACCAATTCTTTTACCACGGAAGATGGCCGCTGGACCACCTCCCCTGCGGCAATCTGGTTGGACAGGATTTCGGGCAGGATTCTAATTTTACTCATGGGTCAATCTTGGCCTTTACAAACCGCAGCAAAAATTCAGAATCCTTTGGGCTTAGATCAAACTGGAATGCGGTTTTGTCCACAAGGGCAGCCAAATTTATATCGGGATTCTTTTTTCTTTCCTGGGAAATCCATTGGATCGCTTTTTTCAATGCCTCTCCCTGGGGCTGGACGATGGTCATCTATACCTCCTTAATTATTATTATCATTAAAGGAACGGGGTTATGAAAGGCTGGGAAAACCTGGTTTCAAATCAAGGGCTCGCTCAAATCCAAATCCGGCCCTTAAAAGGGATATCTCATCAAAGTGCTTTGCCATCATCTGTATCCCCATGGGAAGCCCCTTGGAAGAAAAACCCCCGGGAACGGAAATCCCGGGAACCCCTGCCATGTTGGCGGACAGGGTAAAAATATCACTCAGATACATGGTCAGCGGGTCCCCTGTATTTTCACCGATTTTAAAGGCCGGAGTAGGGGCCACCGGGGAAAGGATGAGATCGCATTGGTCAAAGGCCTTTGAAAAATCTTCCATGATCAGGGTTCTCACCTGGGATGCACGGCCGTAGTAGGCATCATAATATCCGGCAGACAGGGCATAGGTACCGATGATGATCCGGCGCTGGACCTCGGGGCCAAACCCTTTGGATTTGGTTTTTTTATACATCTCAATGATATCCTGGCTGGAGTGGTCCCGGATCCCGTACCGCACCCCGTCAAATCGGGCAAGATTTGAACTGGCTTCACAGGGGGCAATGATATAATAGGCTGCCACCACATAGGGGGTATGGGGCAGGGAAATATCGACAATTTCAACCCCCTGGGCTTCAAGAATGGTTTTGGCCCGGTCAAACATGGCCGACACCTCGGGATCTATCCCCTCCACCCCAAGATATTCCTTGGGAATACCCGCCTTCATTCCTTTGAGGGAATTTTTTTCAAATTGATTCAGGGCCTGTGTAAAATCCGGGACCGCTTGCCTGGCGCTGGTGGAATCCTTTGGATCATTGCCGCAAATCAGGTTCATCATCAGGGCCGCATCGGTCACATCCCTTGTGATGGGGCCGATCTGGTCCAAAGAAGAGGCATAGGAGACAAGCCCGAACCGGGAGACCCTTCCATAAGTCGGCTTAAGCCCCACCACCGAGCAATGGGAAGCGGGCTGGCGTATGGATCCACCGGTGTCTGTCCCCAGGGCACCGCAGCAAAACTGGGCAGCAACGGCAGCGGCAGATCCGCCGCTGGATCCGCCGGGCACATGGTCCTGGTTCCAGGGATTTTTCGTAATTTTAAAAGCGGAATTTTCCGTGGAAGACCCCATGGCAAATTCATCCAGGTTGGTCTTGCCGATGAGAACGGCATTTTCCTTTTTTAATTTTTCCACCACAGTGGCGTCATATTGGGGGACAAAGTTGCCCAGTATTTTTGAACCACAGGTGGTTTTTACCCCACGGGTGCACAAAAGATCCTTCAAGGCAATGGGAATGCCGGTAAAAGGGGCCTGATTCCCTGCGGCAATCTGTTCATCCGCCAGCCCGGCCTGGGCCAGGGCTCCCGCTTTGTCCAGGGTGATAAACGCCCCGATGCCGTCCTCATACCGATCAACCCGTTCAAGAAAGGCCCGGGTCAGTTCAACAGAGGAAATTTTCTCCTGGGATAAAAGTTTTTGTGCCTTTGCAATGGTCAGTGTATGTAAATCCATTCAATTTGTTCCTTATCGATAAATGCAGGGGAATATAAATGCTAACCTTATTACACAACCTTATTAAACAACCCTTGGCACCGTGTAAAAATCTTGGTCCCGCTCCGGGGCATTGGCAAGGGTCACGTCGGGTCCGGGAGAATCCCCACGGACATCTTCCCTTAATACATTGTTTAAAAATGCAGCACCCGAGGCAGGGATCACCCCTTCCACATTTACATCTTTGAGCGTATCTATATAATCCAGGATATGACTGAGCTGAACGGACAGCGCCGCTTTTAGCGGATCATCAATCGCAAGCCTTGCAAGGTGGGCCATCTTTTCAATTTCATCCGTTGATATTTTCATCTGATATCTTCATCCTTATTCCTTCTTTATAATCATTGCCTCAATTTTGGCGTGTTTTAACTTTTCAGCATACAAACTTGCCGCCTTTCGGGTGGCAAAGGACCCCACCCTTACCCGGTACCAGGTAACCCCCTCTATTTTCCCCAGGGTTCGGTAGGAGGCGAACCCTTTTTTTTCCAGAATTGCCATCTGGGTGACCGCATCGGCGGGTGATTTGTAGGCCGCCACCTGAAGGGTATAAGCCGCATCTGCATCCGTTGCCAGCGCCTGTTTTTCTTTTTGGACCTGGGTTTTTGCAAGGGGAACCTTCTCCTTGACCGGTGTCTGCCCGGACCCCTTATCCTTAAATGGGCTTTTGTCTAAAGCCGCCTTGTTCAGGGTGGCAGCTTTCCGACTGGTTTTTACAGGAACCGCTTCAACTATCGGCACCTGGATCACTATATGCCCGGCTTCCTTCTTGGGAATAATCTCATTGGGAATGTTTTTTTCCCCCGTCACTTCATGGCGGACAGGATTATTCAGGGCATCATAGAACTCAAGATCCATTTTTTCTTCAGGTGCATCTGTCTTTCCATAGGACTGAACAATGGCTTCCAGGCGGGTGTGAAAACTTTTTGTATCAAACGTCACAGGAGCGTTTCCTCTGCCCACCAGGATGCCCAAAAAAAACATCCATCCCCCGACAAATACATACACCAGATACCTTAAAATCCCCCTAAAAGACACCCCCTTAGAAACCGACATGTGCTACATTCTTTCCGGAGCTGAAACACCCAAAAGACTTAACCCGTTTCGGATGACCTTTTTAACCGACAGAACCAGAGAGAGCCTTGCCCTGGAAAGATTTTTGTCTTCTGTTATCACCTTGTGTTTATTATAATATCCATGGAATGCCGATGCCAGGGACATCAAATAGGTAAAAATCACATGGGGGTGAAGGGTGTTGGCACTTTTTTCAACCTGCTCTCCAAACCCGGCCAGAATTTTGATCAGGTTGATCTCTTCTTGCGTAGTCAGCAATCCAAGGTGTTCTCCTTGTTGAAACTCAATTTCCTTGATCAGACCCTCTTCTTTTGCCTTTAAAAGAATCCCCGTGATTCTGGCATGGACATACTGTACATAGTAGACTGGGTTGTCAGAATTTTTTGATTTGGCCAATTCAAGATCAAACTCCAGACCGGAATCATAACTGCGGCTCAAGAACATGAACCGTGCCGCATCTTTTCCCACTTCATCCACAATGTCCTTCAGGGTAACAAACTCCCCGGATCGTGTGGACATCTGAACCGGGTTGCCCCCCCGCAGCAGGTTAACCAGCTGAACAAGAATCACCTCAAACTGCTCGCTTTTTCGGCCCGAAGCCACTACCGAAGCGTCAATCCGCTTGATATAGCCATGATGGTCCGCCCCCCACACATCAATCACCCGGTCAAAGCCCCGCTCATATTTTTCTTTATGATAGGCAATATCAGAGGCAAAATAGGTGGTCAGCCCGTTATTCCTGACAACCACCCTGTTTTTTTCATCCCCGAAATCCTCCGTCCGAAACCAGAGAGCCCCCGCTTCTTCATAGATCAACCCTTCAGCCTGGTAGGCCTCAATGGCCCCTTGCACCCGACCTGAATCAAAGAGACTTTGTTCGCTGAACCATTGATCAAAAAAGACACCAAAATCGGCCAGATCCGATTTTATACCCACCAATATTTCATTGGCAGCAAATTTTGCGCACAAGGGGATGGCGGTATCCTCCACCTGGTCCAAAAAATCGTTGCCCTCTTTATCCAGAACCTTTTGGGCAAGATCCTTTATATACTCCCCTTTGTAGCAATCATCCGGAAATTCAATTTTTCTGCCCGCCCCCTCCAAAAGCCTGAGCCATACAGAGGTGCCAAGGGTTCGAATCTGCCGGCCGGAATCATTGATATAGTATTCCTTCTGAACATCAAACCCGGCAAAGGCGAGGATATTTCCCACAGAATCCCCGACAGCTGCTCCCCTTCCATGTCCGACATGGAGGGGCCCCGTGGGGTTGGCACTGACAAACTCCACCTGAACCTTTTTCCCCCGCCCCATCTTTGATGCACCAAACCCTTTGTCCTGGACAAGAATCTGGTCTATCACGGGATGCCATGCGGCATTGGCGAGAAAAAAATTAATAAAACCCGGGCCAGCCACTTCAATCTTTTCAATATAATCCAGGGATTCCATGTTTGAAACGATGGCTTGGGCAATCTTTTGCGGTGCCATTCGCTGGATGCCTGCCGACACCATGGCAAAATTGCTTGAAAAATCACCCTGGGCGGTGTGTTTCGGAGCTTCTATCTCCATATCAGGAATCTGATCAGAGGGCAGTTCCCCCTTTTCAACCGCTCGTTGGGCGGCCTCCAGAACAATCTGTTTAATTTTCGTTTTCATATTTATTTTAATTCTCGTGTTCAGAGGTATCTTCTGGCTTAAATTGCGGGGTATCGTCTTCAGAATCGATTTCTTTCATCTCATCTTCTTTTGAATCACCATCTTCCTCCAACAGCGCATCCAGCTCAACATCATCATCCAAAACAAAAGCTTCTTCACCGGGAAAGGCTTCAATATCATTATATTCAATAACAAGCTTTTCAGCACCAGCATCTTTAAAGAAATCAACACTGCCGTCAAAAAGTTTTACCGCCATATCTCTGGCAGGGAAAAAGCTCCGTCTTCGAAGCAGCCCCAAAAATGCGTCCACCCCTTCTTTGGATGCCTGGGTCAATTCTTCCAGACTGTATTCCTCTTCATGAAGCAGCATCACAACACCCGGATCAACTTCACTGAACTCTATAATGGTGAGAATCCCCTCTTTAATATTCTTTTCAAACTTGATTTTCTGTTTCATTTACACGCTCCTAATATATATCGTTAACCTAAAACTTCTTAATATATCTCAACTATTCTTCCTGTCAATCATTTAAAAACATAAGTTAAGTATTGACCTGTTCTCGACAAGGTGATATAAAATTCAGGTTCAATTGTGGAGGAGTGACTGAGTGGCCGAAAGTGGCGGTCTTGAAAACCGTTGACCTTAACGGGTCCGTGGGTTCGAATCCTACCTCCTCCGCCA
>CAYWNB010000127.1:0-2879 GCA_964459195.1 uncultured Desulfobacula sp.
TGTTTGTTCTAATCGTGGGTGCCATGGGGTATCTGTTCAACCGCATGCCCACGTCTTATCTTCCCAATGAAGATCAGGGTATTTTATTGGTCCAGGTCATGCTTCCGACAGGCTCCACCCTGGAACAGACTAAAAAAGTCATGAATAAAGCCCGGGACCATTTTCTGACACAGGAAAAAGAAAGTGTGGATTCCGTCATGGCACTTTCCGGGTTTAGTTTTGGTGGTGCAGGACAGAATATGGCCATGGGATTTATCAAACTCAAGGACTGGGATCTCCGCCAGCGCCCTGACCTGAAAGTCGAAGCGATTGCCGGAAGGGCCATGGGCGCTTTTTCACAGATAAAAGAGGCCATGGTATTTGCCTTTCCACCGCCGGCGGTCCTAGAACTGGGCAATGCCACCGGATTTGATTTCCAGTTGCAGGATCGAGGCGGCCTGGGTCATGAAAAACTGATAGCAGCCCGAAATCAACTTCTTGGCATGGCAGCACAGGACCCGAGATTGATCAGGGTCCGGCCCAATGGTATGGAAGATGTGCCCGAATACCACATTGATGTAAATTGGGACAAAGCCGGTGCTCTGGGGGTTCCCGTCAGCTCTATCCACAATGTCATTTCAGCCTCCTTTGGCAGTGCCTATGTCAATGATTTTATCCAGGCAGGACGGATTAAGCGGGTCTTTATCCAGGCAGATGCCCCCTTTCGTATGCTGCCCAAAGATTTGGAAAAACTGTATGTGCGAAACAGCATAGGCAAGATGGTCCCTTTTACGTCCTTTGCATCCGGTCACTGGGCACTGGGTTCCCCCAAGCTGGAGCGTTTTAATGCCTTCCCTTCCATTAATATCTGGGGGGAGCCGGCACCGGGGCACAGTTCAGGGGAAGCCATGGAGGCCATGGAAGAGCTTGTGACAAAATTGCCCCCGGGGATTGGCTATGACTGGACCGGATTGTCTTATCAGGAAAGGATGTCTGGCTCCCAGGCACCTCTTTTATATGCATTTTCAATTTTTGTGATTTTTCTGTGTCTGGCAGCCCTGTATGAAAGCTGGCCTATCCCCATTGCAATTCTGCTATGCCTGCCCCTTGGTGTCATTGGCGGTGTGATTGCTTCGACAATGCGGGGAATGCCCAATGATGTCTATTTTCAGATCGGACTGTTGACCACCCTGGGCCTGACTACAAAGAACGCGATCCTCATCGTTCAGTTCGCAAGAGCCAGAGTTGATGAAGGTGCAGGGCTGGTGGATGCAACCTTGGAGGCAGCCAAATTGAGACTGCGTCCCATCATCATGACTTCATTGGCCTTTGGCTTCGGCATCCTGCCGCTGGCACTTGCCACTGGAGCCGGATCGGGCGCACAAAGAGCTATCGGCACCGGTGTTCTTGGAGGAATGGTGACGTCTACCTTTCTGGTAATATTTTTCGCACCACTTTTCTACGTAATGGTATATAAGGCATTAGGAAAGCACAGAAAACGGGTGAAGACAAACAATACTGACAAACGTATCTCAGAGGGACAGTCACACAACTGAGACTGTCCTGGAAAAAAGGAGACAAACTAAAACTATTTTTCGGTAAGGTAAAAGACAAATTGCTCCTCATCTTTCGTATTCTAATAATGGAATGTTCACCTGACCCCAGAGCTATATGCTTTTAGGGTCAGGTGAAGCTATTTTATGACAATATTATCCTTCTGCCTTTTTTTCGAGTTCATCCAGTTTGTCAGGATCAGAAACGGCAATGTCAACAAGGCACTGTGGGATAGCGCTTTGTTCACACATCGTCCTGATTTCTTTCTCTACTTCGCTAAATTCCATTATTTCACGAATAGAATCGATGTGGTCAATCATATCATCCGGGGTAATATCTTCCAAAGAAGGACCTGCGGCCTCCGCCTTTTTCTTCGCTGCTGCTTCCTCTGCTAATCTTTGTTGCTCCTTGATTTCCTCTTCCATGGCTTTTTTGGCATTATTAATAGCAGCCGGGTCAACTTCTGCCAGCTCTATGATCAATTCCTCTGTCACATTATTTGTAATTAAGTGCTTCACCTTTTCTTCGTCTGATTTGCCGTCAAGCTTCTCCAGCAAATTTGTCACCCTTTTTCTCTCTGCCTTTTCCTTTGCAATCTCAGCGACCACTTCTGCCAATTTTTCTTCCGTAATGCCTAATTTATTTATGATCACCTCGGGTTCCAATTGTTCTTCAATGAGGAATCGGATACTTTCATTTTCAGACAGTTCTTTTGCTTTTTTTACAAGCAAGTCAAGTCTTGTCTCTTCGACAATCCGTATTATGTCCAGTCTGCAGTCGACTTTCTTGAGTTCTTTCCAGGGTTCACCAAGATTGGCGATAAGTTTACTGGTCGCTGAATAAGGATCTGGCACGTCTTCCAGTGAAAGCGCTGCAATTGCATCGTTAAAATCCTTCATCAGCGGCCTCCCAACTTTCAGCATGTCATCCATCGCCCATCTCAACTGCATCATCCTGCCGCCGCTTTTGGAAACATTAAAACCTTCATTATCAAGCTCGCCCACAATCTTTTGAATCGCTTCTTCCTTGGCTTGCCCGGAGAGATCTCCTGGATTAAGCTCAAGTAATTTTTCCTCAATTCCTACCCATAGTGGTTTTTTTTCAGTTTCGTCGGTTGTCGTCATTTTTTAATCTCCTTTAATTGATATTTTTTGCCTAATTTCAATTCGCAGTCCGAAGTCTTGCATAAAGGGTTCATTATCGATTGAATTTATTTTTTTTCTCACCTGGCCTGCTGAAAAACTATCTTAAGTAATTTCTCATCCTGCATGATAATTATTATGATATCTGTTCAATACTGTTTGAAGATATAGTTGATTCCGTTTAATTTTGCCAGATTAAAGTTT